>JAAETN010000643.1 GCA_024228355.1 Maribacter sp. | reverse complement strand
CAACTCACGCGAGTTTTACGCGCACAGGCTTGTCCCCTTTCATTTATGAAAGAGAAAAAAATTTGCGCTACTGAGGTACTCGTGCATAACCCCATCGCAAAAGTCAAATTTGGTATTAAATTAATTTTACTTAATTATTAATACTCAATTAATTTTGGAATAATATAGAATTTAATGGACAATGGATCATGGAAACAAGAGTGCTCTTTTTACTGAAATGACAAGCCGAAAACCTCTGTTTCTATGTTCAGAAAATCGGTATTGTTGTATCGTTTGAGAGATGCATCTAAACAACTTCATGGTGTTGATGGAGGATAAAACCAACCGGCTCCCAATATTACAGGTACGCTGTAAAAACCTGTATGTAACCACAGCTGGGAAGTTGCCCGAATATAGTCCTTGTGAGAGCTTTTTTTGATAAATTTAATAATTAATTTAATTTAAATTTAATAACTTTATGACGATAATAGGCATATGATATTGAATATTGAATGGTGAAAATTGCATTGGCAGTAAACTGCCATACGTACGGTCAGTCTTATCCAATTAAAATTTGCATGTTTTCTTAGTAATTAGTCTAAAATTTTGAAGTAAGCTTGTCGTTGCCAAGTAAAATTTAGCAAAGAGAAGTTTGCTCGCGCAGTCTGCGCAACGTAGACAGCGTTTTTAAGCAAAAAAACGCGTTTTCCTTGGATAAGCCCCGGGGTTTCTCGATGGGCAAAAAAACAAGACAAAAATGCGATTTTCCATGTATAAGCCCCGGGGCTTATTGACGGAAAACCCGGGTAGCACCGTGCTTAATTCATTGTCTAATCATTGTGCTTAATTCCAGTCACAACATCAGCGTAATAAGCAGACGCCAATCAAAAAGACGAATATGTGTTCGGAAAACGGACACCCCCTCTACTGTAGACAACGGTAGCCCGTAGGGAACCTTAGCGACAAAAATTCTTTTGTGCAAACAATATAATTTCCTGATCCTGTTGCAACCGAAACTTGCTTAGCATAGCCCTGTAACGTTAGCAAAAGTAAAAAAAATTTCCCATGAGTTTGTCTCTACAGAAACCATGAGAAACAAACTCCACAAACATGTCATGTACTCGCGGTTCAAAGTCCGCTAAGAGGTCCGAAAGTCTTTCTTTGTCCTCGAAAATGTTTGAATT
The DNA here is from genome assembly GCA_024228355.1 of Maribacter sp. Taxonomy (GTDB): domain Bacteria; phylum Bacteroidota; class Bacteroidia; order Flavobacteriales; family Flavobacteriaceae; genus Maribacter_A. The sequence goes on along the minus strand of JAAETN010000643.1, from coordinate 715 downwards.
TTGGCACTTTTAATCCAAAAATGTTAGTTTATTGACATTCATTGTCCACAAATTTGTTAATTTTTGTGGACAAAAAATGTCAATAAACCAACATTTTTTTGAGGAGAGTCCACATTTTGTTGCGAGATATGGGACATTGAATGTCAATTAACTGACATTTTTTGGTTGGATAGTCCGCTATAAGTTGGCATTTATGGGACATTGAATGTCAATAAACCAACATTTTTTAGCTTCAATGTTCCATAATTCAGACATTTTTGAGGACTTTGAATGTCAATAAACCAACATTTTTTAATCTAATTGTTCCAAAATTCACACATTTTGGGGACAAAAAAAGTCAATAAACTGACAATCGGATATATGAATGTTCTTGATTTCTTCACATTGTTGAGTTAGAAAATAAACGAAATTATATGAATGTCACACAGAAATGAATAAAACCCAGAAAACTGTTTTTTTTTTAAACCAACCAGTCTTATTGGATGGTCCAGTAAAGGGAGAACAGAAAATGGAATTTAGGACAATCATACATATCCGAAACGGAATGTAATGATATCTGGATTAGTGAGGAGGGTGGAGGACGATATTTGAGTGTAACTATACAAAAGAGTTACAGTATATTTAAACCCCAATGGGAACTTGCTTTACAAAAAGCTCGGAGAGGGGCTGGGTTAATTGCACTTCTTGCTCGGCGGTGCGGTAATCCCTTAACAGT
>JAAETN010000642.1 GCA_024228355.1 Maribacter sp. | reverse complement strand
ATAGAGCACACAGGTCTATACATTGATAGTTTGCGGGGATTTCCTGGTGGGCTTACTCAGGTGTTCTGGGATAAGCTCAAAGCGGATAAATTCGCAGAGCTATTTGGAGGCTTAGATAATACATCTCTAACAGCAAAAACTGTCATTGCGTTTTGTGATGCTAAAAAAGTATACATTTTTGAAGGCGCCATTGAAGGTAATATAGCACCCGAGCCAAGAGGTAATAGAGACTTTCAATGGGATTGTGTTTTCATTCCGAAGGGTTTCGATGAAACTTTCGCTGAGATGGGTATTAAAAAGAATGATATATCCATGAGAAAATTGGCATTCGGCAATTTCAGAGATTTTCTTATTTCGGAGGTGCTGTAATGGATGAGCTTATCAATTCATATAAAGAAGGGAATGTGATTCTTTTTGCGGGTGCAGGCGTTTCTAAGAATCTTGGCCTTCCAACTTGGTCAGAGCTAATAAATCATATAGCTGAAGAGCTAGGCTATGATCCTGAGATATATAAGTCATTCGGAGACAGTTTGGCTTTAGCAGAATACTACCGAGTAAAAACAGGGAGTATCGGCCCACTCAGAAGTTGGATGGATACTAATTGGCACTCTGCGAATGTGGATCTAAAAGGCTCTGAGATACATAAGCTTATTGCAAATTCCAAGTTCCCAATGGTTTACACCACCAATTATGATCGTTGGCTAGAAAAGTCATATGAACTGTATGAAAAAGAATACACCAAAATAGCTGGCGTATCGGATATCGCAAAAATTAAGAATGGTGTCACCCAAGTTATAAAATTCCATGGTGACTTTGATAATGACGATACGATTGTACTTGATGAGTCGAGTTATTATGAGCGCTTAGAATTTGAGACTCCACTAGATATTAAGCTTAGATCTGATGTTTTAGGTAAATCGGTTCTATTTATCGGATATAGCTTAGCCGATGTAAATCTCAGATTTCTTTTCTATAAATTGGCCAAGTTGTGGAAATCCAATAATGGAGGCGGTGTCCAGCCAAGATCATATGTTTTCACGCATAGACCAAACCCTATTCAGGAAACGGTTCTGGATCAGTGGGGTATCAAAATGCTCACATCAAAAGAAAGTGACCCACAAAAAGCGCTGTTGGAATTTTTAGGTGAGTTTCAATAAAGAAGCTAACAAGCGCAAGCACGCGGAACAAATTTTCTTTCCTTCGTCACTACAATTTGTCCGGTGTTGCGGGCGTTCAGGCTGTAGGAAAATAGATAAATCGCTGATCTACCAATAGTTAATCTGGTAAAATACCTATTTGCCGTTTATCGACCATAGCATGTCCAATTTTCTTGATGATAATCTAAATCAAAGTGTCTTTT
>JAAETN010000641.1 GCA_024228355.1 Maribacter sp. | reverse complement strand
GATATTAGTGAATTTCATCGAATTGAGAAAATATTACCTTCTGTTGACCCTGATGTTGAAGTTTTTGAGTCACGGAAGAATGAGGACACAACACCTATTGAAGATTGTGATGATATTCTAAGACGGATAGAAAGTATCAAATCCTCCAAATGAAGAGCCATGTAAGAAAATCTGCGAGTCTACAATAATTATATTCACGAGAAGCCTTAAGTCTTCTTCAAAACCAACAACTAGTTTTTTTCTTATGGGGTCTCGGGCAAACAGCTTTGTATAAAGGTTCGTTTGGGAAACGAACCCAATAAAAAAACCAAAAAGAAGAACTATTCAAGCTCTGAAATTTTATTATTGATTGAAGACTAAGATTAACTTAGCACAATGTGTGACATGGTGCAATAGTGCGCCATGTGGCCATTGTGCCAAGACATACTTTTCATCTTTAAAATCTCCTTTACCAGGCCATAACAACAAGTTGCTCACAACACTTATGATTTTTCTGCTTTTGGATTATAATCATTGCACAATGGCACACATTGTGGCACACTTTCTTTTTTGAACATTAAATTTCTCTGCTACCTGCTTTCCATAAAAACTCCCTCGCTTGACTATGTGGAATCATTGAAACTCTCCCTTCCTCTGTTATTGCGAGAGAGAGTGGGGGGG
>JAAETN010000640.1 GCA_024228355.1 Maribacter sp. | reverse complement strand
TTCCAATAGCTTTGGATGATTCCAGTTTCCAGGGGCACCAATACCATGGCTAAAATCTGCAGGACCAAAGAAAAGCATATCAATGCCATCTAATGCAGCAATTTCTTCCAAATCATCAAGTGGTTCAGGGTCTTCTATTTGCAAAACAACAAAGCGTTCTTCATTTGCTTGCTTTATATAATCAGCATAATCCATTGTGGCATATCCGCCATCGGCATTACCACCATCAAGTGGACGGCGACCAATCGGATGGAATCTTGTCATATGAACTACTTTGCGTGCATCTTCGATTCCCATAATATGCGGGACCATAATACCAGTTGCATCCAGTTCAAGAGGTTTTATATATTCGCTATAGCTGCCACGAGGAACCCGTACCATCACATCCATATCATGACTTTTACCAGCCCAAATATGTGCTTGAAGAGTCGACCAATCCTGTGCCAGATGTTCCCGGTCAATCCAAAGACAATCGTAATCTGCCATTCCAGCAATATCCGAAACCTGAGCATCAAGATGGACATTAAAACAGCTCACAACCTCTCCGGCTCTTAGCTTTTTAAGCACTCTACTTTTTCTCATGTTCATATATATAAGCTCCATATTTTATAAATCTATTATGAATCAAAATCTGTTTTTAAATAAATTAATTATGCATGCATTCCACCATCCATTAAAATATTTTCTCCATTGATATAAGCTGAGGCATCAGAAGCTAATAATACTGCCAAGCCTTTAATATCATCATTATTTGCCATTCGTTTTACAGGAACTTTTTTTGAATAGTTTTCTAAAAATATTTTCGGCTGATTATTAAATAAGCCTCCTGGACTAATACAATTAGCACGTATTTTTTTATCGGCTAACATCTTTGCTAAAAAGCGAGTTAAGTTTATCATTCCACCTCGATGAAAAAAATAATCAGGTGGCGTGTCTCCCATATCAGTTCCTTCGTAGTTGGAGAGATCCGGTCCAAACATTCCCATCATGGAGCTAATATTAATAATACTTCCTCCACCGCTTTGGTCAATCAGGGCAGCCATTTCACGAAGAATATCCATCATACCAGTAGCATTCACACGCATAGAATCTGCAAAATATTCGATTGAGTCATTGTATCCTTTCATTGGACGACTAACAGCATTATTGACAAAAACATCCAACCTTCCAAATTTTTTCTCAATTTGTTCCTTCAGTATCATGACCGAATCATGGTCTGCTTGATCAACATGCATAGCATG
>JAAETN010000639.1 GCA_024228355.1 Maribacter sp. | reverse complement strand
CCGGAATTCCTGATTGAAAAAATGGATGCACTTGGGATTAAAGCAATCATTAATTTGAGTGGTGGTTATGGGGAAAAGCTGGATCGAATGCTGGAAAAATTCTCACGGTATGACCTTCGTCGATTGATTATCTTTTGTAATCTTGATTTTTCAAAAATAGATGATTCAGATTTTAGTGAACAAATGGTGGCATTCCTGAGTGCCGCACATGCGAAAGGGGCCAGGGGTCTTAAAATCTTTAAGAATCTAGGGTTGACCGTGAAAGATAAAACAGGTCAGATCGTGGCTATTGATGATGTGAGACTAGATCCCGTCTGGGCCAAAGCAGGTGAACTTGGTATGCCGGTGTTAATACATACAGCGGACCCGGTGGCTTTTTTTAAACCTGTTGATCGATTTAATGAGCGTTTGATGCAGCTAAGAAGACACCCTGATTGGAGTTTTTATGGTGCCGCATTTCCAAAGCGTGAGACCGTCATCGCACAACGAAATCGGGTGATTGCAAGACATCCCAATACGATTTTTATAGGAGCCCACGTCGGCAATAGCGCTGAAGATTTAATGATGCTTGGTAAGTTGCTTGAGTCCTGTCCAAATTTATATGTGGATGTTGCCGGTAGAGTAGCAGAACTCGGACGGCAGCCTTATACTGCAAGAAAGTTTCTTATAAAATATCAGGATCGTATATTATTCGGGACAGACCGTTATCCGGGTAAATCTATTCAACCAAGATATAAAATCTATTATCGATTTTTTCAAACGCAAGATGAATACTTTGATTATTACGATCATCCATTTCCACCAACCGGTGAGTGGAAGATTTATGGCGTGTTTTTACCTGATGAAGTATTAGAGAAAATATATTTTAAGAATGCACAAAAACTGCTTGATCTGCGATAATATATAACTTAATTAAATTAGTGTCTGTGATTACTTTTTTTAATAAAGGAGAAACAAATGGCTAAAATTTTACAATTACTTCTTATTTTTGGATTTTTGGTTTTTGCAATGCCCCAGGCCTTCTCTCAAGAACAAAATAAATCTATATGCTCTTCCTGCGAACTGAGTGCAAAAGGTGGTGCAAAATGCCAGCTTCATGAAAATGCCAAATGTAACCTGTCAGGTAAAGAATCCGGTTGTAGCGATAAGACCAATTGGAAACTGTATAAAAAGCTCGTTCATGGTCCTTACATTAATACTATCGCACTTGAAAACCTGTTGGAAAGTAACCTTCCCATGGTCCTTTTAGATGCCAGGTCAGAAAAGTGGGATGATATGACCCGAATTCCGAGTGCTCAAAGTTTAAATGATAAATCTACCAGGGATGAAGTTGAAAAAGTGATTAAAACCAAAGATACCATGGTGATCACTTATTGTTCCAATTTGAAATGTCCTGCAAGCAACAGGCTCTATATTCATCTTAAAAAGCTGGGTTATAAAAATGTCCTGGAATATCCCTTTGGTATTGAGAGTTGGCTGGAATCAGGAAACGATATTGAGATGGCCGAATAAAATCGGGATTTAAATTGCTGAATAAAATCAAGATTTAATTTCATTCGTGGAGACACATGCTTCTGGTTTCTTGTATTTAACATTCTTGTGTATCCTGATGTTTGTTTTTCCAGAAACGATAACCATAATATATGGATGTAAAGATAAGATACGGACTCATAAATATGATCAGATGCCCTGCTGAACTGTTCCATGAATTATAGAAATAAACTAATGCAGCACTACCAAGTAAAACATATATTAAATAAATAATAAGATGGATAGACATTTGCTTAATTTTATTTCCTATTTGCATATAAGTCATTATATTCCCGGTATTTCCCTTTTTCTCAATTTCTTCAGAATTTCTAAACGATTTGGTTAATTCAATTATCGGCAAATAGGAAGAATCTTTTACTT
>JAAETN010000638.1 GCA_024228355.1 Maribacter sp. | reverse complement strand
TAGACGGCCGCCAATATCCATTCTTCGCTTTGCATGCAGCCGCTCCAAATGCGTTCCTGCCAACCATCTGTCAGAATATGAATCGACTAAAAATCCACTTGGGGTACTTGGCGATAAACGAGAGATGACATTGAGCATGTTGGAATCCGGTGCATCTACCTCATCGCCGTCAGTCAGCAAGCCATACACAACAGGAGGGAACTCCATTTCAATACGAATATTCACCGCCTCCAGGTCGCCCGTATTCTCAATACAGAAGTCCAAGGGGATATAAGCCAAACGGAAGTTTATGTGTTCTATCATCTCGCGGTAATAATTTTTGTTTTCCATTCCCAGACTAACTGAAAACATTCCACCTGTGCTCGATGCCTTGTAGTCTGGGATATTGTCGGTTATCAATATCTCTTTGGTTGTCACAGAGATTGAACTGCCCAATGACAATCCATTCTGCGTGTCGTATAACTCAACCATCAAATTTGCTTCCCTGCTATCATTAACCTCTTTCCCCATCAAGGCAATTTCAGCAGGAGATGCTTCATCCGTAGAAGACCCACGCCGGACATAGACAGTGTTGGCCTTTAGCCCCCCATAGCTTCGCTTTAGGTAGGCTGGACGGGCCTGCCTCGGAATTCGCAAAACCCCATACGAAAGACCTTGGTCCGTATGGCTAATATATTCAAAACGACAAACCGCGGCCGTCTTTCCATTTACGAATTGCTGAATAATTGCATCGTCAATGTGATCAGAAATCCCATGAAGCGCATTTGGCTTTACCGGGAGATCTTCGATCCCAATAACTATGTATGCATCAGATTCACACCAGGAATTGGTCATTGCCAAAATATCTTTTAGCAACTCAGACTTTTCAGCGTCTGTAGCGCCAATAAATTCGTATTGATCTCTCTTGAAATCCAGAGAATCACTCTCAGATGCGTACATCCATTTCTGAAAAAGTTCATCGTCAATGCTCATTTTTAGTACACTCCGTCCATTACGCCCAAAACGTCGAGGTGAGCAACCCCGTATGGCAAATAAATTAATAGACAAAAACAAGATAAACAAAGAATCTAAAAGTAATCAAACCGCATAAGATAAAGGGGTTGGCTCCACGGATTTGTTATAGTTTTATTTTTTATGTTCTTCTAAACCATATACAATTAAAGACCAATTTCCATTAATTTTAGCTTCAACTTCTCCGGTCTTTCTATTGAATCTATGAAACTCGCCTTTTTCGTTTTTCCCAAGATATTCATAATGTATAGTTTTTTCTGGATTTTCTAAATTAATTATCTTTGCTTGAACCAATGCTGCAAAAGCAATTACGGAGGTAAGAATAATAATGCCCCAAAAATGGTATTTTGATATTTTCAGCATTTTATCACTGGATTTATTTGCTTTCTCTACGATGCCACACAGAGCTTCTTTAAAAATAGCAATTTCATCGGAAGCAAATTTAATCTTTTTTGATAAATCTTCCATGGTATCTTTAAGGACGTTAGAGGTGTTTTGTGACATAGTTCTTTCCTTTTCCGTTAATTTTATTTTCTATAACGCTCCGCATAAGCAACCACCACCTGTGCGTATGCTTGCAAGAGAGGCTTTAAGCGGCAGCCTCGATAAATATTAAACCGCATAGTTATTGGTGGTTGTCTTCATGCGTTTGTTAGTTTTATTTCTTACATATAGATATGCTCCAAATAAACCAGCAATAAAAATTAAGGCTGTGCAAATTATATTTTCAATAACTGAAGTCTTGTTAACAGCCGTAACGACCCAATATGTACAAGCAATAAAACCAACGATTGCTGAATATCTATATTCGTAATGGTTTGCAATTCTGGCACACAAATAACCACCTAGTACATGACGCATTAATACGATTGTCATTACGATTATAATTTGAAAATCAAGTTGTGATGAAACTTCATTACTTTGTGATGATGTCATGTCGTATTGAAATAAAGGCTCAGCACCACCCATTGATGTACCAATTTCTATCATTTTGTACCCTATTTGATCAAAATCTAATCCTGTTTCTGTTAGAATAAGTACATAGGTCAAAATTTGGATAAATATAATTCCTAATACATATATCCCTAAGAAATCTACTAAAAGAGCAACTATAATGGCTTTGATGGCAGAACCTTTTTTCTCTAATGGAGCTTTAGTATTAGAATCTTGTGATTCAAAAATGGTTTTATTCATTAGGAAAGCCCAGGGTCAGACCTTGAATATGGAATATACAAGTTTTCCAGTCCTCATTCTAAAATTTTCACTTGTTTTCCTTCGCATACATATGCGTAATGCGGCTTTGTTTACTG
>JAAETN010000637.1 GCA_024228355.1 Maribacter sp. | reverse complement strand
TCAATGCCAATCCACTTCTTGGTCTAACCTGTGCCTCGAAACCAAAAGGCAATGCAATATAAATACCGGTAGGGATTAATTTGATTTCGCCTTTTTCTACGATTGTCTGATCTTCAACTGCCGCGTACAGATCCATGCCGCTAGCTGCCTGACTCATATAGCTTGGTAACGGCAGATCCTCGCAACCTTTTTTTCTTTTTATCTTCAGTTTTATTTTTTGCATCGCTACCATCTCGTTCAAGTTCATCTATTATTGATTGAATTACCAATTCTACGTCTGCCATACGACCAACACCAACTCTACCGGATGCCAACCTGCCCTCTTCCGGTCCTATAAACTTGTATCCAATTTCTTGAAGAATCCTTATGTTTCTTTGTGTAATTGGATTAAGGTACATGTTCTCTTCCATCGCCGGAGCAATCAACACAGGAATATTAGAGGCTATGACAGTGCTGGATAGTGCGTCATCCGCTATTCCAGACGCCAACTTACCAATGATATTAGCGGTAGCAGGTGCGATTACGACCAAATCTGCATTTTGCGCAATGGAAACATGCTGAGGATTGTACACACTTTCATCAATAAAAATATCTGTAACAACCTTGTTTTGTGAAAGTGTTCGAAAAGTCAATGGGTGAACAAAATTTTGTGAGGATTTTGTCATTATTACGGTAATATCATAGCCTTGGCTCTTTAATTTAGAAACGATCAATGCGGCCTTGAATGCGGCGATACTACCAGTAACTCCTAGTATTATATTCTTTGTCATTCCTAATCCTTAAAAAAACCGTGCGAACTACCTAAT
>JAAETN010000636.1 GCA_024228355.1 Maribacter sp. | reverse complement strand
TTGGATATTGCCGGAAGAAATGATTGGGCTTCTACTCTTGCACTTACAGGAAATGATTCTTATTTCTATCCTTCCTTTGGTTTAACGGCTTTATTGAGCGAAATGTTCGATTTACCTGAAGCAATAAGTTTTGCTAAATTAAGGGCTTCCTATGCAAGTGTAGGTAATGAAATACCTTATAATGCAATATTCCCTAGGCATACAATCAATTCGGATGGTTCTGTTAATTTTAATACTACAAAACCATTTACCGATGCCAAACCGGAAATTATCAGTACTACTGAATTTGGTTTGGATTGGAGGTTTTTCCAAAACCGTTTAGGTATTGATTTTACCTATTACAATATCAATAGCCAAGATCAATTCATTGAAATAAACCAGCCTATCGAAGATTTTACATCTTTCTTCGTGAATGCGGGTGAAATCACCAATAAAGGGGTTGAAATTACCTTAACTGGAAAACCTATAGTAACTGAAGATTTAACGTGGTCCACAGCCTTGAACTATTCTAAGAATACCAATGAAATTGTTGAATTGCATCCTGATACACAGAGTGTTGGCCAAGGTGGTGCTGAGGGTATATCAATTAGAATGGTAGAAGGTGGTTCTATCGGCGATATTTATGCACGTAAATTTCAACGCGATGATCAAGGGCGTATTATGTTAGACGATGGTAATGGAAGACCTTTAAGAACCGATAGAGAATTATTTGGTAATGCAGAACCTGATTATATTGTGGGTTGGAGCAATACTGTAAATTATAAGGATTGGGCTTTGAATATGCAAATAAATGGTAAGTTCGGTGGCTTAGTGGCCAGCCAAACAGAGGCCTTACTGGATGGCTATGGTGTATCTGAGAGATCGGCCGTTGCTAGGGATAGAGGATATGAGATTATTAACGCGGTGCAAAATGGATCTGCGGTTAGTCAAATAGATCCTTTTGACTATTATGACGCTATCGGTGGCCGAAATGGTATTGATGAACCACATATTTATGATAGGACCAGTGTTCGATTATCTCAGTTGGCCTTATCTTATAATATTAATGTTGATCAATTTGATTGGCTTAAAAATGCCTCAGTTTCATTTATTGGAAACAACTTGTTCTTCTTTCACAAGGATGCACCATTTGATCCTGAAATTCAACAAGCTACAGGACGAAATAATGTTGGTATAGATAACTATAACTTACCGTCAACCAGGACTTACGGACTAAACTTAAGTTTAACATTCTAAAAAAAAAGGCATGAAAAAAATAATATACATATTTATTGTAGCACTCTTGTTTAACATGGGTGCATGTACTGATGACTTCGTTGAGTTGAACGAAAGTCCGTACCAGGTTACAGATGAGTCCTTAAAACAGGATTTCAACAATGTAGGGGCTTTTTACCCTCCAATGTTGAAGAATCTTTTTGGTCATCAAATAGAACATAATTTATCCCATGATTCTTGGGTACGGCATTTAGCCACACCAACTCCGTTTGTAGGTGGGATAAATAATACTACCTATTATATTAGATGGAATACCTATTGGAATAGGATTTATGGAAGTATAATGTCACCTGCAACCCTAGTGACCAAAGTTGCCATAGCGGAAGACTATCCCGTTTTCGTGGAATGGGCCAAACTGATTAAGTTATTGGGCATGTCCCGATTAACAGCCTATCATGGTCCTGTAATCTATACTAAATTTGGTGAGGAACCTGCAACATACGATTCCGAACCCGTACTTTACAATGCGTTTTTCACGCAATTGGATGAAATCCAAGCTGTTTTGGCAGCAAATACGGATTATACGGGATTGAGCAAGTTTGATGCAAGTTATGGTGGCAGTATTCCAGCATGGCAGAAATTAGTAAACAGTATGCGTTTGCGATTGGCGATTAGATTATCAAAAGTTGATCCTGCATTGGCGAAAAGTCAAGGCGAAAAGGCAATTAGTGACCCAGCTGGTTTAATTGAAACTAATGGCGATAATTTTATGGTATCATTGTACGGTGCTATTTTCCCACCAGTGACCATTAGTTTTGGCTGGGGTGATACACGTATGAGTGCCTCTATGGAATCTATTCTGATTGGCTATGACGACCCAAGAATTTCCAAATTTTTTGACCCTGTTACCGAAAATGACCTAGGGCAACTACCGGATATCTCAGATCATCCCAATTTTCCTTATAAGGGAATTCGCAATGGAGCCGAATTGGTGGCTAAAGGTGACCGATTGTTCTATTCCAATATTAGTTCTGACTTTAAAACAGTTGAAAACAGACGGTTTTTTACTGCTGCTGAGACCCATTTTTTATTGGCTGAAGCTGCGTTAAGAGGTTGGACAGGTGCAGGAACAGCACAGGCACATTACGAAGCTGGGGTAAATGCCTCATTTGAGGATTGGGGAGCTGGTGGTGCTGCTACGTATCTAGCTAATGATACTAATTTACCTATTGACTATGATGATCCACAAGCGACCGGAGCTATCAATGATTTTGTAAATAGAATTACAAGTACAGTAGCTTGGAATGATGCCGGCTCTGATGAAGAGAAACTCGAAAAGATCATCACACAGAAATGGATCAATGCCTATACAAATTCCATTGAACCATGGGTGGATCACCGTAGAACAGATTACCCAAAATTACCATTCAATTACCAGAATGATAGTAATGCTGATTGGGGAGTTATTCCGGCAGATGATTTCTTGAGAAGACAAGTCTTTGTCCAAAGCCAACGTGAAAACAATGCAGCGTCTGTTGCTGAGGCAACTGGTTTCCTTGGCGGACCTGATGAAATTGGAACTAGGCTCTGGTGGGATACTGGCGGACCGAATTTCTAATATAAATATTCATTATTCTAAAAAGAGTTGTTTTAAATTTCAAAACAACTCTTTTTTTTTATAGCTTTCGAAATAAGACAATTACTGAACACCAAATTCATGTATTAATGATTCATAAACCTACCCTTTTTGTCATTGCTTTAATAGGGTTACTATTTTTTAGTAGCTGTAAGAAAAAGAACCTTGATATTGCTAATAATGACGCGCTGTTCAAATTGATTCCCACAGAATATTCTGGATTAGCTTTTAATAACAGCGTAGAACAAACCAGGGA
>JAAETN010000635.1 GCA_024228355.1 Maribacter sp. | reverse complement strand
GAGAGTGATACTGTAATCGTTTGGAAACTTGATAGGATTGCGAGAAGTATTTCTCATTTATTAAAGTTAGTCGATGAGTTTGAAAAACTTGGGGTTAAATTCAGAAGTATCCAAGATCCCTTCATCGATACCACTTCAGCTCATGGTAAATTTGTTATTACATTGTTTGGCGCTATTGCACAATTGGAACGGGATATTATTATTGAAAGAACAACTGCTGGTCTAAAAAGCGCAAGACGAAGGGGAATTCAACTAGGTCGAAAGAAAGGTCTTAATAAAATTGCAAAACAAAAAGCTATATTAGCAGCATCTTATTACAAAGAGAATAATCTTCCTATTGTAGATATTATGAAATTGGTTGGGATAAAGTCCAAGCCAACACTATATAAATATTTGGCTGTACAAGGAAGAAGAAACTGCAAAGAGTGTGGGGATGTTTTTTGGGATGAAAAGCAAGAATTGGAACGGACCTTCTGTAAGAGGCATATTAAAAAGAAAAAATAATAATGCCTTCGTATAACTTTTAACTTTACATTAAAAAATGCGCGTTTACGTCGGTTTTATGCCAATATGGCCTTATATAGATGTATTTTACATCTATATAAACAAGTTACAGGGCATTGAAAAACAACTAGCATTTCACTTTTAAAGCAAAGGATATGAAGACGAATAAAAAAATTGACGTTCATCACCACATAATACCTCAGGAGTATGTAGAGATGTTAAAGGAAATTAATATTACTAATTCACTAGGCGTAGACTTTCCAGAATGGACTCCTAAAACTTCATTTTCTTTCATGAAAAAAGTAGGTGCAGATAAAGTTATTGCATCCATCTCTTCTCCAGGAGTCTATTTTAAAGAACATAAAGAATTCTCATTGAAAATTTCTAGGTGGTGTAACAAGTATATGGCGCAATTAAAAAAAGAACACCCAGATAAATTTGGTGCATTTGCTTGTATTCCTTTGGGGTTCGCTCAAGAATCTGTTGAAGAATTAAAGTACGCTTTAGATGTATTAAAACTAGATGGTGTTTGCTTATTAACTCATTACGATGGGAAATACTTAGGAGATAATAAGTATGATGAATTCTTTAATGAATTAAATAAAAGAAAAGCTGTTGTGTTTTTACATCCTACCGACCCTGCGGATGAATATGACCCAAACTTACAGGAAGAGGGACTACCAAATTCATTAATTGAGGTAACTTTTGATACAACGCGTACTGTTGCCAATATGATGTATCGAGGAGTATTAGATAAATTCAAAGACATTAAGTATATCCTTGCCCATGGAGGTGGTACTCTTCCTTATTTAGCGTGGAGACTTTCATTAATTAGTTATGCTCAAAAGGATAAAAAACCACCAATATTAAGATCTCTTTATGATTTTCTTATAAAAGGTGCTCCTGAAAAAGGGTTAAATCAAATTAAAAACATGTACTACGACACAGCCATGACTACCGGTGGTTATGCACTAAATACTTTGAATGAATTTGTTGGAACTTCACGAATTGTTTTTGGAAGTGACTTTCCTTTTGCTAAAATGGCTCCAATCATTACCAAACACCTTGATAATCATCCAGAGTTTTCAAATGAAGATCATGAAAAGATTGATCATAAAAATATTGACGAACTATTTAATAATTAGAATTTAGAGCACCGACAATATAGTATTAATGAATGTTGAAAATCAATAAAAACGCCCTGTAACAAGGTGTATAGCCAATAGGGCATTTAGAATAAATTGAAAGTCCTGTTCTTTAAGCAGGCAACGCCAAAACAAAGTTTTGACGATTAACAAAAAGAAAATTAAAAGTAAAAACGTTTGTTTTAGCTTAGTGGTAAACCGAAAGTGAAGTACTTCGAATTTGCCCTACTGTCCATACACAAACCGTTGTGTGCAATCTAAAACAATGACCAAAATAACAACCAAATGAAGCAAATCGGATCTATAATAATTCCAACAATGCGATATAAAGATGCTCCAGCAGCAATTGAGTGGTTATGTAGCGCTTTCGGATTTGAAAAACATTTAGTAGTACCAGGAGAAAATGGAGCCATTGCCCATGCCCAGTTGAGTTTTGGTAATGCTATGATTATGTTAGGATCTGAAAGTGATAATGAATTTGGTAAATACGTAAGGATCCCTAAAGACCTTGATGGAATTAATACACAAACCGTCTATATAATTGTAGAAGAGATAGATGAACATTATCGAAGAGCGATTGATACTGGAGCAGAAATAATAGTAGATATAAAAGATGAGGACTATGGTGGGCGTGGATATAGTTGCCAAGACCCGGAAGGGTATATATGGAATTTTGGTTCATACAATCCATGGGCACAATGAAAACTAAAAAGCCAGCACACAACAAAACCTAAACCGCATTGAAACGCAGTTTAGCCAAACCGTTGGCAGTAATAATAAGAGTAACAATGAAAATAATAGATCTATCAAAACCAATTAAGTACAATAAATCGGACCCTTGGTTTATGAAGGTAAAAATCAAACATAAATCACATAAAAAAGCAGGTTTATTGCTGCGTTTCTTGGGTTTACCTAAAAAACTGTACCCTAAAGGTTTTAAAGGTTGGGCAGATGATACCATCAAAAAAATGGGGGTGCACTCTACCACTCATATTGATGCACCATGGCACTATTCGGCTACCGTAAATGGAGAACGTGCCAAGACAGTTGATGAAATTCCATTAGATTGGTGTTATGGAGATGGTCTGGTCATTGATATGAAACATAAAGAAGATTTTGATGCAATAACAGTTCAAGATATTCAGGGATTCTTGGACAAAGAAAAATTATCTCTCAAAGAAGGGATGATTGTTTTGATTAATACGGGCAGAGATATTTACAATGGAAACAAAGACTTTCCAGACAAAGGAACTGGAATGAGTGCAAAAGCGACTGAATGGCTCATTGATCAAGGAATTAAAGTAATGGGAATTGATTCTTGGGGTTGGGATTTGCCATTAAAACATCTTATTAAAAAAGCAAAAGAAACCAACAATTCTGAATTATTTTGGGAAGCTCACTTAGTTGGGCAGCGAAAAGAATATTGTCATATAGAACAACTTGTAAATTTAGATGAGCTTCCATACGAAGGCTTTAAAGTTGCCGTTTTTCCTTTAAAAATTGTTGGCGCTTCGGCAGCTCCAGCTAGGGTTGTAGCCATATTTGAATAATTACTACTGCCAACAATGTATAAAAATAATAGCGGTTTAATTACTAAAACCAAAGTATGTAAGTATAAAAAAGTACGTGTTTGACCGATGAATTAATGTTTCAAAATCCGCTACTATTCTTATACGAGACCGTTAGCCATTATTAAAATAATTGAAGAATAATGAGACTAGTTATTATTATGTTGGTTTTAGTAGTTCTAAATTCTTGTCAGAAAGAAGCTCCGGAGCTAATAAATTTAAATTTTGAAAAAGACCTTATACCTGAAGGAATAGCAATTGATTCTAAATCTGAAATCGTATTTATAAATAGCTTAAGAAAAAACAAAATTGTAAAAAGTAAACTTGATGGTAGTTTTCCAACTGAATTCATTGAAAGTAATCAATATGGTTACTTGTCAGGTTTTGGGATGACCATCAAAGGTAATACATTATTTGCCCTAGGTAATAGTTTACCTAAAAAAAATAATAAATCTATTCTACTACTTTTAAATCTTAAAACAGGTGATTTGATTAATTCTTATTCTATTAATGACTCAACTTTCATCTATTTAAATGATTTGGCTATTAGCTCAAAAAATGATATTTATATTACTGATTCTGAAAGTAATCAAATATATACAGTTCAGAATTCTAGTAAAAAATTGGAAGTTTATTTAGAAGACGATGAAATCGCCCATTCCAATGGGATAAGCATTTCTGATGATGATAAATATCTTTACTTAGCTTCATATAATACTGGAATACGCATAATAGATATAAAGTCAAAAAGTATACTCAATGAGCCAAATAGAGACTATACAGGAATTGATGGGATGAAATATTATAATAATAGTTTAATAGGTATTGTAAATGCAAAAAGAGATACGAGCTTATTAGGTGTTTATCGTTACTACCTAGATGAATCAAAAGAGAAAATTATTAGAAAGGAAAAAATTGTTCCATATGGTGAACATTTTATTTTACCAACGACATTTGATTTAATTGACGGACATATTTATTACATAATAAACTCTCAGTTGAATAACTTCGACCAAAACTCCAATCAAATTATAGACGTCATAAGTTTGGAGCCGTATTTTTTGATGAAAAAGAAACTAGAGTAAAACAATGGCTAACAACGTGTCCTATGAAAAGCCTTAGTCCAGTTCTCTTAAGTTAAATAAAACGATACAATCATATGAGGTCATATGTTATTCAGTGTTTTTAAGGCGATATTCGGAAGGAGTCATATTGGTTCGTTTTTTAAAGGCACTATTAAAGGCCGATTTGGAATTAAAACCCACTTCATAACAGATTTCCTTAATGCTTAATTGAGAATTTGTCAGGTGTAATTTTGCTTCTTTGATTCTATGGTCATTGATCCAATCGTTAAAGTTCTTTTCAAATTTACTGTTGATGATTTCGGAAATACGGTGTATACCCACACCCGTTGCATTTGAAATCATCGTGCGATTTAGATTTGGATTTTTGTATTCTTTTAGATGCAAAACATACGATAATATTACATTTAACTCCGTATCAATGTCTTCTATTTTTTCATTGCTATAGGGAATCCTGATCCGCATTTTGGAAAAAGCCTCAGGCCTGGTAATGATCTGTTTTATTGAAATAAGTAAAAAGACAAAACAAAACAAATTATAAACCGTGGTGTTGATAAGGACTATTCTGTCAATTGAATCAAAGTCGATACTCATCCAAATCGATTCTATAATGTACAAAATGATTAGGCCCCCGAAGCCAATGGCCATGGTTTTCATCCAATCCTTTCCTTGCTTTATGGGAACGGATAACCTTATTTTTAAGGCAGCGATAAAGTATACCAGCAATATGGTCGTATAATATAGATTGTAGAACCATTGGGGTGTTTCAAGGATTTTAAGACCGTGCATAAGAAACAGGAACCATAGTCCTAATTCAAACGGCACCACATGCCATAAATAACCTTTGGCGGGGAAATCGTAAAATTTTCTTATATAATAATAAAAGGTAGGACCGTACAGAACAACTATTGATAAAGAAAACATTGCATAAGTACTCAAATTCAAAACCCCGTTTAGCATAAGTAGTCCACCTGTAAGGTGGACAATCAGGTAAACCAACAGAATCAGAAGGTACAGGTTTCTGTCTCCCCTTCTGGCCGGTAAGATATTGAGGATAAAAACCAGAATGATTGCCGCGGTAAGTGCAAGGGCATTAATAATACTCGGCCACATAATCTAATTCGTTACAGGTAAATCACTCTAGCATTGTGCACAATATGGTACTGATTCATAAATCAATACCTCATGTTGCAAATCATTTATTTTCTTTACCCCATTGAAAACAAATATAGAGTGAAATGATTTTAAAATCGAAGTTTTCAATGCCGTTTTGTTCGGGGTTCACTTGCAAAAAACCTTGTAAAAAATTAAACTATGCAATTTTTAGAGCTTATACTTCTATTCATTACATTGGTATTGCTTATTGTCCTTTCTTTTTTTGGAAAGTGTAGAAAAATCCAAAAACTTCTTATCCAAATAAGTCTGGGCATTTTCGTACTTCACATGATATTTGAAGTTATAAGATGGCAAATGGCCTTTGTCTATCTGGTAATGATTGTTCTGGGGCTGTTCTATTTCAAGAAATCTATCAGCTATCTGTTTTTTAGAATTTTAGGATTTCTCTTTGCTATGGTACTCACAGGAACCTCAGTCTTCTATGCTACGACCATGCCTATTCTAAAATTAGACGAACCCCGGGGAAAATATGTGGTAGGCAACACATTGGTGACAGTTCTGGATGAAAATCGCAGTGAGTACCATACCAAAGATCCGAATGACAAAATGGAATTGCTCGTAGAAATATGGTATCCGGGAAGACAGGGCTCTGTAACAAAGGCAAAGACGTTATGGTCTGGGCTTTATTCGGGAAGGAAGGATATAATCAGCTTTTTCACTAATTATTTACAAGAAATCCGTACGCACTCCTTTCCAAACTTAGAGCCGGTAAAGGGCTCTTATCCATTGATCCTATTCAATCATGGCCTGCAAATGTTTACTTCCCAAAACACGTTGCTGATGGAGCATTTGGCAAGTCACGGTTATATAGTGGCAAGCATAGGACATCCTTATGAGAGCATTCGCATAGACCTTGGGCAGGATAACGTAATACTACCTGAGTTTGTTTCCAGCTTTGAAAAATTCAATGAGGGCATGCAGTGGATAGCGGAAGCCTCTGAGCCCATAGAAGAAGCCCGAAAGACGATTGCCTCAATAACAGATCCCGAAGAGCGCGGTAAAATAGTTCTCGCTTCTATTGAAAAAGCCGATGCGATCAATAACATGGTAGTTGCATGGACTAAAGACACCCAATATGTACTGAGTTGGTTACTTTCGGATCCTTCAAAATTGCGTGGTTTAATTCCTGACATCAATGCTGCAAAAATCGGAATTATGGGCATGTCTATTGGAGGTGCTACGGCAGGAGAGTTGTGTAAAGTTGATCATCGCATAACCGCAGGGATAAATCTGGATGGGTTGCAGTACGGGATAACTCAGAAAGATAGCCTGAATGTGCCGTTTATGATATTCGCCAGTGATGACGGGACTGGAATGAATGATTTCCTTTTTATGCAAAGTACAACAGACTACTATGAATACCATCTTAATGCTACACGCCATGCCGACTTGACCGATATGGCCATCATTTGGCCAATTCTTAAATTCTATGGGCAATCCGGTGAGCTACAGGGTAGGCGCATCGTAGAAATCATGAACACAGTTATACTGAATTTTTGGGATCAATATTTGAAAGGAAAGCCGGAAAGTGATCTTTCAAAAACCTTCTTCCCGGAACTAACTATACATTCTAATACCGGTAACAGCCGGCTATAGTATTTATCCATTTCCATAGTTCTTCCTTTTCTATCCCTAAAAGAAGTGGATTTAAACTCTAATTTAATCTACTTCGCTGTTGATTCCTTATCTTGTCGAAAGTTCAAATAGAGGATAAAACAAACCGCCAAAAAGATACAGAAATGAAAAAAACAGCTTTTTTTCTAACATTTTTTTTATGTATTGGTTGCAATAACAACCATCGTCGTACAGATACTGGCCAAGTAAAAGTAGTTGATCATGAGAATCACAATGATGAGCAATCAAAACATGGCTCAGCTAATGAGCATATGCACAAATCTTCTGTTAAAGATTTAATCGAACGATTCGAGTCCCCGGAAAGAGATGCGTATCAACAACCTCAAAAAGTTTTGGAATATTTAGGAGATATACAAGGAAAAACTATCATGGATATTGGAGCTGGTTCTGGTTATTTCTCTGTGAAATTAGCAGAAAAAGGGGCGAAAGTTATTGCTGCTGATGTGGATGATGAGTTTCAAGAGTTTCTACAAAACCGAATCGAAAAAAACAATTTAAATAATATTGAAACCCGTAAAATACCATATGATTCCCCTAACTTGAAAGATGAAGAAGTCGACATGGTATTAATCGTTAATACGTATCATCATGTTGAAAACCGTCCTGAGTATTTTGCTAAAGTAAAAAAGGGCACAAAACCTAAAGGTGAGTTAGTAATTATTGATTTTTACAAAGCTGAAATCCCCATTGGTCCTCCTCTGAGCCATAAGTTACCCATCGATGTTGTAGTTAATGAATTAAAAAAAGCAGACTATACCTCTTTTGATGTAAACGTAGATTTGCTTCCATATCAGTATATTATTAAAGCGAAATAATATTTATAATGTAAAAGACCAGATAACACTATGTAAAATGCATTAAAAACGCATTTTATGCTAAACGTTATCAAAGTTCAAATAAACGATTACTAATTGATTAATTTTTAACATAGTTTTATAAATGGGATAGTCAATGATGTTTTCCTATTGTTACCATATATAGTTAAAGAAGCGAAGCAGATTAACTCAAATTAGATCTATCATGATTACCATACATCTTAAAAACAGGATATTTGGTTTCCTATTTACAATATTTCTAATTACCCCAAAAACAACTTATGCCCAAGATAAAGAACTGATTGGTCAGCAAGAATTGGTCGAGGATGTCCGACAACTGCTAAGCTTACTTGAAAATGTACATCCGCAACCTTATTTTAAGGGGGGAGGTAAAATGGCATTTCATCAACGGTTTCAAAAACTTTTAAATGCAATACCTGAAAAGGGAATGACACGAGAAGATTTCAGAGGACTTCTCAGTCCATTCATTGCTTCTGTAGGTGACGGACATACGCATGTCTACCCGGATTCTCCTTTTGAGTTTTCAGGCATTCCTATACTTTTTTACGTTGTTGAAAAAGACCTATACGTTTCAGCGGTAGAAGATGAAAAGTATAGAAATCTTCTCGGTTCGAGATTACATTCGATTGAAGGTGTTGAATTTGAGGAAATTGTAAGCCGAACGCAGGAATACTACAGCGCAGATAATATATATGGGACTTTAGCTGTCTTGGGAAATTTTGAGCATTTTTTAACACAAAAAACGGTATTAGAGGATCTTGTTCCGGAATGGACAAACCAAACATATATTAATGTGACATTTTTGTTACCCAACGGGAAAATTGAAAAAACACAATTTCAGACTTTGCCGAGACCTGACTGGAAATCTATCAGACCAGATCTTGGCATAGAGTTACCCTCATTAAACGGGCGAGAATTTGGTTGGGGATTCATAGGTGAAAAGAAAAAAGTAGCCTACTTACAAGTACGAAGAATGGTAGAAAACAAAGAGACATATGAAAAAAGAGCAACTTACTCCGATGTTTCAGAAGATGCACGAGACTTCTATAAGTCCATTTATGGAAAAGAATCAAATGAACCAATAGAAGAAGTAATTAAAGCACTTCCATCACTCACAGAAATATACACAGACCTTGTAGTTCAAATGAAAGAATCCGGAACCAATTCTTTGATTATAGATCTTCGAACCAACACAGGTGGATGGGCCTTCCCTTCTGATATGCTAATTTACTTTTTGTATGGAAAGAACGCTCTTAAAGAACTCCACAGACGGACTAATATAGCGGCTCGTAAATTATCACCTTACTACTTAAAAGATGACCCAGATCAATCCTTAATTGATATTAACAACTCTTTGATAAATGGTACACAGCGAACATTTAGTTTAACAGAAAACGATTATGATTTTCGTGATTATGAAAAAATGATCAATGAAAAACTTACTCCTCAGTATGCAGAACAAATAGTTGAAGAAGATTTAGCCCTTTCAAAAACCTTTTATGATGAATATAAAAAAGGCACACATTCAAACTATTATCTTCCAAAAAATGTAATGGTAGTCACCAATGTTGCGACTTTTAGTGCGGGCTTTATGTTCGCAAAATCCTTGGAATTAATGGGAGCTACAGTAGTGGGTAGCGCCTCCGCTCAAAACGTAATGCAAATGGGAGAAACCGTTGACTATGAACTCAATAATTCGAAATTGGGAGGAAGTATCTCGCATTCATTTCTTGTCCATGATACAGATCTCTTAAATTCCCCTAATCCAAAAAATATATTAATCCCACATTACGAATTGACCTATGAAAAGCTTAAAGAATATAGGTTTTCAAGACAAGCTGAAATTCTTTACATTATGGATATCTTGGGCTCTGAAAAATAGATCGCTTAACTGGGTTAAAGAAAAATCAATCATGAAACATAAATACTAGACAATCTTAAGAATAGCATATAAAAATGTTTTAATATGGAAAATTTATGTAGGTAAAACTTTAAATGCGGTTGTTTTTGGAGAATTGTAGTAAATAGGTCAGGTAACAATGTATCCTATGAAAAGCCTTAGTCCAGTTCTATAAAATTCAAAAAAACGATTATTAACTTAGACATAAATGGGATATCATCAATGATGCTATCCAATTGTTATAGCCTGTTAAAAATGAAGAACATTATATTAATATTGGCACTAGTCACTTATATTAGTTCAGTTCAAGCCCAAGAAGTTGAGACATTTTATTTGCATCATCCAATTTCTAAAAATGATACGATTATTTACAAACGGATTATTCGTTTTGATAAGATTAATAGCTTATATCGTGTTAGAGATTATTTTGAAAATGGTCAGATTCAAATGCAGGGTACTTATAGTTCATTTAATAAAAAGATTAAAGAGAATTATTGGTGTAACTACAGTAAAAACACCAAACAAGGATTTTATCAAACTTGGTATAAAAATGGACAACTGGAATCTCGATGTAATTTTATTGATGGAAAATTCCATGGTCAAATGGAGGAATGGTATTCAAATGGTCAAATAAGCCAACGAAGTCAATGGATAAAGGGCAATGTTGAAGGCAATGGAAAAGGGCAGATGAATGGTTCTTGCCTCGGATGGTCAAAAGAAGGGGAATTGGTATGTGATATGGTTCTGGAGAAAGGATTAAAAAAGAATCCAGCAGACACCAATTATAAATATTTGCTCTATACGCCTCCTGAATATGAGTTAGACACTTTAAAAACCTATCCTTTAATAATATACCTACATGGTGGATCGCATAGAGGAACAGATTTAAACAAGTTATATGGTTATGGTATTCCTGATCAAACTTATAGAGGGAGAGAATTCCCTTTTATAATTGCTTCACCGCAATGTCCGCTACATCTTAGATGGTCGACTGATAACTGGTTTGAGAACTTTTTTGAAGAAATAACTTCAAAATATCGAGTTGACACAAATAAAGTATACTTAACTGGTGTAAGTTTGGGAGGGTCTGGCACTTGGTATCTAGCAACAAAATATCTGGATAAATTTGCGGCTATTGCACCAATGAGTGGGTTTACAAGTCATATTGAATACCTTGATCAAAATATTGAAAAATTGGTTGATATGCCTATTTGGGCTTTCCATGGTAAAATTGATAAAGTAGTACAGTTCGAGGAAACAGAAAGAGTTATTCAAAGATTAGAAGGGAAAAATAAGAATTTGAAATTTACAGTGCTACCTAATGTAGGGCATTGGATTCATTGGGTAGTGTATCCTGAACCGGAATTATATGACTGGTTTTTGACACATGATAAACGAATGAAAAACAAGAATTAACGGGTTATAACAATGTATCCTATGAAAAGGCCTAGTCCAGTGCTTTAAAGTTCAAATAAACGATGAGTAAGCCGTAATATTTGAATGAACAACAAATAAACCAAAGAAGAACATATAGAATGAGACAAATTTTAAAACTATTTGTAGTTGTACTCTCCTTTTCCTGTAACGATTCTAAAACTATCCCCGTAAATGAACTTCTCGTAGACGGACTTGAAGAACCTGTTGAGATTGTTAGAGATAAATGGGGTATTAATCATATTTATGCTAAAAACCAACACGACCTCTTTTATGCACAAGGTTATGCGGCAGCGGCAGACCGGCTTTTTCAGTTTGAGATCTGGCGAAGGCAAGCCACGGGTACCGTAGCTGAAATTCTTGGAGAACGAGAATTGAACCGGGATATAGGTACGCGTCTGTTTAAATTTAGAGGTGATATGACCACAGAGATGAATCATTACCATGATGATGGCGTTGAAATTATTACAGCTTATACCGATGGAATAAACGCCTACATCGAAGCTATTTTAAAAACCCCAGAAAAGTTGCCAATCGAGTTTAAAATTCTGGACATACAACCACAAAAATGGACTCCAGAGATAGTTATTTCAAGACATCAAGGTTTATTAGGAAATATTGGTCAAGAATTGCAAATAGGACGTGCGTTAACAAAACTGGGCAAAGAAATGGTAAAAGATTTATATTGGTTTCATCCAAAGGAGCCCAATTTAACAATTGACCCTAGTATAAATACAGATTTGTTATCGGATGATATTTTAGCACTATACAATATCTATCGCAAACCTGTGAAATTCCTAAAAGACGACATCGTTCCTGCTTATCAAAATACCAAGGAAGAGGAAGCGGTATTATCCCCTTACGAAGGCAAAAATGATTCTTTGGCCATTGGTAGTAATAATTGGGTAGTTATGGGCAGTCGTATGGCAGATGGCAACACCTATATGGCCAACGACCCACATAGAACCATTGCCATACCATCATTACGTTACATGAACCATTTAGTAGCACCAGGGTGGAATGTTATTGGAGGTGGTGAACCAGAAATACCAGGTATTTCTATTGGCCATAATAAATATGGTTCTTGGGGCTTAACCGTTTTTAGAACCGATGGCGAAGATTTGTATGTGTATGAACTAAATCCACAAAATCCAAACCAATACAAGTACAAGGGCAATTGGGAGGATATGATACATATTTCTGAAACTATAAAAATAAAGGGTAGAAATGATAGTATCGTAAAACTGTCTTTTACGAAACATGGTCCCGTCACCTATATCGACACTGAAAATAATGTAGCCTATGCTGTACGTTGTGCTTGGTTAGAATCTGGTGGCTCTCCATATTTGGCATCTTTACGTATGGATCAGGCAAAATCTTGGGAGGAGTTTAGAGAGGCATGTAATTATAGCAATATCCCTGGTGAAAACATGATATGGGCAGATAAAAAAGGAAATATAGGGTGGCAGGCTGTTGGCATTGCCCCAATTCGCAAAAATTTTAGCGGCCTTGTCCCTATACCTGGTGATGGGCGTTATGAGTGGGATGGCTATTTGCCAATTGTAGAAAAACCAAATGGTTTTAATCCTGAAGAAGGCTTCTTAGCTACGGCCAACCAGAATGTAACCCCAGATGACTTCACCCATTGGGATGCAATTGGCTTCTCATGGTCAGATCCCTATCGTGGTGACCGTGTAAATGAAGTGTTAGGGGCAAATAAAAACATGACCATGGAAGATATGAAGGCGCTTCAGACCGATTATCTATCAATTCCTGCTAGCATATTAGCACCTATGTTAAAAGGCATTGCTTTTATGGATAAAGCTGCTGAGGCCAAAGAAAAAATGGCCGACTGGGATTTTAGGCTCGAGCCCAATTCTATTTCCTCCTCCATATATGTAGCTTGGGAAAACCAAATTAAAAAAATGGCGAATGAACGGTTTATTCCTGCTGAAGGAAAGGGCATAGTTCCCGGAATTCAGATGGCGCGAATTATGGAGTGGATTAAAGCACCGGATGCAAGGTTTGGAGTAAACCCTATTTTAGGTAGAAATAAATTTTTGAGTGATGCTTTTAGCAATGGCGTGGACGACTTAGAAAAAAGCCTTGGATCAGACATGAACTTATGGCATTATGGGCAAAAAAAGAACAAACACACTTATATGCAACATGCTTTGAGTGACGTCGTAAATGAAAAGACAAGAGCTCTACTAGATCTTGGGCCATTGCCAAGGGGAGGTAATGCCTATACTCCTGGTTCAACTGGTGGTAATTTAAAACAAAGCAGTGGTGCTTCTTTTCGTATGATTGTGAATACTGGCGATTGGGATGCTGCAGTAGGGACCAACGGCCCTGGACAATCTGGTAATCCTGATAGTCCGTTTTACAACAATTTGTTTGAGCCTTGGGCGAAAGATGAGTATTTTCCTGTTTACTATTCACGTGGTAAAATTGATTCAGTGGCTATAACTATAAAAAAATTAATCCCTTCGCGGAAATAATAAGTTGATGGGCATTAAAATGATGTATGCCCAAATCCATTGAAAGTTCAAATAAACGATTATAAAATACATCGACTTTGTTCTAAATAAGGCGAATAAAGATGTATTTTACATCTAAAAAACTATGTTGTACGTGATTGCGAAACATAGTTTGGTAATAAAATTTAAAAAAATGAAAACATCTTTAATTTTGCTTCTATTATTCCTCTTTTCAATATATGCCTGCGATGACAGGCGAACTACTTCTCAAGACTCTAGTACAGCACTCCATGAAGGAGCCCTAGGAAGGAAACTAGTCGATTTATCACATGTTTATTCCGATAAGACTATTTATTGGGTCACAGCAAAGGAATTCAAACTAGATACTGTTTTTAAAGGACGAACTGATAAAGGATTTTACTATTCTGCCAATAATTTTAGCACGGCAGAACATGGTGGAACTCACATAGATGCACCTATTCATTTTGTGGAAGAAGGCCAATCCGTTGATGAAATACCACTTGAAAAACTAATCGGGAAGGCTATAAAAGTTGATGTTTCTTCAAAAGCAATGAATAATTCTGACTACCTAATAAATATTGATGATTTTATGGAATGGGAAACAAGGGAGAAAACTAAAATTCCCAACGGAAGTATTGTTTTATTACAAACAGGGTTTTCAAAATACTACCCTGATAAAATCAAATACTTGGGAACAGATGAACGTGGAGAGCATGCCGTTCAAGAACTACATTTCCCTGGATTGTCGGCCGAAGGGGCAGAATGGCTCGTTGAGCATCGCAATATTAATGCAATTGGGATTGATACGCCAAGTATTGATTATGGTCAATCTGAATATTTCAAAAGTCACGTTATATTACTCTCTCAAAACATTCCTGCTTTTGAAAATCTAACCAATCTAGATAAATTACCCAATAAAGGATTTGAAATAATTGCACTTCCTATGAAAATTCAAGGAGGAAGCGGTGCGCCTTTGCGAATTATTGCTGTACTTGACGAATGATCAAAGATTTAGGGGGGTGTTTTTTTAAGCTTAGGGATTCTTTAATTATTTGGGCATACTCTAGGCCAATTCAATATATGATTCAGAAAGATAATGAGCAATAGAATTAAGAAAACAGAAATGGACCGAATAGAAAGAATAATCGCAAAATTGAATTTAAAGCCTCATCCCGAAGGTGGTTATTTCCGGGAGACCTACAGGGATTCATTGAAAATAGATAAAGCGAACCTAGGTCCGGAATATTCAGGGAATAGAAACTGTTCTACCTGTATCTACTTTCTATTGACCTCTAATGCATTTTCAGCTTTCCACAAAATCAGACAGGACGAGATTTGGCATTTCTATCAAGGATCTCCCATACGCTTACATTTGATTTCTCCACAAGGGGAATATTCGAACATATTGATCGGAAGCGATCTGGACCAAGGGCAAATACCACAATTTGTGGTACCAAAAGAATATTGGTTCTCCGGTGCCACAATAAAGGATAATGATTATAGCTTGATGGGGTGTACCGTTTCCCCAGGATTCGATTTCGATGATTTTGAATTAGGCCAACGAATAGAGCTTATTTCAAGTTTTCCCCAACATAGAGAGATAATCGAGAAATTTACTAGGAACTAAGCATAGTAAAGAATAGTAACTGTTTGAAAATTCGTGAAATGTAAGTTGTAAAGTTCAAATAAACGATATGAATGGCTGCGAGCAGAGAATTTTAGAACAAAAAGAAAATTAAATACATGATGAATAAACTTTTAATGCTTGCCTTTGTCGCATTTGCTTCATTCAATGTTGCTGCCCAAACTTTCGAAGGAAAATATCTCGAAGCGAACTATGACGAATCCAAAGTGCCGGAGTACGACCTACCCCATGTGCTTTCCTCGTTTGAAGGGAAAAGTATAAAAACGGTTGAAGACTGGAAAAAATTCAGGAGACCTGAAATCGTTGACTTTTTCGCCCAAAATATGTTTGGTGGAGTGCCCACACCTTCAAGCCCCATTAAAAAATCGTTCAAACTAATTTCTGAAGACAAAACCATTTTTAATGGCTTATGCACTAGAAAAGATGTGCTAATAACTTTTGAAAATGAAATTGGAAAAGTTACCATGCCTCTTGTACTTTTTGTTCCGACCAACTCCAAAGACAAAGTTCCGGTAATTCTGCTGGCAAATGGCAGTGACATCAAACGAAAAGGCCTAAAATTAAACAACCCTCAGAGTTACGGTAAAACCGAAAATGGAATTCCTTTACATCAGTTAATGAGCCGCGGAATTGGTGTTGCAACTGTCGATTACCAGGCATTTGGTATCGACAATGGAAATAAAGAAGGAAAAGTTAGTGGCGGAATCTCAAATCTTTATTTTAAAAATGGACAGGAATTCACAAAAGAAAATGAGTGGGGCATGATTGCAATCTGGGCGTATGCTTTACGCGCCGGAATGGATTATTTGGAAACAGATAAAGATGTACAGGATAACCAAGTGGCAGCACTAGGCTGCTCAATTGGTGGGAAAGTCGCTCTCTGGGCTGCAGTAACAGACACACGTTTTGGAATGGCACTTCTGGCAACAGCAGGTCACGGAGGCGATGCAATCTGGCGCCGCGAATATGGCGAAACCTTACAAAACATGTGTGATAACCTGCCAACCTGGATTTGCAGAAATGCAAATAAATACGCCAAAAATGTACACGCTTTGCCTGTCGACCAGCACTCATTATTAGCTACAATGGCACCACGACCCTTTTATGTTAGTAATGCGCAACACGATTTATGGGCCGACCAGAAAGGACAATGGATTGGAACGTACAATGCAGCCCCTTCGTATCAACTTTACAAAAAAGATGTGGCATTTACATCTGAGAAACAACCTGCGATTAACCACCCAATTATTAAAAGCATGATTGGATACCACGTTCGCTCAGGTGTCCATGGACTTGAATTGTATGATTGGGAACAGTACATGAAATTTATAGAATATCATTTTTTAAGTATTGAACCTAGGAGTGTGGAAGAAGTTTATAAATAGAATTTGAAAAGACGGAAAAGTTCTAGCCTATTAAAAGTTGATGAGGGAGTTTAATCAGAACTAAGAGTCGAAGTTTAAATAAAGGATTATTTTCTATGTAGCTCAATTGTCAGTATTTATAATCGATTATTTTTTATTCCTCGGAGTCAAACAATTCACAAGAAACACAAAATCCATATTCGTAAAAACTCTCGCGCGCACCCCATTTCTATGGAGGAAGTTATTATTTTCTTAAGGTCATTCTTTGGCAAAATGAATTTCCTCTTTTAGTTCCGATATGCGTTTGGCTGCAAACTCTGAGAAATATCGTTGCTTAGTTCCAAACATTTTGATAAAATCTTCGTAAAGCTTTAATCTAATTTTCGGGTCTTTATTATACAGGTCCGCAAGAGCACAAAATTGATAGTAATTAATAATATTTGAAGGATCTTCTTTGTGTGACAACTTATAATATTCCACCGCCGATTTTAAATCGTTTCCTTCTCAGGCTATCTGACCTAATTCTTGATTCCATTCATAGAGTAATACTCTCAGTTTTTCTGAAGAAATTAATTCTAGTTTTCCTGTTGAAACCATATCATCAAGCACATAATTACTCGGCAGAAAGTTGTCAATATTGAATGCAACCGCTAACAAACTATCAACATTTGCTGCATTTATCTGGGAAGAACTCTTACCTATCAGATTAATTAAATTTCTGTTTGATTTTGTGATATCAGCATAATGACTATTAATTTAAATAATGATTTCATTATTTCTTGAAAATTCTTCCTGAAACGGATACAACAATTTAGATTCCTCAGTTTTGTTCTTATTGATTTGATTCCAATTGTTGATTTGCAAGGCAATTAGAATACAGATAACAACCAATACATTTTCTCCAAGAGCATAAAGTAGATATTTACTGAATTTATTTTCAGTCAGTAATCTTTGGCGAATTTTTCTAAAAAATTTTACCCTTAGTTATTGGTTGGTCTTAATGAAGGCTAACGACCTGCTAAACGCAGTTCGGCAATTTATACTCCCAATAACGTAAAATCGACAAGATACGACCGCTAACGCGGCCTTCTTGGCAAACTTTCGATTGAAACAAAACACAGTTCTTGGCGTCAGCTTTCCAAACGATAGTCAAAGGATTTTGCTATATTTCCGAAGAAATCACCGAACTGCGTTTAGCAGGTCGATATATGCAATTAGAACATAATGGTCGGAACAAGCCCAAAAAAGACCAAAAACGGGAGTAGGCTCATCAAAAAAATAAATATGAGAAAAAGATCTTGGGCTGAACCCTATAAAATAAAAATGGTAGAGCCCGTGTTCATGACTACCAAAGAGCAGCGAGAAGAATTCATAAAGGAAGCTGGATACAACACTTTTTTACTTAAGTCCAAAGACGTATATATAGACTTATTAACTGACAGCGGGACGTCTGCAATGAGTGATCGACAATGGGCCGGTATGATGATGGGAGATGAAGCTTATGCCGGAAGTGAAAACTTCTATAATATGGAAAAAGCCATACAAAAATACTATGGCTATAAACATGTGATACCCACACACCAAGGACGTGGAGCAGAGCATATTATCTCTCAAATATTGATAAAAAAGGGAGATTTCATTCCTGGTAATATGTATTTCACTACAACAAGGTTACATCAAGAACTGGCAGGTGGAACTTTTGTTGATATAATCATTGATCAAGCACACATGGATGTTATTGCAGAGTCGGTGGAAGAAGTTTTTAAAAAACAGGGACGAAACACGTGGAATGAAAATGATATACGAACCAAAGTATTTGAGGTTTTTTCAAGCAAGATTTCAAAAATTGTAAGAATATGTAAATCTACAAAAAGAGCGCATGAAGCATAAGACCATTATTGAGCCCTTCAAAATAAAGTCAATAGAACCAATTTCATTAAGTACGGAAGCAGAAAGAGAGGCTTATTTAAAAGAAGCACACTACAATACTTTTCTTTTAAACTCTGAACATGTAATTATCGATTTCCTAACCGACAGTGGTACATCAGCAATGAGTGCCGAACAATGGGCCGGGATCATGAAAGGAGACGAATCCTATGCAGGTTCAAGGTCTTGGTTTGCAATGAAAAAAGTCGTTGAGGATTTGACCGGAATGGAGTATATTCTTCCTACCCATCAAGGGCGGGCAGCAGAGCGAATTATATACGGATACCTTGGAGGAAAGGGTAAAACATTTATTAGTAACACTCATTTTGACACTACCAGAGCAAACATTGAATTTTCGGGAGCTGAAGCCATAGATATTCCCATTGCTGAATCATCCAATTTTTCATCCAACTATCCTTTTAAAGGAAATATAGATACTGAAAAACTAAAAGAAGTCATCAATACTAGGGAGGCAGAAAACATAGGGGCAGTTATTATAACTGTTACGAATAACAGTGGCGGTGGACAGCCAGTGAGCCTTAAGAACACAAAAGAAGTAAGTGAGCTCTGCAAGCATCACAATATATTATTAGTATTGGATTGTTGTAGAGTGGCTGAAAATGCCTATTTTATAAAACATAGAGAACCAGGATTCGAACATAAAACATATGAGCAAATAGCCCGAGAAATGTTTTCCCTGGCTGATGGAGCCGTAATGAGCTCTAAAAAAGATGCCTTGGTCAATATGGGTGGTTTTCTCGCACTAAGAGATAAAAAAATCGCAGATGCATGTTCCAACTTATTAATCATTACAGAGGGCTTTGCCACCTATGGCGGCTTGTCAGGTAGAGACATGGAAGCTTTGGCCATTGGGTTAAAAGAGGTTTTTGAACCACATTATTTAGAATATCGTATTAAAAGCACCTCTTATTTAGGTGAGAAACTTCATGAAATGGGGGTTCCGGTAGTTATGCCTATTGGCGGGCATGCCGTATATGTTGATGCAAAAAAACTGTATCCTCAAATCCCTGTTCATCAATATCCAGGTCAGGCCTTAGCTTGTGAACTATATCTAAAAGGCGGCATAAGAACAGTTGAAATTGGATCTGTCATGTTTGGCAAATATGATAAAACGGGTAAGCTTATTCCTGCCCCAATGGAATTGGTAAGATTGGCTATCCCAAGAAGAGTATACACACAAAGTCATATTGAATATGTGATCGAAACGTTTGAGGAAATATTAAAAACCAAATCTTCTGTATACGGTTATAAGATTATCGAAGAAGCTGCTTTTTTAAGGCACTTTACTGCTAAGTTTGAACAATTGTTGAACTAAATATACCTTAATTATACCCAATAGTCAATTGTTTTCAATATAAGGAAGTATTAGTAAGATGAATAAAAAAAATTGATGGATATCATTAGAAAAGACTAGCTTATAACGGACAGAATTTAGATTATCAATTTATTGGCCTTCTTGACAAATACAAAATTGAACAAAGGACTTAGTAACTAATATATGTGACCTTTTTATATTTCGAAGTTAACGAATGATCTTTTTTGGCAGAAGGAATCGATTCTATTTTTACCTTTCTAAATGCAATGAAACACTCAAAGCATTAATAATATTCTGAAACAGATTTAAAAATCATGAGATGTAGCATTGCGTAAAATTAAGTTATTTCAAAAAACATAAAACGTTGATTAATGCCAAATCACAATGAAATAAAAAATGTCCCAAAGATTAATCAGGACTGCCTCTGTAGAAACTGGTATAGCTAATTCAATACCCCTCTTGGTTCAAAAAAGCCTCTCTAAATTTTCAACCTTTGCTCCTAAGTTGTTTCACTAACGATTATATTGTTCGCCCCATTCTCTTGAGAAATTTCTGATGAGATTTAAAAGCATCTTTCAGCGTAATACGCTCATGAAAAGGTATTTTAAATTCCTTGGCTGTTCTCTCGACAATTTGTGAGATTTGCCGGTGATGAACATGACATACTCTTTGAAAAAGGTGATGTTCGATGTGGAAGTTTAGTCCTCCAAAGAAAAAACTAACAAGCTGATTCTTCCTGGCAAAATCAGCAGTGGTACTTAACTGATGAATCGCCCAGGAATTTTCTATTTCTCCCTTCTCATTCGGTACAGGAAAATCGAGTCCTTCTAGAAGGTGAGCCATTTGAATCATTATTGCCAGACAAAAACCTTCAACTAAATGCATTGCTATAAATCCCAATAAAACGTACCACCAGCCTAAATCAAGAAAAATAATAGGTACTGCCAGAAAAGCGCTGTAATAGAAAGCTTTAAAGAAAAGAAAATCAAAATATTGATACGTTGGAGGCTTCTTTAATTTGTGGCTAACAATTTTTCTTCCAAAGAATTTCTTATAGTCCCCAACAAATACCCAGTGAATCGACGTCAGGCAATATAAAAACCATGCATACCAATGTTGGTATCTGTGTATTTTTCGTAATTTCTGTTGAGGAGACATACGAATCAAGGGAGTTATATTAATGTCTCCATCAAAATCTTGAATATTTGTGTAAGTATGATGTATCTGGTTATGTCTTAATTTCCATACATAAGCATTAGTACCAACTACATTAAATAAGTATCCTAATATATTGTTGACCTTTGAATTACGGGAAATAGCCCCGTGAACTGCATCATGGCATACGTTTACTCCAACGAAAGCAGTAAACAGACCCAGAGTTATCCATAGTAAAAAGGATTCTAGAACACCCGGATTTCCTAATATTAGTAAAAAATAAGCACCAATAAAAACTGAAAGAAAAAAAATTATCTTGAAAATCATGAAAGAATTAGCGTAAGGCGTTATTCCATTTTGTTTAAAATATTCTCTCACTCGCTCTTTTAAAGTGCGGTAAAAATCTGAGGTGCCAAATTTCACAATTTGACTTTTAGCTTCTGATTCCATATGATTTTCGTCTATTAGTATCTAACATTTAATGTTTTAAACATATACAATAATAGAATAATATATTCATTTATCCTATTCTATTGAATTCCCTAGTACCTTTCTTAAAAGCAGAGTGTTTATTTACGAATTGTATAATTGAAATTGATAACGAACCACCAACAACGTGTATCATCCATTGCTTTAGTCGGTTAATTGAATAAGTTTTTCGTACATTTCATTACCTTTATAAAAATAATGAACCCATTGTGACAAAGCTGCAACGGAATCATAAACGAACACGTTCTCTACAATTATAACACAAATATGACTAAATCATTAAAAATAGGTCTATTCTTTATCTGTATTGTGTTTATTTCATATTTATATCTCAAACAAGATTTTGAGAAAGCTTCTCCAACATTGTATAAAAATGGAAATATAATAACATTAAACCAACATCAACCTTTAGCTGAAGCTATGTACGTTGTTGATGGAAGAATATTAGAAGTAGGAACGAATAAACAACTAGAAAAAAACGTATCAAACGGTATAACAGT
>JAAETN010000634.1 GCA_024228355.1 Maribacter sp. | reverse complement strand
TCAGTTCGATCAAAATACGTAAAATACGTCCAGCACGCTGAAACAATTACAACAATACCTGTTCCCAAGAAGGAAAGAACTTTCCTGTTGTTTTCAATTAAAAGCCAATTCCATATTTTCTTCATAGCTTTACCAATACAGACCAGGTTACCTAATGTAACTTATTAAATTTGCATAAACGTTAAATAGACTGCGACTATGATTTATATAACTTCAAAGCAATTTTCAAGTAAAAATTAATCCAATCCATCAGGTGAATCATAAATTGTAGGGATCGTTTCCTAAACGAGCCACATAACAAAGGCTGTTTGGGAAACAGCCCATACATTATTTTTTGATCAAAAATCGCTCATGATAAAAAAAAGTTACCAATCAATTGGAAAGTAGTCCTTTAGGAATTTACAAACCCAATACTTACCGGTAAGAACACCATTAAAAAATGGACCATAAACTCTTGCCGCTCCATCTACAATATCCAATGTAGATTGAAAATCGTGCACGTCTTGTTTGGATTTATGGTCCGAGAAAAAAATAACTTTACATTCTCGCATCTCATTTCCAGACTATCTCTGTCCGATCTTCACGTGCTGAATCCTCAGTGTAGCTTAGGCTACACT
>JAAETN010000633.1 GCA_024228355.1 Maribacter sp. | reverse complement strand
AGCGATTGTATGGAGGTTAAGTTTTGATGCCTCCTTAACTACTTGTTCCGGAGACATAGTTCCATCGGAGAAAACTGTATGGATATGTAAATCAGCTCCTGAACGCTCACTTTCTAAAGCGCTCACCACTTTCGAATTTGATGAATTCGGTTGGTTTTTTTCATTATTTTTTATATATAGCGAATATATCTTATCTAATACACCATTTACAAATAGACCTGATTTTTCAGTACTGTATTTTTTTGCCAAATCAATCGCTTCGTTAATAGAAACCTTCGGAGGGACATCATCCATATGAAAGAGTTCATAGCATGCCAACCTTAAAATATTTCGATCAACAACCGGCATCCTCTGCAATCCCCAATTTTCAGAAATACCAGTTATCTTTTGGTCTATCTCTTTTATTTGATGAATGCACCCTTTTGCCAACATCATGGCAAATTCACTTATTTCAGCTTCCTTGCCATGTTCAACGCAAAATGAATCTATCTCATCTACGACCTCATTCCCACGTACCTCTAATTGGTAAAGAACCTGCAACACAATCTCTCGGGAACGCGTTCTTTTCCGCATTCATGAATCTCCACATTAAAAAAAGCAAGTTCTCAATTTATTGAGAACTT
>JAAETN010000632.1 GCA_024228355.1 Maribacter sp. | reverse complement strand
TGGTGAAACAGGTTGGGCGACCGTAAGTAACGGACATTATGGCCCTAAAGGATCTAAGGCTACAGATGAATATAAAGAAGCATCATACTATAAACAAATGAGAGCCTGGACAAATGAAGCTGGTATATCTTGTTTCTATTTTGAAGCTTTTAATGAACCGTGGAAAGATGCACATAACAAGAAAGGGTCTGAAAATCATTTCGGGTTGATTTCAGTAGATGGGCTGGCAAAATTTGCGTTGTGGGATGCTGTAGATCAGAGGGCTTTCAAAGGATTGACAAGAAATGGAAATACAATAACGAAAACCTATAATGGGGATAAAGAAGCCATGATGAAAGATGTTGAAGTGCCTCCAACAGCAGAAGAAATTGAACATAAAAACTAAAATATGAACTATGAAAACAACGAAGTATTACACAATACTATTTTTAGTTCTTTTTATAATGGGTTGCAATAACAAAAATGATGAGAAATTGAATGCAGAGGTCTACGAAACCTCAGCAAGTGGCAATAAATTAACAGCATTAAAAGAGTTTGTTAATAGTGAAAATCCATCTCAAATCAATTTATTGCCAGAAGAAAAATACCAGACCATAACCGGATTTGGCGGTGCATTTACAGAGTCTTCCGCTTATTTATTGAACAAATTAAGTGAAGAGAATCGCCAAAAGATTATCGACGCTTATTTTAGTCCAGAAGGTGCCCAATATTCGCTTACAAGAACCCATATGAATTCTTGTGATTTTTCTGTAAGCAATTATTCCTATACGCCTGTTGAAGGTGATAAAGATCTTGTGCATTTCACTATTGAAGAAGATAAAGACGATTTAATCCCATTTATAAAAGCTGCCATGGCAGCTTCAAAAGATGGATTCAAAATCTTTGGTTCGCCATGGACAGCAGCGCCATGGATGAAAGATAATAACAATTGGGTAGGAGGTAAATTATTGCCTGAATATTACGATACTTGGGCATTGTTCTTTTCAAAATATGTAGATGCCTATAAAGAAGAAGGAATTGATATTTGGGGTTTCACGGTAGAAAATGAACCACTTGGAAATGGCAATAATTGGGAAAGTATGCATTACACACCAGACGAAATGACAAATTTTGTAGTGAATCATTTGGGTCCAAAATTAGAAGCTGATGGTAAGGGTGATCTTAAAATTTTGGGTTATGATCAAAACAGGGAACACTTAAAAGAGTGGGTAGATTCCCAATTTAAAAATGAAGAAACTTCAAAATATTTTGATGGTACGGCCATACATTGGTATGCAAGTACATTTGATGTATTCCCTGAAGAATTGCAAAATGCACATAACAAAGCACCGGACAAACTTTTAATTCAATCTGAAGCATGTATAGATGCGCAGGTACCAGTATGGCAAGATGATGCATGGTATTTTAAAAAGGAAGCGACCGATTGGGGGTTTGATTGGGCACCGGAAAAGGACAAGCATTTACATCCAAAGTATGCACCTGTAAATCGTTATGCACGGGATATTATTGGGTGCTTGAACAATTGGGTCGACGGTTGGGTAGATTGGAATATGGTACTTGATACCAAAGGAGGTCCTAACTGGTTTAAGAATTGGTGTATTGCGCCTGTAATTGTGGACCCAGAAAAAGACGAAGTATATTTTACTCCTCTGTACTATACTATGGCCCACTTTAGTAAATTCATCAGACCTAATGCAGAAGTTATTGGCTTGGAGAAAACAGATGAAGATTTAATGGTAACAGCTGCAAAAAACCCAGATGGTTCCATTGCTGTTGTTATTTTTAATGATAGCGAAAACGACAAAACCTTTGATCTTTCACTTAACAATAAAACAAATACATTAACCATTAGCGCAAAAGCTATACAATCTATAGTAATCGCTAACTAAAAAACACATTATGCCAAACGTAAAAACACCAGCAAAGGACAGAGTGCCTTTTATCCAAAAAATGGCTTTCGGGTCAGGTCATCTGGTAAACAATCTAATGCCCGGGGCCTTGGCTATATTCATGTTTTTCCTCCTTACAGCCTTCGGAATGGATCCCTTCATGGCAGGCTTGCTAGGTGGTTTACCCCGATTGGTAGATGCCATATCAGATCCCATCATGGGTTATATTTCAGATAATACAAATACACGCTGGGGAAGGCGAAGACCCTATATTTTTATTGGTGCCATCCTCACAGGTCTAATGTTTATTTTGCTATGGCAAATGGATGAGACCAATTCGCAGGATTATAATTTTTGGTATTTCCTGATTATTTCGGCGGTGTTCATTCTTGCTAATACTACCTTTTCTACACCACTTATTGGACTTGGTTATGAGATGACATCAGATTATAACGAACGGACCAGACTCATGGGATTGGCAAATATAGTTGGCCAGGTGGCATGGATGGTTGTGCCATGGTTTTGGGTATTAATTGCCGATGAGGATTTATTTGCAACTCAGGCCGAAGGAGTGAGAAAACTCTCCATAATAGTAGGCTTGATTGCTATTGTATTTGGTGTTTTACCAGCCATTTTCTGTAAAGGTATCGATTCGAGTAAAATAAAGAACCGTCAGGAAATATCACTAAAAAATCTATGGAGTATTTTCACAAATTTATTCAAAGGCATTATTGAGGTATTCAGGCATAAGCCATTCCTAAAATTGTGTGGTGCTACTTTCCTTGTATTCAATGGATTTCAAATTGTGGCGTCCTTTAGTTTTTTCATTATTTTGTTTTATTTGTTTAGTGGTGATTATGCTGTTGCAGGAAGTTGGCCTGCCTGGTTCTCCACTATTCTTGCAGTCATCACAGCCTTTTTTGTGATTCCAATAGTGTCCAAAATGGCTGAAAAATGGGGAAAAAAGAACTCGTTCATTATTTCTACTATAATCTCTATTGTTGGTTACGGCTTGAAATGGTGGGGTTTCAATCCAGAAAATCCTTACCTCATGTTTCTGCCTCTTCCTTTGATGGCCTTTGGATTGGGATGTTTGTTTACCTTAATGATGAGTATGACAGCTGACATCTGCGACCTGGACGAATTGGAAAATGGTATGCCACGTAAAGAAGGAACGTTTGGTGCCATATATTGGTGGACGGTAAAATTAGGTCAAGCTTTGGCGTTGATTGTCGGTGGTGCTGTACTTAAATATGTAGGATTTGATGGTAATGCTGCCACTCAGTCAATGGAAACTTTGACACAGTTGCGAATCGCAGATATCATAATTCCGGTTGTTACAGCAGCCTTAGCGATTCTGGTAATGTGGAATTACGACCTGTCCGAAGAAAGAGCCAGAGAAATAAAAGCCGAGTTAGAGGAAAGAAGAGGTGAATTGTAAATAAGTCAAATTAAAAAAAGAAAAAAATGTCAGCAAAATTATTAATCATATTAGTGGGGATTATTCTCATTTGCATAGCAATCCTCAGCAGCTTGGGTAAAAAAGATTCAGACACAAAGTTCATTAACCCAAAAGTGGGAATACCATTAGGAATCTTGGGAGTACTAATGGTCATTTTCGGCAGTTATATTTCAAATGTGGGATATGTCAGTAGTCAAATGGAACAAATTTCCATAGGAAATAAGTTAAAGATTAGCGGACCAATAAATTCGGTAAAAGTTGTTTCTCCAATAGATAAAGATTCCGTGGATTGCAGAATTTTAACGATGGGGGTTTATCCAGAATCCCATAAAAAAGATATCTGGGTAGTCATTAGACCTACTGATGATAAATATTATCCGCAATCCGATCATACCAATACCTCCTACAAAAGAGAT
>JAAETN010000631.1 GCA_024228355.1 Maribacter sp. | reverse complement strand
CGCTATACTCTTATACGTTATCATTTCCTTGATATTGGAAAAAGAATATTCCAACGATATTATCCTTCGGGAAGTTTTGGAAGGGATAGTCTTTGGTCTTTTGTATGGCGTATTTATTTGGTTAAGGGAGAAATGGAAAAACAAAAGTAACTAACAAGAGCGAAGGACTATTAAGGGGCATCATTCAAAGAAAATTAAAAACATCGCACGAATAGAAATCGACTTCCTGGTCCCAATAAGAAACTATCTATTTTCAAATAAAGCTACTCCCTTATAAATTAGTATATTAGAGATACTAAGCTCGCGGCGCGTGTTTTTTGAGGAAGATGAAAACAGTTATATCTATTTTGGCATTCTTTTGTTGGTTACTTACAGCAGTTCCTCTTTTTGCACAGAAATATGTTATGA
Organism: Maribacter sp.; assembly: GCA_024228355.1. Taxonomy (GTDB): domain Bacteria; phylum Bacteroidota; class Bacteroidia; order Flavobacteriales; family Flavobacteriaceae; genus Maribacter_A. The sequence continues at coordinate 6,808 of JAAETN010000631.1, read as the reverse complement.
CCCGTTATGCCGATGACAACGGGCTGCCCTCAAGAATTGTCAGGGATGTAATACAGGATAACCAAGGATTTATTTGGGTTGCCGGAAATAATGGACTATATAAATTTGATGGCAAAAATTTCCAACCATACCTTGCCTCCCTAAAAGATATCACTGGTCTTAGGGATAATAAAATCAATGCGGTTTTACAAACTTCCGACGATAAAATTTGGATAGGAACACCTAGAGGGCTGCATGTCTTAGAGAATGACAGTATTAGTTATGTGAGCCTGGTTGAAAATCCGATAGATTCACAGGAACATGTTCTTAATCTTTTTGAGGACGCCGCCCAAAATCTTTGGGTTGGCACTTATGGCGGACTTTTTTTAGTTGAAAAATCAAATGAGGTAATACACCTATTATCTGAAAAAAGTGAACTGTACATTGCTGAGGAAGTAGTTTGGGGAGTAAATCAAGGTAATGAAGGCAAAATTTGGGTCGCCGGAAATGATGGCCCATATGTGTTGGAGGAAAATACTGGGCTCTTATTCAAAAAAATAAATCTTGATCTTGGAGACGATTTAAACAAGGAAGAAATTAATTTTTTTGGATATCAGAGGTATAGTGACTCGCTAGTACTAGTACCTTCAAGTGTTGGTTTGCTAAAGGGAACCATAAAAAATGATTCAACCTTGCGAGTAACTTCTTTTTTGGATGTCCGTGGGGATAAAGCGGCCAATTATTTTATTGAGTGTGCTACTATTGACAATGAAAAGAATATATGGATTGGTACTTTCAAAAATTATTTTAAAAAATTCAAAATAGTAAATGGCCGATTAGAAGAGCAGGAGGTGCTTGTAAAAAACGGACTTTTGGAGATATCAGGTAATACAAAATCCGTTTATGAAGACTCACAATCAAATATCTGGCTTGCAAATACGAACGGTTTATATAAATTAAGTAGGGATGAAGGGGAAATATCAACGTTTCCGCCCCGTTATATTGAAAATTGCCTTGAAGACTTTTATGGCATATATGCGATGATTGAAGATAAGGGCGGACATTTATGGATAACAACTCCCACCAAATTGTATCGGTTTAGTAAATCGGATGTGTTAGAAGGTAAATGTCCAGAAGAATATCTCCATTTTGAGGATAAAAACATGCAACTATCCAGAAATCTTTATTTAGATAGCCAGTACCGTCTATGGATAGGTGCGCATGAAGGATTGTTCGTTACACAATTGGGTAAAGATCATAATCCAGGAAAGTTTTATAGGTATACCAAAGCCAATGGTTTACCCCGCAATTGGTCCTTTGATATTCATGAAATAGACCCATATAACTTTTGGGTAGGCAATTATGCCGGATTGGTAAAAATGACTTTGGAAGAAGGTAATCTCGAAAATCCCAAGTTCACCGTTTACACATCCGATAAAGAGCGCACAAACGGATTAGTGAATTCGCAGGCTAATGATATTGAGAGCGATGCACGTGGTAATATTTGGATTGGAACCTTTAGCGGTGTAAGCAAATTGATTGATGAGGATTCACCAGGTACATTTCAGAATTATACCAGCTCCTACAACAACTTTGAAAACCTTAGCAACAATTCTATTAAAAAACTATTCAGGGATAGTCAAAATAGGTTATGGATTGCCACACAGAGAGGTTTGAATTTATTTGAGCCACAGAAGGACCGATTTATACAACTGGGCAATGATCAGGGTTTACCTTCCGAATATGTTCTTGGTATAAATGAAGATTCAAAGGGATTCTTTTGGATTGGAACAACCAATGGTGTTATAAAAGCCAAATATGATGCAAAAAGTCAGGAATTTACAGAAATCGAACATTTTACCTCACGAAATGGTTTGGTAGACAACATTCCATACAGAAACTCTATTTTAATAGATGTTGATGATAATGTGTTTATTGGTAGTAGGGAAGGGATAAGTGTTTTCAATGGTACTGTAGCAACCGTTACAAATCGGAATTTTAATATGGCCATCACATATATGGAGAGTACACAGAAGAAAAAACCGGGATTTAAATCTATAATGAGGCGAATAAAAGATGACGAACTCATACTCTCCCATTTTGAGAATTCGGTTAAAATCAGTTATGCCGCTCTAGATTTTTTAAATCCGGAAAACAATATGTATCGGCATAAATTGTTACCGGCCAATGAGAATTGGATAGAAACGGGGAATTCGTCAGAATTGTCGTATTACAACTTAGCTTCGGGGGGGTATGAACTTATTTTGGATGGCGGCAATAATAAAGGGGTATGGTCAAAAAGCCCGATCAGCCTTAAATTTACCGTAAATCCCCCATTCTGGAAATCTACCTGGGCCATTTTGCTTTACGTACTATTAGGTGCTGCACTTTTGCGTTTTTTATATTTATTAAGAATTGGTAAAAAAGTTAGGCAACTCGAGCAAGAAACCCGTCTAGAAAAAGCATTACTGAATGAAAGAGAGCAACTTAGACAAGAAAATGCCGCCGATTTTCACGATGAACTAGGTTCTAAAGTAACCAAGATATCCCTATTCTTAACTTTGGCAGAAAGAAGTTTAAACGAAAATGATGATCCATTACCTTGGTTTGCAAAGATTCGGGATAATGTCAAAGGTCTTTCAGGAAGCTTTCGAGATTTACTATGGGTTATAGATCCACAAAAGGATAGTCTTGACGACACTTTTCTGCGCCTAAAGGACTTTGGGGAGGATTTGTTTGAAAGAAGCGAAATAGATTTTAGAACGAGTAGATTTGAAGCGAAATACATCGAAAATTTTTTAAATGCCCAGACTAAAAAACAGGTGGTAATGATCTTTAAGGAAGCGATGACCAACTGTTTAAAACATTCCAAAAGTAAGAAGGCAGAACTAAAACTCGATTCAAATGGGAAATTTACCAGCATAGAACTAATTGACGATGGAAATGGGTTTAACGTTGGTTCAAAATCCAAAGGCAGGGGATTGAGGAATATGATGGAAAGAGCAAAAAAAATAAATGCGTTATTGAATATTGAAACGTCACTAAAAGGCACAACGATAAGTTTGCACAGAATACCCCATATGAGTGATAGATTTTAGCTACAAGATGCTTAACTTCGGGAAACAGTATGATGTCCGAAACTATACATATCGCCATAGTTGAAGATGATAATGAGATTCGTCAAACACTGACACTTATCATAGATGGTTCTCGTGGTTTTTCTTGTAAATATGCCTTTCCAGATGGTGAGTCGGCCTTGGCTTCTGTAGCCAATTTACCTGTGGACGTAGTACTAATGGATATTGATTTGCCAGGGAAATCAGGCATAGAAGTAACCCGACAGTTGAAGCAAGAATGTCCTGAAGTAGATTTTATTATGCTGACTGTTAAATCCGATGATGATTCAATCTTTGAATCCCTTTGCGTAGGCGCTTCAGGCTATTTATTAAAGGATACTAGTCCGGCGGATTTATTGACACACATAAAAGAGGTATATGAAGGTGGAGCTCCTATGAGTAGCCAGATTGCACGCCGGATCATAAGCTCTTTCAGGATCATCAATAATCCTTTGTCTGAAAGGGAGACTGAAATTCTTAAAATGCTTAGCAGGGGAATGAACTATAAGGATGTGGCGGAAGAACTGTTTCTAAGCCCTCATACTGTAAAGACCCATATCAAAAATATTTATTCAAAACTTCACGTTAAAAATCGGGCAGAGGCAATTTACAAAGCTATCAAGCAAAAGTTGATTTAGCACCCAAATTTTCGTACCATAAATACCCCGTATGGGCGATTGACCCAAATAGTTCTTAATCAGATATTTGAAAAGTATTAATCCAAAATATCTATAAAAATGAGCACTATTAGATCATTGAAGCTTTTGCCCTTACTCTGTTTGCTTCTCGTATTTGCGAACGTCGAAGGCCAAAAAATCGGAAAAAAAATAAAGAAAAAAGTCAACAAGACCATTAACAAAGTAGAGAAAAGCGTTGAAGATGTAGTCGTTGGAACAGATGAAAAACGGGATGAAGGCGATGAAACTTCTACTGGTATAGAGGAAACTACCACTATCAATACCTCCTTTATCGATAGAAATAACACCATTTTTTATGACAACTTTAGAAATGAAAGAGCTACAGAATATCCATCAAAATGGATACATGTAAAAGGAGAGATCCAAAACAATCACTTCGAAGAAGCAGGGAATAGAGATGATGTTATTGAATGGATATCCAACTATGCAACCTTAAAACCTACTATTAAGGGCGACAGCTATTTGGGGCATTCCTTCAAAATTGAAATACAGGTCCATTTTAATCTGGAAGGAGGCAATCAATTTTATAATCTGAATTTTAAGAATTCGAACATGACTTATGGCAATTATGATTTGCGTATAGCCAATTCTCTGATTGGTCCTGGTTCTGATAACCTTGCACGTATGCCTGGACAGCCACCCAGAGGATGGCACACTATCCAGGTTTCATTCAATAAAGGAAACTTAAAAGCCTCTTTCGATGGACACCAATTGGTCAATAATCCCGACATTGGAAAATATGAGTTTACCCATCTTGAAATATATGCCTCATCACCGGGTTCTTCCAGAGTGGGCAATACTAGATCCATGATCAATCACTTTGCTATAGGTAAGGTAGGCTTACCACTTTATGACCGTTTAATGTCTACTGGGCGTATAGTGATCCATGATATTCACTTTGGTGTAAATAAATATGAAATCAAAAAATCTTCATATCCCACTTTGGATAAGATACTGGCCATGCTCCAGGAAAATGGGAATATCGAAGTGTCCATTGAAGGGCATACAGATGCCAATGGGACTAATGAGGACAACTTGACGTTATCTGAAAATAGGGCTGAGGCCGTTAAGAGTTACTTTATCGAAAGAGGAATAAAACGATATAGGCTATCCAGTAAAGGCTATGGTGAGGAAAAACCTGTTAGTATGGGGGAGACTGAAGAAGCTTGGGCGCAAAACCGGAGGGTTGAGTTTGTGCTGCATAATTAGGAATGACTTATTCCAGTATATGTGTATTTAAAAGACCTGCCAGTAAAGGTCTGGCAGGTTTTCTTATTACAAATGAAATTATTTGAACGACTCTTAAAATCAATTACAAATGAAAAATCTATTAAAAATTCAATTGGGATTCATACTTTCCTTGTTCTTCGCTTTACAGGCTCAGGCCCAAACCTATAATTTCCCAAGCCAGGAAAGGGTTGAGACCTTATTAGAGGCAATCGATAAGTGCAAAGATGTAATTGCCGATACGCAGCAAAGGATCAAAACGATGGAAGCCAATCCAGATGACTATAGTTTGGCCAATTACCAGGATGCCAAAGACCTAATTGATAGGGCTCAAGGCTGTCTTAATCAGAACCGAGGTGAATTGGATTCCCTAAGGAAAGAATTCCCTGGCTGGTTCAATAGCCCAAGTACAACCATGCCATTAAAAAAAGGAAAAACAATAAGTTCTGGGGGGTTGAATAAGAAACTTGCCGCTTTGGAGAATAAAATCAAGGCAATCCTGGATAGTATGAGGGAGCTAGAAAAACCCGAACATTAAATGCGAGATAATGCGTTTAGTTCAAAAATCGGTTTCACAAAATCTTCAGAAAGCTAACCAATATAAAAGGCTGGTAAGAAAATCATTTAATAACACAATTATGAAATTATGTATCAGAATACTCTTTAGTACCTTGTTGTTCGTATCAATAGCTTGCAAAAAGAAAACCAAAACAGATGTAAAAGATAGAGACGATATTACTGTGGAAATTAAATCTGAAGTAAATTCAGAAGAAGCGAAAACTACAGAATTCAAAGAAGTAAAGGACTGTGATGATTTTATAGATAAATATGAGGAATGGATGGAGGAATATTTGGCGATATTGGAAAAATATAAAGGAAACCCGATAGACTTGGTAAATTCTTCCGAGTACACTCAAAAGACCATGCAGGCTATGGATTGGGCTTCTAATTGGAGTGCCAAACTAACAACCTCTTGTGCGGCAAACCCTGCCTATGAAAAGCGTATGAGAGGAATTCAGGAAAAAATGGAAAAAAAACTTAAGGAAATGGACCTGAAGAATAACTAAATGTATTGCTATTTGGCAAACAATTGCCCCATATCCTTAAAAGCTTTGAATTCCAGGGCGTTGCCAGCAGGATCTAAAAAGAACATGGTTGCTTGTTCGCCGACAAGTCCTTCAAATCTTATATAGGGTTCAATTATAAATCCCACACCTTTTGATTTTAGTTCTTCTGAAAAAGTATGAAAGATGTCCCAAGGAAGGACCACACCGTAATGGGGAACTGGAACGTTCTTTCCATCTACTGGGTTGGTGTGTAATACTTCAGTTGTTTTTGGTTTGTAATGAATGACCAGCTGATGTCCAAACAGATTAAAATCTACCCAGTGTTCACTACTTCGACCTTCCTCACAATTGAGTATTTCTCTATAGAATTTTCGACATTCTGCCAAATTATGAACGGGTATTGCGATATGGAAAGGCGATACGTTTTGCATGCGAAATAATTTGATTAAAAGTAGGCTTTTTCTATGATCTTATGAAGTCCATGATTTGAAGGTTCACATGATCTTGGTGCATGGAATGTCCCAGGCCTTTGGTTCTGAAGAAGGAGCTATTTTTCCATGTTTCATGTACGCTTTCAGAGGCGCTAAAAGGTGCTATGGTATCCTCTTCATCATGAATAATTAGTCCTTTTTTTGGCAAGTGCCCCTTAAATTTAGAAGTTGAGAAATCCTCTATACTGAAACCAAATAACGCCTTGAAGTGGTCATCCAATCCGTTGAGG
>JAAETN010000630.1 GCA_024228355.1 Maribacter sp. | reverse complement strand
GATATTATTTTATTATTGACAGTGGCATGGGGTTTGGTAAAATTTACCGAAAATACCATGTCCAGTTGGGTCTTCAAAAATCCAAAGATGTAGTGCCGAAAAATGAAGAGTCAAAGTCGTAACAGATTGATTTAATGAGAGTTACAATTTTTACTTGTCTAACTTCGGTTAAGATTTCACCAAGGACGGTAGAACTAGTGTCTAATTGACAAATTAATCTATATTATATATAATCTTGGCATTATGCCAAGAAAAACACCACAAATAAAAATAAATCCAAGCGACAAAGAAGTTTTGCGCAGATGGGCAAATAGCCGCACACTGCCTAAGCAAACAGTAGATCGTGCAAGTATGATTTTAGGCAGTGAGGCTGGAAAGCCAGTTATGCAAATTGCACAGGAATTGAACACTTATCCAAATAAGATTATATATTGGCGGCAAAGATATTCAAAGAAAGGCTTAGAAGGCCTTCAGGACAAGGCCCGTTCAGGCCGTCCCCCAATTTACGGCAAAACATTGCGCAATGATATTTTAAAGTTATTAAGCAAGCCCCCTCCCAAGGGGTTGGCTAGTTGGGATGGCCCTGCTTTGGCCAAGGATTTGGGAGCACCTGTGGACGCCATTTGGAAAGTTCTCCGGAAAGAAGGGATCAGTCTTCAGCGCCAACGATCATGGTGCATTAGCACTGACAAGGATTTTGCCAGCAAAGCCGCCGATATTGTTGGTTTGTATTTAGACCCTCCTTTAAATGCGATTGTTGTGTGTGTTGATGAAAAGCCAAGCATTCAGGCTCTCGAACGAAAGACAGGGTATATCAAAACTGATAACGGTAAAATTTTAAAAGCCTACAAAAGCACATATAAGCGGCATGGAACCTTAAACCTTTTTGCCGCACTGGAAGTTCCCACAGGAAAAATTATCGGGAAAGTTACCGAGGCAAAAAAAAGAGTAGACTTCCAAGAATTTATGGATGAAATTGTTGTCGAGTATTCTTCGGATCAGGATATTCATGTGATTTTAGATAATTACTGCACCCACAAAAAGAATGAAGACTGGTTAGGCAGAAATAAGAATGTGCATTTTCATTTTACCCCAACGTCTGCCAGTTGGTTGAATCAGGTGGAAATCTGGTTTGGTATATTTTCTAGGAAAGCCCTTCGCGGAGCTTCTTTCAATAGTCCACAAGAGCTTAGGCAACGCATAGAAGATTTTATTGAACTTTATAACCCTAACTCAAAACCCTTCAAATGGAGAAAGAGAGAGGTGAAGGGCTCCCAGCTTAGGAATAATATAGAAAACTTAGCCAATTAAACACTAGCTCGCTTTTTTCCCAGAAAGTATTGACACTTTGGTATTGAGTAGTTGATAATAGCGAGTCCTGAATAATCATGGCAAAATGAGAAGGTGAGATGTATAATGTGCTAATCATGGAAATCTATTCTGATCGAAGGCGTAATGAACGAAGGAATGATAGCAGAGGGAGTACTCCAAGAAGAGGTGTTTCAAGAAGGAGGGATGCAAGATTAAATCGTTCTTTCAATGTTTCGGTGCTTGATTATGATGGCAAAACGGTAAACATTAGTGCGCGAGGAGTTTATCTAGAAGCAACCACAAATGATATTGGGGAGTTCTCCATAGGAAAATCCCTCCCGATCATAATAAATTTAGATACATATATACCAGAAGATCCAAAAAGAAAGTATAGACTTGGTGGAAGAGGTTCCGTTGTAAGAAATAGCTTAATTCAACATTCGAATCAAACTAACAGTCTGGGAGTCGCTTTGGAATTCACAGAAAAACTTCAATACAT
>JAAETN010000629.1 GCA_024228355.1 Maribacter sp. | reverse complement strand
TGCTGACAGATTTGACAGCATATTCAACGTTATATCGGTAAGCTATAGGTACAGAATTGTGTAAAGTTTTTCCGAATTTCTGCACAGTTTTTGAGTTACCATAAGTGGACATTTTGATCTGTGCGCACACAATAACTAAGCTGCTGCTAGATTTGACAGCATATTCAGCGTTGTATTGGTAAGCTACAGGAACAGAATTGTTTAAGTTTTTTCCAAAATTCTGCACAGTTTTTGAGTTACCATAAGTGGATATTTTGATCTATGCGCACAAAATAACTAAGCTGTTGACAGCTTTGACAGCATATTCAACGTTATATCGGTAAGCTATAGGTGCAGAATTCTATAAAGTTTTTCGAAATTTCATAGGAAATTGTGTTTTTTAGATGTTTCAGTCTGTGTGCATGTTGTTTGTTTGCTTTAGGTATTTTCAGTCGGGATGAAGACTGTGGGCGATGCACAGACCGAAGTTTCTATTCGCAACATTCTGTTGAAAGACGAGAACGATAGAGCGGCAGTGTAATGCGAAGTTGGCATTTTGAAGGTGAGCTGAGGTTAAACAGTTCTGTAGAAAAACGAATACTGTAATTCCAAGCCAAAATGTACAGTGTGATAACAAATGTCAGCGCTCGAAAAATGAACTGCTATTAGGCAATAAATACTAAATAATTTTTCAACAAATCATGTATGACAATGATTTCAGGGAGAAAGCACACTTGCCTTTCAATGAGGGACAGTACATCATGATCACCAGTTTGTACTGCAAAAATTTCTATGGAGGTTTCAAGATAATCAATGCAAGAGCCGACTCTGATTTCATGGTAAGTTTAACCATTTAAAGAAGCAGGTGCGAATAATGTGACACTATAAATCCATTTTAAAAAGAACAATATTATGGTCGCAAAACCCACAATTTTGCTGCTTCGTATCTTCCTGTCCCTAATAAATTTTTTAGCCTTCTTTACTCTTGCAACACATGTACAGGCACGCGCTTTGCAAATTGATCATTAATTTGTCTAGGGTCTGATAAGTGGCGTACACTACTGTATGACAATGTGCCATACCGTTTTGAAATGTTGCATACGGTATTTATTTAGAAATCAAGCAGGCCATTGTGCTGAAGGTCAGAGGAAAAATCTTAGGTCAGAAAAGCCTGAACAACTTCCGGATCTTCAACGAATCGGTGCAGATGATATTCGGAACCGGTACAATCCAGTTCACTCAACTTATGGATGTGGAATTGCTTCAGTCGAAACTTCAGCCGTTTCCGCTCAAAGTTCGAGGGAGATGCTCAAAATCGAAGGGAAAGCTAGGACAAGAAGAAGACGTCTTCAATGTGACCTCGGTTGTATGAATGATCAGAAGTGTTATTCATTCATATTCATTTCATGACAGTTATGAAATTTGTATTTTTAATTTCGAATCATGAATTTTTCGTCTTAATGGTTTATGCTTGCTTCTGTTTTTGAATGCATCAGATGTGCGATGGAGATGCAATGAGAACGTTTGATTATGTTTTTCATGTTTTCGCAAATACCGTTTTTTCGGAAATAGTGGCCTCCAAACATCATGCCAACCCCATCCCCGGAACTTTGTTGCCGATTCAAATGGGGTAGTTGAATCTATTGTGCTCCCCCGGAAATACTGGTCCCCCGGGGCCAAATATACGGTAGATTTAAGTAATGAGGAGCATAAATTACTAAAAAACACAGAAATAATTTGAATTATTATGAATTACATATGAAATATTGGCAAAATTCTGTATATCATCATCTCGTCGTACAGATTGGAAATACAGTGGCAAGCTCAGAAATAATGCCCTCCTCCCTCCCCCCCTCCCGATTTATGTAATGCCTCCCAATCGAGGTAGTTGAAACAATAATGGCCCTCTGCTACTATTGCAGAGAATACGGTAGGTACAGTATGCATTTCTGTTTTTTTCCATTCTGAAAGTGGCATACTGGACTGCATTATTCAAAGCAATGCCAAGCGTGTTAATTCTTACCTCATTGGTTAGTTGTAAGAGAATTCCTTTGTTGCTAACCATGGCGCTATGAGGAACTAATCTTGTGTATGTACTTTCAAAGCGAAAAAGTGGTAAGCCGCATAGAATGTTTTATTTTTAAAATGACATTTAACTGAAGTATTCATTCCGTAAATAAAAACTTTTTCGCTTTGAAAATATTGATTATGATGCAGTAACAAAATTACATAAATCCCCTGTAATTTCCGAAGGGAAAGTTTGTGCAATGGAAACACCCATAAAATTAACCAAATTTAAATTTTTTTACCAGGATACAAGAACAATTTTGCCAGCATAACATGCACAATCTACCCCTGCGGGGATTGTGTGGACTTAGGGAGCGTCCCTTATGTAATCTTGGCACTAATCATGCAAAATGTACTACGTTTATTCAGGGACATTTTTTACGCTT
>JAAETN010000628.1 GCA_024228355.1 Maribacter sp. | reverse complement strand
TTTCGCTAACCTTCGGCTCTGCGAATACCTGGTACGAGGACTTCCACCTCGCTAGTTAAGTGCCATGCCCGGCACACACGTTTTACATAAGGGGCGCTGAGCAGCATAGCTGCGAAGCGTCCCAGTGAGCGATAGCGAACGATCTTGATGTGCTTGTTAGGTTTCTTCATACACTTTTCTTATCAATATTGCCTAATCGTAAACTAATCAATGCGCAAATGCTCAAAAACAAAAACTCTATACCAAACATCCAGACAGCTTCGCTAGCCCGATGCCCATAAATTTTTGAATAGGAAAGCAAACCTGCCAAAATGAGTGTTATAGATAGCCAAATTGCCAGGCCTTGTATTCTAGTTGCAGTGATAACTCTTACTAACATTACCAATAAAGGGTAAGCAATGAACTGATACTCAAATAAGAATTTAAAAAAACTAGGGTATTTCCATACATCATTTATTGAATAGGCAATCAACACTCCTACAGCAAAAATAAGCGCGTATAAATATGCTTTTCCAATCAAAGTCCAATTTGTTATTTTTACATCCATTGAATTAATGCAACCTAACGTTAGTAACACCGGATTACTTTTTTGAAGGCGCAGCCGTAGAAAAGTAAATCCGGTGGTTACTCTTGTTATGTCTATGATTGATAATGTTCATCGATTTCCTTTGCAATTTGCACAAAGCTTGAATGCTCATTACGAAGATATGTCCAATATATACGTGCATCTATTTCATTCAATAAATCGTTATCACCAGATAAATACTCATCTAATCTTTTGACTGCATGGAAATATTCACCAAGATCAAACTCAGTATATTCGCTTAGCTCATTCCTTTCATTAAGAGTGGTTTCAAATTTTTCATATGTTTCTTTAAGCATTCGAAGATTAGATTGCCCAAACGCACGATCACCTGATGAGCGAGACCAAATGCCTTGACCTATTTTCTCAAAGAAGTACCCCATTGCAGAAGGAAACACATCTTGTAATAGAGAATCTTTGTACTTTTCCTTATGCATTCTATCCGCCTCAGATAGTTTATTTGCTATTTCTGTATACCCCGTAATAATTTCAGATAACTGCTCTCGCACCATAGTTGGAATATCAACATTCACCATGTCATATTCCCTTGGCTCTGAGTAACGGAGCAAATCAAAGCCAGCTTTTGACATGGATACCCTTGAAATATGGTTATAGAAGCGTGTTCCTTTTTGTTTCTGTTTAGTGGGGTGGCCTATTGATGCATTACGTATTCCTCTTATATCCAAGAGAATCTGTGACGACGCCAATTCAATTCCGAATGCTTCACTCAGATGGCGGATTGCATCTTGTTGCAAAAAAAGCGCCTGTAACAAACCATACGTGTAAATATATTGAAGACCATAGTCTTTTGGGAAATCAGCAGCCTCATATGAGCCTATTGCATAGATCGTATCCCCGATGACATCAAGGGAGCTACATATTTGGTTCCAGTTCGAAGAGTCTTTTAGTAAATCCACTTGGTAACGGTGAGTATTGATATGCTTCCTAACCGCTTCATCAAGTTCTCCGATCTGTTGAATTAATGATTCAATTTCCACTTAATTGCTGATTCCATTTTTAGACATAACGTATGAATAAGGGGCGCGACGTTAGGAGCGTCCCAGCGAACAAAGTGAGCGGCTTGATTTTCTTGTTGGACGAAGCCGCTTCGCGGAGAAAACACCGGAATCCATAAGTAAACTCGTCCATATAAAATTAAAATGTAACCTCACCCCCTCATACAGAGGGATCATTCCACCAAGAATCATGAGGTTACAAAACCATGACAT
>JAAETN010000627.1 GCA_024228355.1 Maribacter sp. | reverse complement strand
TTCAATCCTGATAATCCGGATAGGGTTAGTGACTTGGATGTGCTATTACTGACACAAGGTTGGCGAAAATACAATTATGGCACCGTACGCCGGGATGTTCTGCTTTTTCAACCTGAAACGGCCCTACAGATAAATGGTACTGTAAAAGCTATTTTTTCTAAAAAAAAGCAAGTTAGTGGAGTTGGCCTGAATATGATGACATTTGGGGAAACCGCTTCTTTTTATAACCAGACAACCGATAACCTTGGGCGATTCAATTTCCAATTGTTTGATGAATATGGTCCACCGGTAAAGGCCCTGATACAGAGTTCAAACAAGTTGGGCAAGAAGAGAAATTATACCATTGATTTGAATGAAACAAAAGCACCGGAAATAGTAATCGATCCCAGAAGGTCCATAAAAAAGTTGGATAGTGTGGTTTATCTAATTGCTGAAAAGCATCGGACGCGAGAAACAATTGAGGATTCCTACAAACCTAATTATGGGGTAACAGAGCTTGATGAAGTCGTTGTAGAAGGTCAAAAGCTGACCCCTCAGCGGAAGAAAGTAATAGATGCTTACGGTGAACCGGATGTAGTGATTCAGGGAACCGAGATCCGGGAGAAAGAAAAAAAATGGTCCTATGGTCTGTACAGTGTGTTGTTGTTCAATTATCCGAAAGAGATAAGTATTGGGCAGTTTCCAGATGGTTTTATGTTGGCCCACATCAATGGCGGTGGGACGACATTGGTGGTAATCGATGGAATACCGGTTATGGATTTCCAATACCCTTTGATACCCAATATTCCACCATCTGAGGTCAAGAGCGTGGAACTTATAAAATATATCAAGAATTTCACCAAATTATATATGACCGTTTTTCCGGATTTTGATCTTTTAACTATGCCTAAATTTGGAAGTGTAATAGCCATCTTTACACATGCGGGTAAAGGTCTTTCGGGGGTTCATAAGACCAAAGGGCTTTCACAAACCTTAATTCCCGTATTTTCACCAACACGTCAATTTTATGTTCCAAAATATGATAAGCCTGATCCAAAAACACAATTTATATCCGATCTACGATCATTGATACATTGGGAACCACTTGGTGATGTAGATAGTAACGGCAAATATGTGACATCGTTTTATAACGCGGACATCCCAGGGGAAATGCGGGTCGTGGTAGAGGCTATTTCTGAATACGGGGCCATCGGATATCAGGAATTGGTCTATAAGGTCATAAATAAAGAACAATGATTACGTCGGAAATTATAATTTTCAATTTGGATACTATAGTTTCGGTGTGATTTTTGTGGGATAATTCTTTATAACCAACCCAACTATGAAATCAATTCCTTACTTCATTTTTTTCTTTTTCATTATACATGTAGCGGCACAAGATTTGAGTAGAAACATAGAAGGTAAGGTGACGGATTCAGGTAGACCACTTTCCAATGTTAGCGTTGTAATAAAAGGAACTTCCGAAGGTGTTCATACCAATCGTAAAGGAGCGTATTCCATTAGGGCCCATCCAAAAGATGTGCTGGTTTTTTCGTATGTAGGCATGCAGACTGTTGAAATCGATGTAGATTATGACACTTCAATTATAGACGTCCGGCTTCTGCCAAAAGTAGAAGTGTTGGAAGAAGTTACCGTAAAAAAGAAAAGACCCTTTACCCCGAACGAACTATTGATTGCATATCCCACAAATAAAAACTTGATAAAGACGACAAGGGGTATTCTTGATAAAGACCGTGCTTCATTTTCTATTCGGATCATCGATGGTAAAAATCTGATTCCCGTGGGTACAGATTTTTTATTTTCCCTACAAAATTTTTACCCACAAATGGAGGTAATTCGTGAATGTGAACCAGACCCAATTTGTCCAAAAGTTATATTACAAAAGTGGAGTAGTGGTGCACGCCCAACGGCGATTTTTGATGTAGATGGGGTTATATATGAATATCCGCCGACATTTATACCTGTCAACGATATCGAACGTGTGGCCATACTTGTAAGGAATGGGGCCATTTCAAGATATGGTCCCCAAGGGGCGGGTGGAGTAATCATCATCAACACCAAGAGTACGGCTTGGATGGATGATATCGCAATAAAGAGAACCTATGACAATTCGGGACTAAGGGACAGCCTCATCGCAGCGATAAACAAAAATGACAAATATGCACCGGGTTTTCCTGACTATTTGAAGCAGTTCGATGCCGCACCTTCTGTGGGAAAAACACTTGAGATATTTGATGACCTGAAAAAAAAGTATGGGGATTCACCCTATTATTTTATTGAGGTTTCCGATTTTTTTAAGAGAAGATGGAAGAACAGGGAAAAGGCAGGGGAATTACTCGATTTGATGGGAAGCGAATTTCCCCGTGATGTGACTGCATTAAAGGCATTGGCCTTTAAATATGAGGAACTGGGTCAGTTTGAAAATGCACTTAAGACCTATTTAAAAGTCCTAAATCTTGAGTCGAGAGCTGCCCAATCATTTCGTGATGTAGCGAATGCTTATAATGAATTGGGCAATTACAGTAGGGCTTTTGCTGTTTACGCTCGTTATGAACACGCTATCAATGAATTGGATAGCATTGCTTTTGATGTTAGCGGAACCGATATTCTTATGGGAACCGAAGCTTCCAACATCGTCAGATTAAACGGAAAACAACTTTCAGTAAGGAAAAGCACAATTGAAAAGGCCATAACTACGCCCAAAACAAGATTGGTTTTTGAATGGAATAATGACCAAGCTGAGTTTGAACTTCAGTTTGTTGACACTGATGCTAATGCTTTTAGTTGGAAGAAAACCAAAAATGATACCGACATATTACTTCAAAACCAAAAACAAAAAGGGTATACTACCAAACAATTTTTTTTGGAAGACACTTTAAACGCAAAATGGGAAGTATACATTAATTACTTGGGCAACCGATCAGATACTCCAACTTATTTAAAAGTAATGGTCTTTTTCGATTACGGAAGTCCGTCGCAAAAGAAGGAAGTAAAGGTCTATAAGCTAAGACATAAAAACGTGAACCAAGAACTGTTCAAGGTTTCGAATTCAAACAAGGTTGTATTTAACTAATAAGGCAACAAAAAGAATATTTGTGAATACATATATTAACTAAATCAAAATAAATATTCGTTATGAAAAAACATATTTTCACCTATTTATTTATAGTTATTAGCTCTTATGGCTATGCTCAGGAAAGGTCAAAAATTATTTCAGGTATAGTAAGCGATAGTCGTGCTCCAATGGAAAATGTGCAAATAACTGTAGATGATAAGGATACGACCTTGTTTACTGATGTACAAGGTCGATATACACTAAACGCCCTTCCGGGAAATACGATTCGCTATTCTTTTACAGGTATGAAAACTGTAGAAATCGTAGTTGAAGATGTCACACGAATTTTGAATATTAAAATGATTCCTGATATTGAGGAACTTGACGAAGTAGTGGTGATAAAAAGTAAAAGAAAGTCCCAACAAGAATTGGAGTTAGCGTATAATACCAATCCCAACCTCATTAAGACGGCATACGGGATAATCAATCCAGAAACGGCGGCTTATCAAATCCGTATTCTTTCTGAAGAATATATAAGTAATGTAAACTTATGTATCTTGGATGTATTGCGAAATGAGTTCCCCGGTCTAACCGTTACAGGTGATTGTATTAATGGGGGAATCGATGGGGGTTTAGATACGGAATCCTCGAATTTAATAGCGGGAAAAGGGGGAGAAGGTGATGTCAATAAATCGGACATGCGTGTTACCGTAAGGGGTTCAAACTCCCTATTCAATGATCAATCGGTTATATTTGATGTAGACGGTCAAATCCTAACCGAAGCTCCTTTATGGATATTACCCAGTAATATGAAGCGGGTTGCAGTATTGTCAAGTTTTGCGGCAAGCACAAAGTATGGTGCTATTGCTTCGGGTGGCGTGGTGATTATCAATACAAATTCGGGAAGTACCTCTCCAAAATCAAAAGAAATTACAGATCAAGCAAGGCTTCGCAATAACAAATATAAGGGTGATGCATTATCCTCGACTGCTCTCTTGAGCGACTTGCCTACCTACCTACAGGAATTTAGGGAAAGTGGCTCTCTGGACGATGTTAAAAAGAAACATGCTTTTTATGCACCAAGGTATGGCGCTAGTTATGGGTATTATGTTGATGTGCTTAAATTTGTTTTTGAAAATTGGAAGGGTAATGCATTTGAAGAGAAAATATTTCAAGAAGGATTAGCTAATTTCGATGAAAACCCCGTGGCCTTAAAAGCCTTGGCCTATGTATGTCAATCCAAAGGGGATTTCAAAAAAGCCAATGAACTCTATAAAGAAATATTCATCCTACGCCCCAACTATGCACAATCCTATATGGACCTTGCCAACAGTTATCGTGAAATAAACGATAGCAAAAAGGCGGCTACTTTGTTTATGCGATACGACTTTTTGTTCAAAGAAGGATTAATGGTGAAGGATTCAACTGCATTTGGTATAATGATGGATCGCGAATTAAGCAATCTCATCATGTTAAAAGGAAAAGAGTTATTTGCAAAAGAGGCAAAGAAACACATATTGGAAGATGACTTCAATGGAATCCGACTGGTCTTTGAATGGAACGACAGCGAAGCGGAGTTCGAGTTGCAATTCGTGAACCCTGAGGGTCATTATTTTGTATCAGCACATTCCTTGGCCGCCGATGCGGAACGTATCCGCAAGGAGAAAATGATTGGATACTCATGCGAGGAATTTTTGCTAGATGAATCCCTTCCGGGAACATGGCAGGTAAATGCGAAATATTTGGGTAATAAAAGCCTGACCACATCGTATTTAAAGGCGACGATCTACTACGATTACGGAAGCCCTGCCCAGCGTAAGGAAATAAAGGTCTTTAAATTGGCGCTGAAAGATGTGAACCAAGAGCTTTTTAAGCTTAACAATGTTTCAAAGATAGTCTCCCATTGAAAATCAACATTATACAATTTCGCAATATGAGGCCAATAATTTGATAGTCAAGATTTGGATTAATACAATAAAAACTCCTTTTTTGTAATTATTTACGACAACAAAAGATTATGAATAGATTGTTTACCCTATTGCTCCTTGTTTGTTCGTTCCAAGGATTTTCCCAAGATGTAATAAATAAAATTAGTGGTGTGGTATCTGATATGGGCTATCCTTTGGCCAATGTGAACATTTCGATCAAAGGTACTACCGATGGAATACAAACAGATGCGAACGGAAAATATGAAATTGAGGCGCGACCAAGGGATGTATTGCTTTTTAGTTATGTAGGAATGCATGATGTACTGATTATAGTGGAGGATGTGACCTCCACATTGAATATCAGTATGGTGCCCAGGATCGAGGAATTGGATGAGGTAATCGTAGCGCAAAGAAAGAAGAAGGGGCAGCAAGGTCTGGCATTAGACTATGCCAAGAACAAAAGTATAGTACG
>JAAETN010000626.1 GCA_024228355.1 Maribacter sp. | reverse complement strand
TGCGGAAACAGTGGGAAAAAATCTATAACTCTGGTTACTGGCCTAATTCTAAAGTAAACGACATAAAAACGTCGTTACGCCTACAGCAGGACGATATGAATAAATTAAATAATCCTATACAATTTTGGGAAATTGAAAAGGCAATGGATAAGCTGCATACCTCCACGTCAGCTGGGACCACGGATATCCCCCCTGAATTCCTAAAGAATTTAGGGCGGCGAGGTAAACTATTTATTCATAATTGGGCACAACAGATGTGGGATCAGGAAAAATTTCCACGTCAAAATGACATCCTACGAACTACGTTTCTACATAAGAAAGGTAAAACCGATACTCTGGATAACTACAGAACATTAACGATAGGATGTAATATTTGTAAAATCTATAATCGAGTGCTGACAAATAGGATACAGGAGGCCTCCGAGAATTCAAACATACTGGGAGAAATCCAGAATGGCTTCCGACCATCTAGAAGGGCTACAGATAACCTACTAGTGTTGGAAACCATGATAAGAAAATCCAAAAGAGAGAAAAAGAAAAACTTCCTCGCTTTATTGGATATAACAAAGGCGTATGATAGAGTCGACAGGGAAATCCTGTGGGAAGTTATGCTCCAAATGGGTTTCCCGGTACAATTATTGAACAACATACGACAAACCTATCGTGATCCACGAAGTGTGGTACATTTTCAAGATATCCAATCCGAACCCCTCAGTATGGATTTGGGATTGAAACAAGGGTGTGTTCTATCTCCTATTTTGTTTGCACTCTACATAGCAGAATTGGGGAAAAGGCTTACGGAATCCGGTAGAGGAATACGCCTGGGGAATCTAACAATTCCGGGTATGTTCTTTGCGGATGACATGATGTTGGTAGGATCGGAAAAAGATTTGACGCATCTGTTAAAAATAGTCTCTCAATATGCCCAAGAATTCCGTTTAGAATTCGCAGGCCATAAGAGCAGTGTAATTCCATTGGACGGTCCAGTAAGGGAGAACAGAAAATGGAATTTAGGAAAATCATACATATCCGAAACGGAATGTAATGATATTTGGATTAGTGAGGAGGGTGAAGGACGATATTTGGGTGTAACTATACAAAAAAGTTACAGTATATTTAAACCTCAGTGGGAACTAGCTTTACAAAAAGCTCGGAGA
>JAAETN010000625.1 GCA_024228355.1 Maribacter sp. | reverse complement strand
TATTCTGAATCGTTTCGAAATATCACAAATCCGGCAATGCTCTTTGTGAAAACGTGGTAAATATTTCCTACCAGTAAAGGTAATCTTTTTGTCATTATAATTGCCACCCATTTCCACCTACGCGGTGGAAATGGGGTAGTGCAAATGAAGGGGTTTCCAGACTGGACGGGATTCAATGTTTTCAGATTCCAATGCTAACCGGACATCTTCCCTTGTAGCTCCGAAACTTTGGGGATCTATTGTTAAACAAGTCAACCATCGATTACTCCTTCCAAATTCTGCCTCAGGCATAAACTAAATTCCAGGTAATTCACCCAGCTCCTTTTCATAAAACTCTATACCTCCTTAAACCCCCCAATCACCTTTGTTTTCCACATACGCGGTGGAAGAGGTGCCTCCGTGTGATGTCTATTGCTATACTTATTTACGAGGACCGACCCCTTTGCCAATATTTCTAAATCATTCTTTTCGCTCTTTATGGTCCGAGAAACAGCACGTCGGGCAAGAAGTTGATGGCTGTTCTTTGACCTCAGACTTCCGACCTCCAACCTCAGATCTCTGTCTTTCATGGCCTCTCACTTCTTCTCCTCAAACCCCCATACTTTAATATCAAACGAAATCTCTTGACAAAAAGGAATAAATACATTATCAATTAAAGCATGTTTGGTACTTTTTAAACATAATGATAGAAGATAATGACTAAAGTAATAGATGCTATATTTGAAAATGGCGTTTTTAAACCCCTTGAGAAAGTCGAGATCAAGGAACATGAAAAAGTTAAAGTAATCCTAGCAAATGAAAGTGAATTCCAAGGGAAAGAATGCACACTAGATGGAATTATCGACATTGCAAGAGATTGTCCTGATACCGACCTATCCATTAATCATGATAAATACCTGTACGGTGAGGTATCTGATTGAAAGTTTTTATAGATACCAGTGCATTCTGCGCCCTCACTATTCCTAAAGACAAATACAATCCTAGAGCAAAAATTCTTTACAACCAAATAGTAGAAAGAAATGCAATTATTTTTAGCTCTAATTATATATTGGATGAGACGTATACACTCCTTAAGTCCAGAAGCAGCCATGATACATCCATCAAATTTATGGATAATATAGGCAAGTGCCATATAACCATACTCAATATTGATGAAGATATTGAAAATTCTGCTAAAAAAATCTTCAAAAAGTTCAAAGATAAAAAGTTGAGTTTTACAGATTGCACCAGTTTTGCCTTGATAAATCAATTTAATATTAATGCTGCTTTTGCTTTTGATGAACATTTTAGATACCACCCATATTCTCACCCTGTAGAATGCTGGAAATAAACACCCACCAATCCCTAAATTATCCTTACCCATCATGAGCAAGAATCCAGTATCGAGCATCAAGGATCTAGTATCAACTTTAGGCACTTAAGCTCACTTTAAACTTTTCCTCTCAATCACCTTTGTTTTCCACCTACGCGGTGGAAGAGGTGCCTCCGTGTGATATTTATTGCTATACTTATTTACGAAGACCGACCCCTTTGCCACTTTTCTGTTC
>JAAETN010000624.1 GCA_024228355.1 Maribacter sp. | reverse complement strand
TCTGGAGTGCTAGCGTGAGCCACGACATATCGACCGGCACTTTCGGCTGTGGCTACCATGGCCTTAATTTCTTCTAGGAGAAAAGTAGGTTGTGATGGCTCTCCCTTTCCCCATCTATAATCTGAGTAGATTTTTATTAAATCCGCTCCATTTCCCAATTGTCTTCGCACTGTTTTAATGACTTCGTTTATTCCACTTGCAGGTTCAGCTCCCAAAGGAACGGTTACACCATCATGAAATCCTTTTGGACCATATGCTCCAGTTGCCACAATTGCCGGACCAGCAACCAAAAGCCTAGGGCCAGGTACAATACCCTCATCAATCATTTTTTTAAGATAAACATCGGAGTAACCCGCTCCCTCTGCACCTAAATCACGCATAGAGGTTATCCCGGCCAATAATGATTTTTTAGCATGTACAGTACCTCGAATGGCCCTTTCTACCGCTGATTCTTTCAACACCTGGTCATTCCATGTAGTTTCATTATAAGGGTGTAACAATAAATGTGAATGACCTTCAATAAGACCGGGCATTAATGTAGTTCCTTCTAACTTTATCTCTACAGCCTTCGAAGGAATTTGCAAACCAGTAATAACACCTGTATAAACAATGGTATTGCCTTTGACCATTACGATCCAATCTTCATGAATTTGTTCTCCATCAAATACACGATCGGGTTTAAGAATAATTTGAGAATTCGTTGTATAGCTAATTAGGCAAAATAAAGTCACTATGATATTTTTCATGGAAGCTTAATTTTTTAAGGCATTTCGGGCAATATTTTCAAGTTTTTTAGATATGGTCTCTTTGCTTAACCAATTGCCTCTTATCATTACCCCTGAGATTCGTTGAAGTGCGCTAATATCTTTTAAGGGATTGGCATCCACAAGAACTAAGTCAGCATCCAGCCCTTCCTTAATTGAACCAAAAGTATTTGCCATGCCAAAATAAATTGCAGGATTTATGGTTCCAGATTGAATAATTTCCAGTGGGCTAAGGCCGACGTCTTTCAAGGCATCCATTTCATGGTGTATTGAAAATCCCGGCACATTAAAAAGTTGTGGAGCGTCGGACCCCAGTAACATGCCATGGCCACCGTCTTGAAGTTTTTTAATGAGTTG
>JAAETN010000623.1 GCA_024228355.1 Maribacter sp. | reverse complement strand
AGTTGAAAAAGGAGGTAAAACAAGATAAAAATACACACAGTTTGAGGTGCCTAATGACACCCTGAAAGTGGCTCCATTAAGGCGAACATGGGTGGCTCCTTTAGGGTGATCATTGACAAAAGTTGGGTAATGGTCGATGCACAACTTGATGAATTGCATATTAAGCAGTTAAAAATAAAATTCAATCATCTGGATGTTCCAAACGATTGTTTTTTAACTGCAGGAGAATCGTGGCTGAAATATAGAAAAGAAAATATTGACCCCAATAAATTTGGAGTTCTACACATCAAGGGAAATAGTCTAATTAAAGCAAATATCATTCGGGATATCTTTGCTTTAAGAAAGGTCGAATTATTGCCCTGGGATTCTGGTTGGGGAGTGTTGAAAAAAGATGCCTACGAGCCAGTACCAGAAGAAGAAAAACCCTATTTTGATAAACTGGCTAGAATTAGTTCTGAAGCATCTAGTACTGAAATTCGCAAAGTTTTTCATGAAGATGAGCAAGTTAAATTCCCACCGAACTGGAATTACTCT
>JAAETN010000622.1 GCA_024228355.1 Maribacter sp. | reverse complement strand
TCTTCCCATCCATCCGCCGTCCACCAGAACAATGGATCCATTCATATATGATGATGCTTCAGAGGCGAGAAATACGATTGGTCCAGCAAAATCTAGGGGTGTTCCCCATCTTCCAGCAGGGATTCGTTCTAAGATAGATTTATTCCGCTCTGGATTATTCTGCAAAGCTTCTGTATTGTCTGTGGTAATGTAACCGGGAGCAATGGCATTTACATTCACCCCTTTCCCTGCCCATTCATTGGCAAAAGCCATTGTCATTTGACCAATGGCTCCTTTGCTCGCAGCATAACCAAGCACTGTAGTGCCTCCTTGGAAAGTTAATAATGAGGCTGTAAAGATAATTTTACCAGAACCTCTAGCTACCATTTCTTTACCCAATTCCCTAGTTAAGATAAACTGTGCGTTTTGGTTGACTTCAATCACCTTGTCCCACATTTCATCAGTATGCTCAATGACGGGTGCTCTTAAAATTGTTCCTGCATTATTTACCAGAATGTCTATTTTTGGATGGTCTTTCTTTACCTCGGCTATAAACCTGTACAATGCCTTCCTATCAGAAAAGTCGCATTGGTAGGCACTAAAGTTTTTGCCGATTGCGTGAACTTCTTTGGATACAGCGCTTCCCTCATTTTCCAATGATGCTGAGACACCAATAATGTTTGCACCAGCGTCGGCCAAACCTATTGCCATTGCTTTACCAATACCCCTTTTGCAACCTGTTACTAAAGCCGTTTTTCCTTCTAAGCTAAATTTATCTAAAACACTCATTACTTATTCCATTTTAATAAACTAATCTAATATATTTCATACTAATGGAAAATTTACTTGGTATTTAAATATTATAATTTCTTGATGCACCTCCGTTATTATTTGATTCGTATGCCATTTCAACCTTATCCAAAGAATGAACCACATCTTCAGCACAAGTTGGTAAAATAGCTGTAGCGCCTTCAACATCGCACATTAATGATCTCATGGAACCAATAAAGTTTATGTTGGAGGTTCTCTACCATCGAAACGGAGTCTGTATTGGGGAACATCTTTTGCTCAAAGTCTGAATGTTAATATATGAGAAATGAAGAAGTGGAGTAGTTAGAATAAAAAGGGTACAGTTTCTAGTTTTGAAAAAACGAGTGGGCTAGTTCACAATGATACGCTATTATAATAAAATGATACGCTATTATAATAATCGGTCAATCTCGTATTGTATTTGTAAAGTATAGACGTAAATTTGCGCTCTAATCTGCCGATAATGACCAAAGCTTTCTCTATAATACTTTTTTTTACAATTTTATTTATCTGTAGTCCATCATGGGCCCAGTTCTCTGTCAATGGAGAAATAACAGACGACCAAGGTGAACCTTTAGTGGGAGCACATGTGCTTGTAACCCCTGTTAACCGTTTTGCCACATCGAATATTCAAGGTCGTTTTAAGGTAACGGATTTGAGTTCAGGGCAGTATTTAGTTTCTGTTTCTTACCTCGGGTTTAAAACCTATAGTGGGGACCTGAAAATTGAAGAAGAGGATATTGAGCTAAATATTATTTTGGAAAATGACCCACTTGCTTTACAAAGTGTTGTCGTTACTGGTACTTTTGAACCACGTAGCAAGTTGTCATCGAGCACGGCGATAACAACGTTGGGGTCAAGAGCTTTACAGCAGGCATTTCCAAGAGGTGCAGCTAATTTGTTACAATCCATACCTGGCACTTTTACTGATCCTTCAGCAGGGGAAGTTTTTACCAGAGTATATGCACGTGGCATATCTGCCTCGGCAGAAGATGATATGGGGTGGTATTATGTTTCACTTCAGGAAGATGGCTTGCCAGTGAGTTTGGTTCAACATTCTTATTACGGTCCTGATATTTTTCATCGAATGGATATTACTACAGAAAGGATCGAAGCTATTAGAGGAGGTAGTGCCGCAATCACTTCATTGAACGGTCCTGGCGGGATTTATAATTTTATTTCTAATGGACCAAGGGATATTTTTGGTGGCGAAATTCGACTTCAAGGAGGTTTGCAAGGGGAAAGTAATTCGCTGTTAAGAATTGATGGGACACTTGGAGGCCCCTTGGGTAATAATTGGTTTTATACAATAGGGGGTCATTACCGTAAGGATGATGGAGCCCGTAATACTGATTTTAACTTTAGCAAGGGTGGACAGTTGAAATTCAATGTACTCAAAAGACATAGTAAAGGCTACATAAAG
>JAAETN010000621.1 GCA_024228355.1 Maribacter sp. | reverse complement strand
GGGTTTCCACCAGTATCCAAACTTTGTCTTGGAGGGTCTATACCATTAAGAGGATCACCTGTACACTGTTGTGTTTCAACTTGAACGATATAGGTTCCGAAACCTACCGCTGAAAAGGTGTACGGATTGTCAGGAATAAAAGCTGTAAACTCTTGGGCTACACCACTTGAATCTAACAAAGTGTACTTGTAGGGGCCAGGAACATTGTTTGCCGTAACCGTAATCGTACCAGTATCGCCACTACATTGGGCATCAGTAAATGTTACATCTATATCAATATCCAACTGGTCTATGACAATAGGCTCGTAAGGGTATTCACAAGCGTCCGGTGTATTTTGCAAACGTGCTAAAACATTATACGTGCCAGGTGTTAGATTGTCGAAAATAGGACCTTGCCATGGACCAAATCCGCCTCCGTTGTCTATACTGAATTCGTAGGCACTAGAAAGATTGGTTACCTGAATTCTACCTGGTACACCACAGATAAAATCTTGCTTAACATATGTCTGGGTGATTGTGCTTTTTTTAACCTTAAAATAATAATATGCCCCTGATCCGTTTACTCTAACCCTAAACTCTGCCCCTGTAGTTGAAGGTATTGTACTCGCATCAAGCGTATAATTTTGAGCTGTACTCACTTGGGTGTAGCACGAGTTAGTTGTCTCGGGGCAATCCTCATTTATATCGGGAGAACATGATCCTCCCAATATTTCCCAAGATACGGAGCCAAAAGGAGCACCTGCCAGGGAAATGGTTCTATCATCAGAGTCGCCACAGAGATTGAATCGAGCAACAGTACTACCATCATTGGGGCAACCTACTTCTTCATCTGCACCTTGAATTATGGTCATGAACATGGGCATGGCCTCAGTTGTTGTTGCAGTATTGTGCCCTAGTGATTTATTGGCATCAATAAATTTCTCTGAATTTTTTAAATCTGTATCTGTAACTTCCTTAGAAATAGTCTTCTTTATGGCTGCAGTGATTTCATCCAATACTTTGTAATCAGTATTGGCAATAGCCGAAGTAAAAACCACCGATAATAAGACCAGCAGTAAAGCATACAGAATGTTCCGTGGGCTTTTTGGGAGCATAGGTTAAGTCAGTTTTGGCAAGAATATCCTTGAATTGGGGATTAAGTATATTCTTTAGTGTAATTGTTTAAACTTATATTTTTCTATTTATCTTTAGGCCTCTTTGCCTACTATATAATATTAAATTTTAACGTCAAAATATGAAAAAAAGTATTGTATGCATGTATTTATTCGTTGTATCGCTTAATTTTTCTTGCGCTCAGGAAGCTGAAAATGAAGTATCTACACCTGAAAATATTCCTTTTTCTGCTGAGCTGTTCATCGATGGACTACAGATTCCATGGGGTATGGCGTTCCTTCCTGATGGTAGTATGCTGATTACTGAAAAAGCAGGGACACTCATTCATTTTAAAAATGGAACAAAAACCAATATTTCGAACGTTCCAGCGGTTTATTCGAGAGGACAAGGAGGTCTACTTGATGTTGTCCTACACCCAGATTTTGGCAATAATGGTTGGATATATTTTACTTACGGTTCAGAAGAAGGCGAAGAAAAAGGAGGTCATACCGCCCTTATGCGTGCTAAGTTGAAGGATAATGCTCTGTATGACAATGAGTTACTATATAAAGCAGGTCCAAATACTACCAAAGGACAACACTTTGGTTCTCGAATTACTTTTGACAATGATGGTTACCTATATTTCTCGATTGGGGAGCGAGGAGCTCGTGATGTAAATCCACAGGATATCACCAAAGACGGTGGTAAAATCTACCGATTGAATGATGATGGCAGTATTCCAGAAGACAATCCATTTATTGGTAAAGATGGGGCAAAAACAGCTACTTATAGCTACGGTCATCGTAATCCCCAAGGGCTCGTAACGCATCCTGAAACAGGAGAAATCTGGGACCATGAGCATGGGCCTAAAGGAGGGGATGAAATCAATATCATTGAAAAAGGTGCTAATTACGGCTGGCCACTTATTACTTATGGCATAAACTATAGCGGCACCCCCATTACCGATAAAACTGAAATGGAGGGGATGGAACAACCAATACATTACTGGGTTCCCTCGATAGCACCTAGCGGCATGGCGTTTGTAACCTCGAACAAGTATAACGGTTGGAAAGGGAGTTTACTTGTAGGTTCTTTGGTCTTTCAATACTTGGAACGGCTTACGTTAGATGGAACCAAAGTTACCAGTAGGGAAAAATTATTGGATGATATGGGCCGTGTTCGTGATGTACGCCAAGGACCAGATGGCTTGATTTATGTTTCGATAGAAGGAAAAGGGATTTATAAACTAGTACCACGATCCTAATTGATTCATGAAGCAGCTGATTCTCTGCTATGTTGTGATTGTGTCCTGCTTAGGTTCTATTCTTTAACCAAGATTCGAAGCTTGAGGACAGTATTAAGCGTGGAAATGAAATCTATACCGATTTCTGTGTTACTTGTCATATGGCATATGGTGAAGGTGTTGCTTACACTTTTCCCCCCTTGGCCAATTCCGATTATTTGTTGCAAAATAGGAAAGAAAGTATAAGAGGTGTAAAATTTGGTCGTCAAGGTGAATTAATCGTCAATGGTATTACCTATAACAACGCCATGACACCACTAGGTCTAGAAGATGAAGAAGTTGCAGATGTTATGAATTACATTCTAAATTCCTGGGGCAATTCATCAAGCAAAATAGTAACAGTGGATGAAGTAGAAGCAATCACGGAATAATCTATTTCTTTTCAGCGTCCAAGGCTTTCTTTACAGAACCGTGTTTTTTGAGAAGTACTTCGGCTTGGTCATAATCAATACCTAATCCTTCAACTAGATATCTTGTTCCCCGATCTACCAATTTGGTATTGCTCAATTGCATATTGACCATCTTATTGCCCTTAACCCTACCTATTCTTATCATCAACGCTGTAGAAATCATATTCAATACCAGTTTCTGGGAAGTGCCACTTTTCATACGTGTACTACCCGTAACGAACTCAGGGCCAACATTCACCTCAATTGGGATATCAGCGATGATTGCCAAAGGGGAACCTGGGTTATTGGTAATAGATGCAGTGAGCAACCCATGGGCTTTGGCCTCCTGTAGACCTCCAATTACATATGGTGTTGTACCTGAAGCTGCTATACCTACGACCACATCAATTTCAGAAATATCATGCTTCCTTAAGTCCAACCATGCTTGTTTAAGATCGTCTTCTGCAAACTCAACAGCCTTTCTTATGGCCGAATCACCCCCGGCAATCAGCCCTATTACGCGCTCATGGGGCATACCAAAAGTTGGTGGTATTTCAGATGCATCCAAAATACCAAGTCTGCCACTAGTTCCTGCTCCAATATAAAATAATCGACCTCCTTTATTAAAACGTTCGGTCAATGCGTTCACTAACTTTGTTATCTGCGGAATTACCAAAGCAACTGCATTAGCAACTATCTTATCCTCATTGTTCATATTCACCAATAAGGAGGCAGTGTCCATTTGCTCCAATTGATCATAGTTTGATGGAGTTTCTGTAATCTTCTTATAATTCATAGCTATTAAAAAATGTGAACGTCGTGGCTACTAAAAAGTTTTAGTTGGTCATCATTCCAATCCAATTCGGTAACCATTGTATCTATGGCATTGATATCACAGATTTTGTAACGGTGCTGTGAATTCAATTTCTCCGATATGCACAAAAGTACCGTTTTTTTTGAAGCCTTTATGACCGCTTTCTTTACTTGAACAATATCCCAATCAAAATCCGTTAGGCCGTATGAAACATCAACATATCCTGTACCAATGAAACTATAATCAACCTTGATTTCAGACAACATATTTGTTGCCATCGCACCGATGGTTATTTGTGCCTCTCTGGATATTTGGCCACCGACGAAAATAACCTCAACGTTAGGCTTATTATTCAATACCATAGCTACTGGAAGGCTTAGTGTAAAGCAAGTCAATTGAATATCCAATGGAATAATTCTCGCGAATTCCAAACAAGTTGTTCCCCCATCAATAAAAATAACAGCACCATTTTTGAGTAATGAAGCTGCTTTTTCAGCAATAATTATTTTCTGCGATAAGGCATAAATATTGTTGTTTCTGGTACTATTAGTAGTATAACCCAATGAGATTGCACCACCATGCACCTTGCGTAGTTTACTTTCTTGATCCAATTCCTTTACATCACGTCGGACGGTGTCTATTGAAACATCTAATCTTTCAGCAATATCGGTCAATAAAACCCTATTATGCAATTCAACTTGTGTTAGTATGGTCTGATGGCGTTCTTCTTTTAACATATTTTAATTCGATTATTTGTAACAAAGGTAATAAAAGTAATTCATTTGCCGTTTTTTACGGTTATTATTGTCCATTTTCAGATAAAACAAAATAAAATTGCATAAAACAGCAAATAATATTGCAAAAAACGGCATGTTTTGAAATAATTGCATACATTTGCATTTAATTAAGGTGATAAACCAAGAACATCTATTTATGAAAACAATTCTAGAAAAAACTGGTAGGGACATTAGCTATAAACCTGTTGGCCAATTTGAAGAAACCCGCTTTGAAAAAATACATAATGTAATTTTCAATAATTCGAATACGGCTTCGATAAGAGTTGCAGAAGAAATTGCCGATTTGATTCGGAAAAAACAAACCTTGGGTGAAACATGTGTTCTAGGTCTTGCCACTGGTTCATCGCCTATACGAGTTTATGAAGAATTGGTAAGAATGCACAAAGAGGAAGGGTTGAGTTTTACAAATGTTGTCACCTTCAATTTGGACGAATATTTGCCAATGGACAAAGGGAATATGCAAAGTTATTTTTACTTCATGCATGAGCATTTATTCAACCATGTAGATATTCCTGCTGCTAATATTAACATTCCAGATGGTAAGATTTCGCCAGAAGAGGTTATTGATTACTGTTTAGCATATGAAAAGAAGATAAAAGAACTAGGAGGAATTGATTTTCAATTGTTGGGTATTGGCCGAACAGGTCACGTAGGATTTAATGAGCCAGGCTCACATTACAATTCGGGAACAAGGGTAATTACTCTAGACCACATTACTCGTGTTGATGCAGCTCCCGCATTTTTAGGAATTGACAACGTTCCTCGAAAGGCCATCACCATGGGTATTGCAACAGTAAGAAGTGCAAAAAGAATCGTACTTCTAGGATGGGGTCATAACAAGGCTGAGATAATCAAGGAGACCGTTGAAGGCAACATATCATCACAAGTACCTGCAACCTATCTACAAGAACATAGTAATGTGACATTTGTGCTTGATGTTGGTGCCGGAAGTGAATTGACCAGAAACAAAACTCCTTGGCTGGTTGGATCTTGTGAATGGACGGACAATCTAACCTCAAAGGCTATTGTTTGGCTTTGTGGCAAAACAGGCAAGTCCATATTAAGTATAACTGATAAGGATTACAATGACAACGGAATGTCAGATTTATTGTCCTTGGAAGACTCCTATGACTTGAACATAAAAATGTTCAACAAGTTGCAGCACACTATTACAGGATGGCCGGGTGGTAAACCAAATGCTGATGATACCAGCAGACCAGAACGTGCTGAACCGGCAAAAAAACGAGTGATTATTTTTAGCCCACATCCAGATGATGATGTCATATCAATGGGTGGAACTTTTGATCGATTGGTTGAACAAGGACATGAAGTACACGTGGCCTACCAAACTTCAGGTAACATTGCAGTCTCGGATAGGGAGGCATTAAAGTTTGCCGAAATTTCCAATACAATAATACCCTCAAAAGATTCACAAAAAATTATTGATTCCATTCTAACGAAAGAAGAAAACACCTTCGACGCTGTTGAAGTGAGAAAATTAAAAGGTGCAATTCGAAGAGGGGAATCTTTTGCTGCAACTAGATATGTAGGCCTGGAAGATTCGAATGTACATTTCTTGGATCTGCCATTTTACGAAACTGGTACCATTAAGAAAAGGAACTTATCTGATACGGATATTGATATTGTAGTCAAATTAATAAAAGAAATCAAACCTCATCAAATTTATGCGGCAGGAGATTTAGCGGATCCCCATGGTACACACAAAGTTTGTTTAGATGCGATTTTCGAAGCAATGAAAAGGCTTAAGTCAGAATCATTTATGAAAGATTGCTGGTTATGGCTGTATAGAGGGGCATGGCACGAATGGGACATAAATGATATTGAAATGGCAGTGCCAATGAGTCCAAGCCAAGT
This sequence comes from Maribacter sp., assembly GCA_024228355.1. Lineage (GTDB taxonomy): Bacteria > Bacteroidota > Bacteroidia > Flavobacteriales > Flavobacteriaceae > Maribacter_A. The sequence continues at coordinate 6,316 of JAAETN010000621.1, read as the reverse complement.
GCTGAAAAAACGATATGCTATTTTCTGCCACCAATCACAGAAAGATGGTGTAATGTTCCAAGGTGATGATGCCAGGGAATTCTGGATGCGTGTAGAAGAACGAAATAGAGATACCGCGGAACGTTATAATGCCCTCGGACTTGCCGATTATGCAGCAATGGAAGCGTTTGTTCGATATAAATTTGATTAAACCAAAAGTTTAGTGATTAAAGGCCTATTTTAGTAGAAATAGGCCTTTTTAACCAACATGATTAAAAAAACCACCCTTCTACTACTGGTGTTGAGCTTTGCTTCCTGCAGTGTGTTTAAACCAATACCACAACCAAAAACTGAATTTAGGGGCGTTTGGGTAGCCACGGTAGTAAATATCGACTGGCCAAAAAATGGTTTTAATCCTATTGCCGAGCAAAAAAAAGACTTCCTTAAAATTCTGGATTTTTATGATGGTTTAAATTTCAATGCCGTAATCGTGCAAATACGAACTGCAGGTGATGCTTTTTATAAATCCAATTACGCACCCTGGTCACGGTTCCTAACAGGTAAAGAAGGTTCTTCGCCAATAGGGGAATTTGATATTTTGGAATGGATGATAAATGAGAGTCACAATCGTGGTTTTGAGTTTCATGCTTGGTTAAATCCCTATAGAACAACTTTCGATTTAAATACCGATATTCTAAGTCCCATACATGATTTTAACCTTCATCCTGAATGGATGCTCAAATATGGTAAAAAGTATTATTATAATCCAGGTTTACCTGAAGTACGTAAGCGTTTGGTAGCTATTATGGATGAAGTTGTAACCCGTTACGATATAGATGCCATTCACTTCGATGATTACTTTTACCCTTATAAGATTAAGAATGAAGTATTCCAAGATTCGCTTTCGTATAGATACCATTCCCTTCCTAGTCAATCGTTGGAAGATTGGAGACGCAGTAATGTTGATTCACTGGTAATGAACATCCACAAAACAATCAAGCTCCGAAAGCCATGGGTTCAATTTGGCATTAGTCCGTTTGGAGTATGGAAGAATATTTCAACCGACCCAAAAGGTTCTGACACCAAAGCAGGGCAAACCACCTATGAGGATCTATATGCCGACCCCCTCACTTGGATGGCAAATGGGTGGATCGATTACTTAACTCCCCAAGTGTATTGGAGCATGGATCTCCCTATTGCCTCACATTCAATAATAGTCGATTGGTGGTCCAAGAACAGCAGCAACACTAACCTTTACATTGGTAATGGTGCTTATAAGATTCGTAATAACAGTGATAAGGCTTGGGAAAATAAAAAGGAACTCCCCAACCAACTAAAATTGGCTCGAAACACAAAACTCGTTAAGGGCAATGTATTCTTTAGTGCAAAAAGCCTCATGAAAAACAATCCCGATGTTGTTGAATACATCAAGAAAAAATATTACAAAACAAAAGCCCTACCTCCTATTTCCCTTCTGGCACCAGTTGCTAGGAATGAATACGTCCAACTTGATTCAATCAGTAAAGAAAGAGGTATTATTCGATTGAATTTCAATAATTTAGATGAAAATAGATATGCATTGGTTTATGCTACAAAAAGGAAGAAAAAATCTGAATATCCGATTAAAAAATTAATTTCAAAATTACCAATTAGAGAAAACAAAATATACCTGCCAACTAGTATTATTGAAAATAAAAAGCAAATAGCACTGACATTTATCAACAAATTCGGACAGGAAAGTGCTCCAATTTTAATTCATTTAAACCAGTAAAATGATACAAAAAAATAAAGGGGCATGGATTTGGATTCCCGTACTCTATTTTACGCAAGGTCTGCCATTTGTAATGGTGGTAACTGTTTCTGTGATCATGTACAAAAAATTAGGGATAAGTAATGCCGATATAGGCCTCTATACGAGTTGGTTGTATTTGCCGTGGGTAATAAAACCCCTCTGGAGCCCTTATATTGATATGTTCAGTACAAAAAGAAATTGGTTGCTGGCCATGCAGCTCCTCGCTTCGATTGCTCTTTTGGGAATAGGATTGACCTTACCCACTAACATTTTTTTCGTGACTACCCTCGCATGTTTTTGGATGGTTGCATTCGCTTCAGCAACCAATGATGTTGCCTCAGATGGCTATTATATGATTGGATTGACCCAAGACAGACAGGCATTTTTTGTTGGCATTCGAAGTGTCTTCTACAAATTGGCAAATGTTACCGGACAAGGGTTATTGGTAATTCTAGCAGGATTCCTTGAGAATTATTATGGCGATAATACCAAGGCATGGTCTATAACCATGATTGTTGCTGCTTTGTTGATGTTGAGTTTGACCATCACAAATTTCTTTGTGACCCCTAAATATGAATCCTCAGACACAATTGTAACAGAGAAACCTTTAGGCTTTATCGAGGTCTTCTCATCTTTCTTCAAAAAGAAGGGTATGGGTATTGCCCTGGCCTTTGTACTTTTCTTTCGCTTGGGTGAATCCCAATTGGTTAAAATGGCCTCACCCTTTTTTCTGGATTCTGTTGAGGAAGGTGGACTGGGATACTCTACAGCAGAGGTTGGAACCATTTATGGCACCATTGGGGTCCTAATGCTTACCGTTGGTGGAATTCTTGGTGGTATTCTTATATCGAAAGATGGACTTAAAAAATGGATGCTACCCATGGTATTGGCTATAAATGTGCCGAATGCCTTTTATGCTTTTTTAGCCATAACCAATACTACCAATATTGTTGCCGTTATTACTACGGTTGTTTTGGAACAATTTGGATACGGATTCGGGATAGCGGGCTTTATGGTATATCTCATTTACATAGCAGAAGGGGTGTCTAAAACCTCTCACTATGCCCTAGCTACCGGGTTCATGGCCCTTGGCATGATGTTACCTGGTCTCATTAGTGGATATGTACAAGAATGGCTGGGTTATGATGGCTTCTTTATTTGGGTGGTAATTGCTGCCCTACCTGCAATATTCATTTTAAAATATTTAAAATACCCTCCAGATTACGGTAAAAAAGGTGCAAATGCCAATGAATAGATTATTAGATTACAAGGAAGCAACGACTGAACTTTCAAAAAAGGAAAAAATTGGTCAATTGTTTATGCCTGCGGCATTTATCAATGATACTGAGGAAGAGATTCAAACTTTAGAACAACTGATTGTAGATAACCATGTAGGCGGTCTCTGTTTCTTTCACAGCAGAGCAAGTGCCGCGACCAATTTTGAAGGTAAAGAAGAGGTCATTCACAATGCGCAAAGTTTTCAGACCCTTCAAAATTTGGTAATGCGCTATCAAGAAAAAGCTAAACATAGACTCCTAATTGCCATTGATGCCGAATGGGGCCTTGCCATGCGTGTTGAAAACACAACGCAATACCCCTACGCCATAACCCTAGGCGCTTTGCAGGGTAAGTCAGATCTGATTTTTCAAATGGGCAAGAACATTGCCCATGATTGTAAACAAGCAGGTATCCACTATAATTTAGCTCCCGTTTCGGATATTAATAACAATCCGGACAATCCAGTAATTGGCTATCGTTCATTTGGTGAGGATAAAATAAACGTAACCGAAAAGTCCTCAACCTTTATAAAAGGTATGCAAAGTGAAGGTCTTATATGTAGCACTAAACATTTTCCGGGACACGGCGATACAGCTGTTGACTCGCATTTGGGGCTGCCGGTCATCAAAAAATCCAGAGAGGAATTGCTGGATAATGAACTTTACCCATTTAAAGAACTGATAAAACAAGGTGTAGATTCGGTTATGATAGGGCATCTTTCTGTTCCTGCCCTATCATCTGGTCAAAATATTTCTTCAAGTATTTCCAAAGATATAATCAATGGTTTACTACGTGATGAATTAGGTTTCAAAGGTGTTGTCATTTCTGATGCACTGAACATGCATGCGGTATCAAAAAACCACCCTATTAAAGGCGAATTGGAATGGTTGGCCTTTGATGCAGGAAATGATATTCTATGCTTCGCTGAAAATATTGTAGAAGGTATTGAAACGATTTATAAAAATGCGAACGATACCCAGCTCGAAGAGGCTTTTGAGCGTATTTGGAAGTTAAAGGAAAAAGCCTTTAAAGTCAAAGTCGAAATCCCTGAGGAACTAATAAACCCTGATGTTTTAAACGAGCAAATCGCAAGAAATTGTGTCACCCTTTGCAATGGGGACAAAAGAGAAATAGTGGCATTTAGGGAGAAGGGGTTCTTAAGTATATCGAATATACAAAATGCTGATAATCTTTTTATTAAATCACTTAAAGAGTATTTAAACTTTAAATGTTTCTCTCTTTCATCAGACACTTTTGAAAGTGAAGGAAATATACTGCTTTCGCTTTTCCCACCGCAAGTGAAACCGAATGATAATTTTGGATTTACAGCGTCTGAAATTCAGATGATAAACCAACTGATCAATTCTAATAATGTGGTGCTTTATCATTTTGGCAATCCGTATGCACTGAGGGTTTTTGATTACAAAAATGCAAGTGCCGTTATTTTGGTTTATCAAGAGTTTGAAGTCTTCCAAAAAGTTGCTGTAGATCATTTTCTTGGAAGGATTGATGCCAATGGTAAATTGCCCGTTCTTTTATAAGCTAACAAGACAGTTTTGGTTTAAGTTCTTTATATAGAATTAAGTTGAACCCAAAATAAAAGCCCCATATATTTCTCAACATATGGGGTTACTCTTTTATTAAGAAGAACTCCTTAAAGCTCCTTTATCTTTATATTCCTAAACCAAACATCATCTCCATGATCCTGAAGTCCAATGTATCCTTTAGCAGGAACATCGGCCCAATCGGGATTTAAAGCAGGGAATTTACTGCCAGCCACCAATTCGTTCCACTCTGGAGTCCAAAGGTGATATTCCACAACATTCTCACCGTTTTGGTTATGAACAACAGTGCCTTTATACACTGTAAGCTCTATCTTGTTCCACTCGCCTGCAGGTTTGGCATTTTGTGGTTTTGCAGGTATCAAGTCATACAATGAACCGGCCATACGATTACCATCCTTACCTAATTTGGCATCAGGGTGTCTCTCATTATCAAGTATTTGCATTTCAGGAGCAGTCTTCCAGATATAATCCAATTTTTCTTCTCCTAAATATAAAATACCGGAATTACCACCCTCAGAAACTTTCCATTCCAAGCTAAGGGTAAAGTTCTGAAATTGTTTATCGAAAATTATATCCCCGCCATCTTTGGCACCGGCTTCTCCCCTACCTGATCCAATCATATGTAATGTTCCATCAACAATTTCCCATGCTGCAGGAAAATGCTCTTTTTGATAGCCTCTCCATCCTTCCGATGTTTCACCATCGAAAAGCATTACCCAACCATCAGCTTCTTCAGCAGTGGTAAGTCCGTTCAATATTGCTTCTTCTAATTCAGCCACTACCTCGGTTTCTGTAGTCGCATCTTCTTTCTGATCAGCTTTTTTCTCCTTGCAGCTATTTAGCAGCGGTAACATTACCAAACTAAATATAAAAACTAAACTAATTTTTCTCATCTGTTTGTTCTTTTTTGATTTTTATAAGTAGAACCGGCTTAAAAAGCCAGTTCTACTCGTTTTTATTATTGGTTAAAACAATTAATTTCTCTAGTTAATGACCTATGCAGGCATATCAGGCAATGACCAACCATCTCTATACGTATGCTTGATCAATTCCTGTGAATATGCAATTGCATTCATTGGCTCTGTCCAATCTTTGTTAAAGGTTGGGTGTCCGTCATGAATTTTGAATCCATCTCTAATTACCGTTCTAATTTCCTCATTAGCACCAATATTTGTGAATTTCATATTCTCACCGTCCCATTCCAGTATTTTATTCAAGGCCTGTAAACGAACAGCAAGTACACCCATAACAACCATTTCATTAAATGGTCCGGCTTCAGCAAAATCAGAAGTACCAGGTTTTCTGTTTTCTGCACTTTCTTTACATGCCCTTACCCAATCCATTTCATGAGCTCCCTTATTCCATGCAAGTCCTAATTCATCCTCTACTCTTCGTTCTGTTTTTGCTGCTGCTATTTTTCTACCAGACATCAATTCTGGTTCAACACCATAACAACCTACATGAAGAATATCCTTAGTCCCATAAAAGAAGGTTCCACCACCAGCTTTATTTGGATTCTTTCCTGCTGGCCAATTATCAGGTAATTCTGGCTTAATACCGCCATCATACCAATGTACATCGACTTCAGGCAATTTCATTTTACCTTGTCTGCCTCTTGCCGGGAACGTAAGTTTAGCAGCTTGTGATACCGGAGCACAATCATTCAATAATAATGACGAGCTTGCCTGTGCCTTGGTAGGAT
>JAAETN010000620.1 GCA_024228355.1 Maribacter sp. | reverse complement strand
TATATTCCACGCTGTATTCTAAACCCAAAAAATCATTATCTTCATATCAATTAAATTTTTGTGTTACCTGTGACTCGTGTTAGCAAAACGCAGGCCATACAATCACGCAAACCTCGCGCCAATGTCGAGATTCAGAATAAGAATAATATAAACGAATTTAAAAAGCAGCTTTTTGAGGCTGCTTACTATTTTTTAAAAATGCCCAGACTTCTATTCCTTTTTTGCATAACTTTTCTTTTCGTTAATTGCAAACGAACACCAATAGTTCAGGAGGTTGATTCTAATTTACGAGAAGAAAGTGCTTGGTTTCATTTAGATATTGAGCAAGATTCTTTTCCTGGCATTAGTCTCGACCGTTCGTACAGAGAATTAATTTCAGAAAAAGAAGGGATTGAAGTGATAGTTGCTGTGATGGATAATCAAATTGACATTCATCATGAAGACTTGAAGGACCGGATTTACACTAATACGAACGAAATACCAAATAACAATATTGATGATGACAAGAACGGGTATATAGACGATATACATGGTTGGAATTTTCTAGGTTATGGCAAATACAACTATGAATCCTATTTGTCGTATGTACATATTAGAATAATTCGGGCTTTTTCAAAAAAATTTAAAGGAAAGACCGAGGCAGATATTGCTCCAAACGAGCTTAATAACTTTGAAATTTACCAAGAAGCCCTGCAAAGGTATAGGAACAAGGCAGAAGAGGAGCGGTACATAAAAACCACCCTTGAGGTAAAAAAAGAACTCTATGAATTTATAAAAACGTTTGCAGACCGCATACCTGGCCATGAGGATTATACTATGGCTCAATTAGATAGTCTTGAAATAAGAAATGAAGAGGAAAAGAAACTCGTAGAGCGAATGAAAAAAAACATCAGCAACGGATATACCTTTGAACATACCTACAAAGACGAAGAAAATTTACTGATCGAACTATATACACTAAATAATTTAAAATATAACGAACGTTCGAATATCGGCGACAATCCTTACGATTATGAAACTGTTGGATATGGCAATCCAAATGTAGATGCTCCTAGCCATATATCCCATGGGACACAAGTAGCAGGTCTAATTGCCGCAACCAGAAATAACGGCTTCGGAATTCGTGGAATATCCAACAATATTAAGATTATGCCTTTGGTGATTTCTCCAGAATATGGAGATTATAATGACAAAGATCTTGCCAATGCCATTCGTTATGCTGTTGATAATGGGGCAAAGATTATTAATATGAGTGGAGGAAAATATTATACCGAGAACAAGGAACTTTTATTTTCTGCGCTTAAATATGCAGAGAATAAAGGAATATTGTTTGTGACATCGTCAGGCAACGACGGTCGTGATATTGACAAGCCGGTAAATACGATGCATTTAATCGATAAGTTAAGTGAAAAAGACACAGTAGAAAATTTGATCCGTGTCAGTGCTATAACAAAACATTTGGATAGCAATTTATTCGATTCTCGTAATAATTATGGCAAAGAGAGTGTAGATTTATTTGCACCAGGGGTAGAAATTATGACAACCGACACAAGTGTGCTTGGCTATATTAACACTTCTGGATCATCACTCTCCGCAGCAATAACGTCAGGAGTCGCCGCTTTGTTGATGTCTCATTATCCTAACTTGTCCTATAAGGAAATCAAGAAAATTTTAATGGAAAGTGGAACACCTTATGACTTAATTGTTAATACAAGAGAAAAGGATAGCGTGCCGTTTAATGATTTGTCTAAATCAGGTAGGGTAATTAACACATATAACGCCTTAAGAATGGCTGAGGATATTTCTAATAAGAAAGAATAGTGTGGCCAAATTCCCTTTTTTCAAACAACTTGATGCCAAGGATTGTGGCCCAACCTGTCTAAAGATCCTGGCCAAACATTTTGGTAAAAACGTCAACATTCAAGACTTACGGGATTTTTCGGAGACAACAAGAATCGGCAGTACACTTCAAGGACTTAGTATAGCAGCAGAAAGAATCGATATTCGAACCTTACCAGCAAAAATCAGTTTCTTACAGCTTGCCGAAATACACCTCCCCTGTATTTTGTAGTGG
>JAAETN010000619.1 GCA_024228355.1 Maribacter sp. | reverse complement strand
TTTCGCTGTTAATAAAATGCCCACCCCTGATGGATACCCATTCGCATTCGTAACAAATATTGAGCCCGATACTCTACTGGGATCCCACTGGGTGGTGCTATACATCGATAAAGATAGGCAGACTGAATTTTTCGACTCATACGGATGAACACCTGAAACGAGACAAATCGTGCTGTATTTGAAAAAATATGGATGCAATGTACGATGCAATACGGAAGAACTCCAAGGTCCATTCAGCTCTGCGTGTGGTCAATTCTGCATATATTATCTCTATCACCGACTGCGGAATCAGAGAATGGAACAGATAACTGGAAGATTTACTCCTGGAAACTTTCAGAGTAATGATGCGATTGTAACACAATGGGTTAATACGATGTTTGATCTAAATACATTAACATATGAATTTGATATGCCTAAACAAATTTCGCGAAGTTTGAATCAATAGATTTGTTTTTTATGTAATTTTGCGCCTTATAAATGGTATGTGCTATTATGTTAAAGTTATTATTATATAGTATGGGTCTTTGAAGAGAAAAAATTTATTCATATGCTTGAACGCACTACTACTACTCTAGAATGATAAATCAATATGTACAACAATTTTCTACTGCAATATTTCAACATTGAAAAATTGAATTTTTTAATTCTGAGTTTCTGGCTCGTAGGTATCCAGAGAGCGGAGGACGAGTTCCAATCGTTGAATCAACATGTCATTCCCTTGAATGAGTCC
>JAAETN010000618.1 GCA_024228355.1 Maribacter sp. | reverse complement strand
TTTGTCTGAAATAGCGGCCATCGAAAGAATATTTACCAACAAATTGCCAATGCTTACTACAAATAAATGGAAAGTGGGCCATACCTTTGGGGCCTCCGGGATACTTAGTTTAGAATTGGCAATACTGATGTTGAAGCACGATGAGTTTATTGGAACTCCTTTTGATAAAAGTTTTAAGCCCCCTGAAAATATTAAAAAGGTTTTGTTGAATGCTGTTGGTTTTGGCGGAAATGCGGTTAGTGTATTAATAAATTTACCGGCTCGCAGCAAGTAGAATCCTAATTCCAAATTCGTTTGAGCTCAAATAATTAATACATAGGATAATTACAATATCTAAGGATTATAGACTAATTTTGACGCCTATTTAATTTTAACACATGGGCACTACAAGACACGATTGGACAAAGGAAGAGATTCTTGAAATCTATAATAAACCTTTGATGGAATTGCTATATGAAGCTGCTACCGTACATCGTAAAAACCATGATCCAAATGAAGTACAGGTATCAACTTTACTTTCAATAAAAACAGGTGGTTGTTCCGAAGATTGTGGGTATTGCCCGCAGGCAGCGAGGTATAATACAGATATTGAAGGGAATGATCTTATGTCCGTGCCCCATGTAAAAGCACAAGCATTGAGGGCAAAGGAATCTGGGAGTTCACGTGTTTGTATGGGTGCGGCTTGGAGAAACGTAAAAGATGGACCTGAATTTGACCAGGTTTTGGAAATGGTTCGTACTATTAACAAATTGGATATGGAAGTTTGCTGTACCTTGGGTATGGTAACCGAGAACCAGGCCAAACGTCTGTCAGAAGCTGGCTTATATGCATATAATCACAATCTTGACACTTCTGAAGACTACTATAAAGATGTAATATCCACAAGGGCATTTGAAGACCGATTGGAAACCATAGACCATGTACGAAAGAGTAATATTACCGTTTGTAGCGGTGGAATTATTGGTATGGGAGAAAAGTTGGAAGATAGAGCAGGAATGTTGGTTGCACTTTCCTCATTGAATCCGCAGCCAGAATCTACTCCAATAAATGCTTTAGTAGCTGTAGAAGGTACACCAATGGAGGATATTGAATCCATTGAGATTTGGGAGATGGTTCGCATGGTGGCTACAACCCGTATTGTGATGCCTGAGACGCAAGTAAGGCTATCAGCCGGCCGAACTGAGATGAGTAGAGAGGGTCAGGCTCTATGTTTCTTTGCTGGAGCCAATTCAATTTTTGCTGGGGACAAGTTGCTGACCACTCCAAACCCCGATGTTAATGAAGATATGGCGATGTTCGAGGTGTTGGGTCTTAATCCACAAAAACCCTTTACGAAATCTTCCCAGCCAAAGACTGTAGAGGCCAAAGATTCAGAATTTGAATCGTTGGGAGAAAAACCAAAATGGACAAGACCTGAACATACCATTGAGCGTAACGAACAAGCGAGGCAAAAGGCAAAAGTGAACAGCTAATCCGTTGCAATTAGTGGATTTTAAGATGTTTTTCCCCAGGTTTTTTAAATTTATAGCATAATTCAACCCAATTAAACTTGAACTTAAGCCAAATTCCAAGGGTAAAGACGATTACCAAAGAAATATTTATCCGTGATTATTTTAAGCCACAAAAACCGGTCGTCGTTGAGCGGTTTATTGAGGATTGGCCTGCATACTCCAAATGGAACTTGAATTATATGAGGGAGATTGCAGGGGATAAGGAGGTGCCATTATATGATGATAGACCGGTTCATCATGAAGATGGTTTTAACGAACCTCATGCAAAAATGAAGATGTCTGATTATATAGACTTACTTCAAAATGAGCCCACCAAATACCGGATTTTTCTTTGGAATATTTTAAAGGAAATTCCCGAATTACAAGAGGATTATGAATACCCTGATTTTGGTTTAAGATTGATGAAAAAATTGCCTATGCTCTTTTTTGGTGGTCAGGGTTCGCACACATTCATGCATTTTGACATCGACTTGGCCAACATTTTCCATTTTCATTTTGAAGGAAAGAAAGAATGTATTATGTTTCCCCAATCCGAAAGTAAGCACCTATACAAAATACCTCATTCATTGATTACCCATGAGAGTATTGATTTTGCAAATCCTGATTTTGAAAAATGGCCTGCCATTAAAAATGCAAATGGATATCGGACGCACCTTGAACATGGGGATGTGCTATATATTCCAGAAGGATATTGGCATTATATGAAATATATTACCCCAGGATTTTCAATGAGCTTGCGCTCAATAGCGAAAAACCCAAAAAATCTATTTTTTGCCTTTTATAATGTAATTGTTATGCGCAATTATGACGGACTCATGAGAAAGGTACGAGGGCAAAAATGGATAGATTGGAAGAATGAACAAGCGATTTTAAGAACCGATAAGAACTAGATCAGCGTTGGAGCGAGCCTACCTTTTGGGCAGTCTGGTTTTGTCGAGGCCTTAATTATTTGATAAGCTCCTTAACCTTGCAGTATACCAAATGGCTTTCCCAACCTCTGTACAATAGATAATCAGCCAGTTTTCTTTTTCTTTTTTGAATATTGGTTTCTTTAATGGCATCCAATCGTTTCTTGGCAAGAATATTCAGGGTTTCCAAATAATCATCTTGATCAATTTCGTTTAATGCTGTTTTTATATTGTACTTAGAAATAGCCCTAAGCTTAAGTTCGTTGGTTATTCTATTTCTGCCCCATTTTTTGATCCGGAATTTACCTTGGGCAAAGCCTTTGGAAAAACGTTCCTCATTTAAGTAATCCTCTTGTATCAAATGCGTTACTATTTGATCTATTGCCTCTGAAATCATGTGCATATCCCTAAGTTTTGTCACGACTTCCTTATGACAGCGATTCTGGTACGTACAATAACTTTCAAGTTTTTTGGTGGCTTCTTTGAGGGTGTAAGTGGATTGAGAACGCATGCATCAAAAATAATTAATATAAAAAAAAGCGACTCCGTTGTCGGAGTCGCTTTTAATTTAATATATGGTTTTACCGTTCTTGTCTTTAAAACGGTATTCTAGATACGTGTACGCATCCCTTGGTTGAACCTTGATCCATTTCTTATGCTCCATAAACCATCTGGAACGTATAGATGGGAAACCTTTGGTAATATATGCGGCAATAAAAGGATGTATGTTTAAGGTAATCTTACTATCCTTTTTAGGGCCTTTCAAAAGTTTTTCAAGATCTGCATTTATTTTGTCTATTAAAACAATTGGAGCTTCTACCTCCAGACCTGTACTGTTGGGGTCTTCTTCTGTTGTCTTAATATTCATTTCGGGCCGTACCCGTTGTCTGGTTATCTGCACAAGACCAAATTTACTCGGGGGCAAAATTTTGTGTTTGGCCCGATCATCTTTCATTTCATCTCTAAGATGATCAAAAAGCTTTCTTCTGTGGGGCGCCTTCACCATGTCGATAAAATCGATTACGATAATCCCTCCCATATCACGTAAACGCAATTGTCTTGCGATTTCAGAAGCCGATAACATATTTACCTCTAAAGCAGTGTCTTCTTGATTTTTGGCTTTGTTAGAACGGTTACCACTATTTACGTCAATGACGTGCAATGCTTCGGTATGTTCTATAATCAAGTACGCTCCTTTACTCATTGAAGCAGTACGGCCAAATGAAGTTTTTATTTGTCTTTCAATCCCAAATTTTTCAAAAATGGGAACAGAAGAACGATATAACTTCACTATAGCTTCTTTGCCCGGGGCAATTTCCTGTACATAATCCTTAATTTGATTATAAAGCGTCTTATCATCAACTTGTATTCCTGTAAACGAATCGTTGAAGACATCCCTTAAAATACTTGAGGCTCTGTTGAGCTCGATCAAAACTTTTGAGGGCGTTGGAGCTTTATACAATTTCTTACACATTGCTGACCATTTGTTCAGCAAGTTTTCTAGATCTTTATCTAACTCTGCGACTTTCTTGCCCTCGGCAACTGTTCGGATAATTACACCAAATCCTTTTGGCTTAATACTCTTTACGAGCCTTTTTAGCCTGTCTTTTTCTTCTTTGCTCCCAATCTTCTGTGAGACTGATACGCGTTCAGAAAAAGGCACCATAACCAAATACCGTCCGGCTAATGAAAGCTCAGAACTTATTCTTGGTCCTTTGGTGGAAATGGGTTCCTTAACAATTTGTACTAATAAGGATTGATTTGATTTTATGACATCATTTATACTGCCATGTTTATCAATATCTTTTTCTAAAGGAAAGTTCTTTAAGGAGTAATCCCTGAGCTTTCCCGTACTCACCTGTTTAATGAATTTTAGCATTGTGGATAATTGCGGCCCTAGATCATGGTAATGCAGAAAAGCATCTTTCTCATAACCTACATTTACAAAGGCTGCGTTAAGACCGGTAACTGGTTTTCTGACTTTGGCCAAGAATATATCGCCAACAGAAAAATCGTTATTGTCTTCCTCTTTATGTAATTCAGTGAGTTTTCCTTCTTTTAGTAAGGCAAAATCGACGGCGTCAGAACTAGATCTTACGATTAATTCTCTATTCACCTGATTTTATTTATATCTGTTCCTCCTTAATTAATATGGAGTGAACAAATAGATTAAACAATAATATTTACAGGTTGTATAAACCCGTCGAAATTCTTTTTTTCGAATTTCTATGTCAATGAACGTAATAAACGAAAAAGTAGTTGAAAAAACAACTACTTTTTCTTATGTCGGTTAGCTCTCCTACGCTTCTTGCGCTTATGGGTAGCTACCTTATGTCTTTTTCTTTTCTTACCACTCGGCATAAAGTTCTTATTTAAAGATTATTATTTTACTTGAACGTTGCTCTTTACTCCTTCTACAAAAACCTTGGCTGGTTTAAATGCCGGAATGTTATGAGCCGGTATTTTAATAGTAGTGTTTTTAGAGATATTTCTCCCAGTTTTTTCTGCCCTGGTTTTAATGATAAAACTACCAAATCCTCTTAGGTAAACATTGTCACCACTTTCCAAAGAAGTCTTTACCTCTTCCATAAAGGATTCTACAGTTGCTTGAACATCTCCTTTTTCTATTCCCAGTTTGTCTGAGATTTTCGATACTATTTCCGCTTTCGTCATCTTGAATATTAT
>JAAETN010000617.1 GCA_024228355.1 Maribacter sp. | reverse complement strand
CTCATCAGGAAGATCTAAAAGTATGTGATTTGATTGTTGAAGCTATTTTTGAAGATTTTGATGTTAAAACTAACTTGTTTAAAGCCTTAGATAAAATTGTACCAACTGATACTATATTGGCAACAAATACTTCTTCTTTTTCGGTGACTGAATTAGCTAAAGCAGTTTCATACCCAGAACGTTTTATAGGACTTCATTATTTTTTCCATGCAGCAAAGAATCGACTAGTAGAAATTATTCCGGGAGAAAAAACATCAAAAGAAACGTATAAAGCAATACAGGTTTTTTCTGTTCAATCAGGTAAAGACGCAATCACCACTAAAGATGTTTACGGTTTTGCTGTAAATCGGTTTTTTGTGCCTTGGTTAAATGAAGCTTGTAAAATGTTAGATGAAGGTGTTGGTACTATCGCAGAGATTGACACAGTATGTATGAAAACCTTCGGAATAGGAATGGGCCCATTTGCTTTAATGAATGCCACTGGAGTGCCTATTGCGTTACATGCTCAAAAAACACTAGAACATTTTGGTCCATCTTATAAAGTATCCTCTAAATTAGAAAAGCAAGTTGCTAGTAACAATGATTGGGATTTATCTGGTATGGATGATATAAAGATATCTTCTGAAAAAGCAAAAAAAATTAGTGATAGAGTCTTGGGTTGTACCTTCTTTGTTTGCTCACAAATTTTGGCTGAAGAAGTTTGTACTGCAGCTGACTTAAACAGAGGAGCAAAAATTGGCTTAAGATGGAGAAAAGGACCAATTGATTTAATGCAAAAATTTGGAGAATCTGAAGTAAACCGAATTATTAATGAATTTGTCGCATTATATGGTGAGAAAACTCCGGAGGGAATTGAAGCCAAAAACTGGGAAATGGAATTTGTAACCTTAGAAATAAATGGAAGCAGAGCTATTATTACAATGTCTCGTCCTGAAAACATGAATGCATTAAATGTAGAAATAATGGCTCAGTTAGACAATAAGTTTTCTCAGGCAGATGCACATGATGATATAGATACAATTATACTAACAGGTTCAGGTAAGGCATTTGTTGCTGGTGCAGATATTAAGTTCTTTGTTAAAAATATAAAATCAAATACTATAGATAATATTGTGGCCTTTACTAAATATGGTCAGAAAGTATTTGAACAAATTGATACTTCATCTAAGAAAGTAGTTGCTATTTTAAATGGATTGGCTTTAGGGGGTGGGATGGAATTAGCGCTTTGCGCAGATGTGCTTCTGGCAATACCAAAAACTAAAATTGCTTTCCCAGAAACTGGTATTGGAATTTATCCTGGTTTAGGAGGAGCACAACGAACAAAAAAGAAAATAGGAAAGGGATTAGCAAAATATTTAATACTTACCGGACAAATGTTAGACGCAAAACATGCTGTAGAAATAGGATTGATTGATGCTATTATTAAACCTTCACATATATTTGATTTTATTTCAGGAGAAAAAGAAATACCTGTAAAACCAAACGTTGGGCTTTCAAAAAAATGGAAAGCCATAGAATCGCTTTTTAACGAGAATAGTTATAAAGCCATTATTTCAGGTGATTACATTAATGGAAAAATGGATATAGAGAATATTGATAAGCTTGCTAAAACAATGAGTTTTAAAGCTCCTATAGCAATGGATTTTTCTGAAGAATTAATTGAAAATTCTGAAGATCCTTTTTTAGAATTAGAAAATTTGGCTGCTATATTTTCAACTAAAGATGCTTTATTAGGTTTGACCTCTATAGGTAGGAGAGTAAAATATTCTGGAGAATAACTGTTTTTCTCAGCTATAATGCTTCCCTTGCCACATATCTTTTTCAATGAGTTTTTTGTCAATCTTTGCAACCATCTCAAAGTTTTTTATTCCCCATTTTGGTGCTATTAGAAGGTGAGAAGGCGATTCGCTTATAAAACGTTCTATAATAATATCTGGCCTTAGTAATGTGATGAAAGTTGTAATAAAATCAATATAATTTTCAACTGTAAAAAGACGAAATAAATTTGGTTCTTTTTTAAATTGCAACGCCATTACAGTATGTTTTACAATTTGCAATTGATGTATTTTCAACGAATGAATAGGTAATTTAGATAGTTCTACTGCATGATTTAGTATTTCATCATGTGTTTCACCAGGCAAACCAATAATGAGATGGGCACCGAGATGAAGCCCCTTGTTTGCAGCTAATTTATAAGCAGCTTTAGTATCTTCATACGTATGACAACGATTAATTGCTTTCAGAGTTTTATTTAGTGTACTTTCAACACCAAACTCAAGTGAAACATAATAATTACGGGAAATTTTAGATAAAAAATTAATTAATTCTTCATTTATACAATCTGGACGAGTTCCTATAACTAAGCCAATAATTTCTGGATGACTGATGGCTTCATTATAGAGTTCTTTTACTAAATTTATTTCTGCGTAAGTATTAGTATACGCTTGAAAATAGGCTAAATATTTTTGAGTTTTATATTTCTTTGAAAAAAAGCCAATCCCTTCATTTAGTTGTTGTGTAATACTCTTTTTTGGTTTACAATAATAAGGATTAAAAGTATTGTTATTGCAATAAGTGCAGCCGCCAACACCTTTTGTTCCATCTCTATTTGGACAAGTAAAACCTGTGTCTAATGATATTTTTTGAACTCTTTCTCCAAATTCTTTTTTAATGAAAGAGGAATAATCATGATATCTTTTAGTAGTACTGAAGGTCATTTTGTTTGAACAAGGAAGCTCGATTTTTATGATTGTTGTAAACCTCCTTTTTTAAATTCATTAACTAGTTGTGTTCTATCATCAATAAGTAACTTCTTGGCTTTTTCTATGTCTAAATATTCATATGACATAGATAAATAATAAGGCAACTCTGTTTTCTCTTCGGTTAACACAATAAAGTTAGCCTCGGCAAGACGTTCTACAACAGAGTGAATAGTTTCTTTGAGATTGGCTGGTGGAGCTCCTTTATATTTATTAGATAGAAGATTAAATAGTTCCTCAATAGTATGTTGACCATCTGCCAATTGTAATACTATACCAAACCATGGCTCTAGTTCTTGTTTTTCATTATCAGGATTATAAATATCTATTAATGATATTTGATTTTCTGACTTTGAGAAAATCACATTTCGATAAAAATATTTAGCAGTATCCATGTTTAAATTAAGTGTCAGATTGTTATTATTTATAGGCTTTGTTCAAGTTTAGTCTTTCTTTCATCACCCAATTCCATATCAATATCCATAAATTTGAAATAAATGGTTTTGAGCTCATCCTCATCTAAAAGCGTTTCGGCTAAAACAAAAAGTTCATCATTTTCTATGGCAATATGGTCTAATAGGTCTTGTAAATAATTAGTTAGTACAGTATATGACTTTTCATATTCTTTTTCCTCCAGTGCATGCTCAATTTCTTTAGTGTACTCACGAAAATCTTCGTGGTGTTGTTCCAACTCATCTATAATGTCTTGTAAATTAAAATCAGGATGGTTGCTGATAGCAGGGAATAAAACCTCTTCTTCTTTGCGATGATGATGTCCATCAGCATATTCTCTAAAAAAAGCAATAAGCGAAGCAACAGCATTTTCGTATTTTTCTGAATTATTATGCCAAGAGTTATTAAGGTTTTCAATAACCTCTTCAGCTTGTGCTATTAATTCATGCTCGTCAAGCATTATTTTTATTGGATCGTGTTCCATTATAGGTTAAGTTTTTTAAAACTTCTATTCAAAAAAACGCGTATCATTTCTCGTCTGTATTTTCTTGAATACATATCGTTATCTATAGCTCGTGCCCCTTTTATTGCTTTTTTAATAAGTAAAGCCTTATCATCATTTACAGTTCCTTCAACTACAACTGCTTTAGGGTCAACTCCTGATAAAGCAATTTTTAGCTTTCCATTTTTATCAATAGCAATTGCACTGGTTAAAGATGTGAATTCTAGGGATTCCCGTTCTCTTAATTTATGGAAATCGGTTTTGAACCCCCTATTTAGGGGCAATAAGATAGCCGTTAAAATAGCTGTTTCAGATAAATTTCTGGGATGAACACCATCTCCGGTATAAATAGTTTCAATTGGAATTTGTTTAATTCCATTAACATCAACGATTTCAATTTCAGCATCTAAGGCAATAAGTGCCGGGGCTGTATCTGAAACCAATTCAGAAAAGCAAGCTTTTTTTCCCTTTGTGGCAATGCAAATATCTCCTTCACACTTTAAGCAAAAACCTATAGCCTCTCGCCACCACTCTGATTGATTATAGAACAAACAGCGATTTTCACACAATATATTTCCACCAAGAGTGGCAGTTTTTCTAAGTAAAGGAGCACCCACAGCTAAAGCAGCTTCAATTAACATTGGGAACTCTTCAGCAATTTCTTTTTTATACTTTAACTCTTCTAAAATTTCTAACGAACCTATTCTTAGAAATTTACCGTCTTTACTAATTCCTTTTAATGTATTGATCTTGGTAATATCAATTAAACAAGGAGATTCTTCATTGCCTTGAAAACGATTAACCATAACATCTGTTCCTCCTGCTAAGTATTTGAATGAGCCTAAATTGGCTTTTGCCATTTTTAGAGCTTCATCAACAGATGTCGGAATTAAATATGTTTTTTCAGCTATCATACCATCATTTTTTTTGAATTATTTGTAGTTAATTCTACAGCAATTCTTTCAAGATTATTAAATAGTTTATCAATATCTTCATTCTCTATTTCAGGATTTGTAAGAACTAATCCAATAACTAGTTTCCTCTCTATGAATCCATTCTTAAACGGTTACTAATTCCTACTTCTTTTTTAAAGCGTTCAATACTTCTTCTGACGTAATTGGCAAGGAAGTGATCCGTACACCAACAGCATCATAAATGGCGTTTGCAATTGAAGGTATTACCGGATGAATTGCACCTTCTCCACATTCTTTAGCGCCGAAAGGGCCTTCAGGATCAATGGTTTCTATAATATTTGTATGAATTGGAGGCGTATCTTTGGTCGTTGGAATCTTATAGTCCACAAAATTTCCGTTTAATAATAAACCATCTCTGAACTTCATTTGTTCACTAAGGGCTTGTCCAAGTCCCATATGCCATGAACCTTCCAACTGCCCTTCAACAGCTAGCGGATTTAGAGCTTTGCCTGCATCGTGTGCTCCCCAAATTTTGATAACTTTAACATGACCGGTTTCCTTATCTACTTCAACTTCTGTAATAACAGCACCAAAACTATAAGAAGGGCTCAATCCTGCTCCGGCACCTTTAAAATTTCCACCTAGTTTGGGAGAATTATAAGCTCCTGTAGTATTTAAAGCACCAACTTTTCGAGTAGCATTTTCAACAGCTTCAACCCATGACAACTCTAATTTACCGTTATTTGAGAATACTCTTTCCCTTTCAATATTGAGTTCAGAGATATCAACTTCGTTTACTTTTGCAACAGCACTTAACACTTTTTTCCTCAACTTTTCTGCAGCCTGTTTTGCAGCATTACCTGCCATAAAGGTGACACGACTTGAATAACTTCCCAGATCGATGGGTGTTAGTAAAGTATCAGCAGCCACCACAAAAATATTATCCATACTTAAACCTAATACCTCTGCTACAATAATGGCTAACATGGTATCACTTCCTTGCCCTATATCACTGGTTCCTGAGGTAATTAATACCCTACCATCCATATCTATTTTTAAATGTACAACTGATTGCGGATATTGATTCCAATGAATAGGTAAAGCACTTCCGCTTATAAAAAAGCCACAAGCAACGCCCAAGCCATGTCCTTCTGGTAGTTTTTTGAATTTATCTTTCCATCGGGAAAGTTCCATTACTTTTTTAAGGGATTCTACACTTCCATTAGATGTAATTCTATATTCACCAACTGTTAGTGTTTTTTCATCTAAAAAATTCTTTAAGCGCAATTCACAAGGATCTATTTTTATTTCTTCGGCCAATCGATCTATTATGGTTTCAACAGCATATCTTGGATTCACAGCCCCATGTCCCCTCATAGCGCCGCATTGCGGTTTGTTTGTATAAACTCTTCTTGCTCTAAATCCGAAATTATCAATTTTATAAGGAGCTTGTAAAAGAACTCCGTTATAATATGAGGTTACTACACCAAAACTACCGTAAGCACCGCCATCAATAATAATATCGGCATCTAACACTTCAAATTTACCATCGTTGCTCACGCCCATTTCCATGCTCATTGTTGTAGGATGCCGTCCGTGATTGGTTAAAAATACTTCTTCTCTGTTAAAACGAACTTTTACCGGTTGCCCAAGAATTCTTGAAAGATGTGAAATAATAATTTCATGAGGAAAAGGATCTGATTTACCACCAAAACCTCCACCTAAATAGGGTTTTATTACACGAACCCGGTTCATAGGAACTTCCAACACTTTTGACAAATACCTGTGCAAATAATGAGGCACTTGAGTAGCAGTTATAATAGTCAACCCGTTTTCATCCCAATAAGCAGTTGCTGCGTGAGGTTCCGTAAATCCATGATTTAGCCCTTGAAAATCAAAATCTACTTTAATTTTGTGATCCGTTTTTGCCAGCCCTTCTTTCTGATTACCAAATCGAATTTCAGCTTTTTTATGTATGTTATTGTTGAGTTTACAATGTGAATGTATCTTTTCATCTTTACCAACATCTTCGCAAGATTCTTTCATATCAAAAAATGAACGTAGCGGGGAGTAGTCCACTTCAACCAACTTACAGGCTTCATTAGCAATCTCTTCTGTATCAGCAGCAATGGCACAAACGATTTCTCCGATATACCGTGTTTTTTCAACAGCCATTGCCGTCTCATCTTGTGATATCGGCAATACACCAAATTTAATAGGTAATTCTTTTCCCGAAATCACAGCCCTAACCCCTGACAAGGCTTCAGCTTTAGATTTATCAATGAAATTAATTAATGCGTGTGCATGGGTACTCCTAACAAATTTGCAGTACAATGCATTCTTTGTTTGAATGTCATCCGCATAATCGGCAGTACCTTGAACTTTTTTTGAAGCTTCAATGTAAGGCCTTCGTTTTCCAACCATTTCGAACTTTACATTTTCCTTTAATTCTGCTTGTTCACCCTTCAAGTAAGCTTCAACGGCTTCAATTATTTTCTTATAACCTGTACATCTACATAAGTTACCGGATAAAGCTTCTTTAATTTCTTGAGTGGTTGGACTCGGGTTATGATCTAAAAAATCTAAAGAGGTCATTATCATTCCAGGAGTACAGTAACCACATTGAATAGCCCCTTTTTCAAGGAATTTTTCCTGGAGTCTATGTAATTTATTCTGATCAGAAATTCCTTCAATAGTAGTAATTATAGAATCATTTACACGCATTGCCGGTGTAATACAGGTTTGTACGGCTTTTCCATCAACGAAAACGGTACAAGCACCACAACTAGCTTGTTCGCATCCCAATTTTGTTCCTGTTAAATGAATCTTTTCTCTAAGAACCATAGCTAAAGTATCATGAGGTTCTATGAGTAATTCATATTCTTTATCATTAACAGAAAGTTTTATTTTTTTCATTCTTAATTCCTTAAGCCTTTTCTTAAACTTATCTTCCTTTTATATACCAGCACCAATACTTTTACCACCATCTACATAAATGGTCTGCCCAGTAATAAATTGAGTTTTTTCATCGCATAAAAATGCAACGGTATTTGCGATATCTTGGGGCAATCCCATTGATTTTGTAGGCTGGGTTTGTATTAATTTTTCTAGAACATCTTTAGGTAGATTCTGAGTTAAAGAAGTATCTATGAGTCCAGGTGCAACGGCATTAACAAAAACACCATATTTGCCAAGTTCTAATGCTAAAACTCTGGTAAGACCTATTACACCTGCTTTTGAAGCTGAGTAGTTTGATTGCCCTCTATTGCCTAGCCAAGCACGAGAAGTGATATTTACAATTCGTCCTCTTTTTTGTTCTCTCATTAATGTACCCACTGCTTTGCACATTAACCAAGTGCCTTTTAAATTTATATCAATAACTTTGTCAAAATCCTTTGTTGGCATTTTCCAAATGACATTATCCCTAATGATTCCTGCATTATTGATAAGTACATCAACGCTACCAAATTCATTGGTAACAACATCAAACAAAGAATTTACACCAGTTTCATTACTAATATCACAAGAAATAAATTTCGCAAAATTTCCTAAACTTTTTGCTAGTGCTGCTCCATTTTCATCATCTACATCTACTATAATTGTAGTGTATTTTTCATTTACCAAACGTTCGGCAATAGCTTTTCCAATGCCTTTTGCTGCACCTGTTATTATTGCTATTCTTTTATCCATTTTTGACTATTATTAATTTAGCAAAGGTACTAATTGCTATTTCTACAGGACTGTTTACCTTAATATTTATTCCTATTGGCATATCAAAGTTCTCTAATTCTTTTATTGAAGCAATATTACCTTCAAGAAACATTTTTTTTGTTAATTCTATCTTCCGATTACTTCCAATCATTCCCAAATATGCATGAGACTGTTTAATGTATTAAGCTAAAATATCTCTATCGTAAGAATGCTCATATGTCATAATAACGGCGTATGTATTTTTATCGAAAGGGAGAGATGGTAATACTTTTTGATAATCAAGGTTAAGTTTATTAATGCCTTCAATTTTGATATCATCTATGTACTCTTTCCTGTCATCAAAAATATAAATATCAAAGTTCATGTTTTCAGCAAAATTCACTAATGCACTTCCTGAATGACCAGCGCCAAAGATGTAAAGTTTATTCATTTTTATTATAGGTTCTATATAAATTTCTACACTACCCCCGCAACACATATTGTGCTGATGTAATAAGTCGTGTTTAAAAAGTTTTGGTTTCTTCTTTTTTATTTGTTGAAGCGCATTTTCAATCACTTTTTTTTCTAAATTTCCTCCACCTATACTTCCAATAATACTCCCATCTTCATAAACAATCATTTTTGCTCCGACTTTTCTAGGTGTAGAACCTTTTGTTTTCTTCTATGGATTAATTTTCAAATTTAGATAAGAAACCCTCTGATTTTTGCTCTGACTATCAGTATCAAAGGGTATAGAAATTATAGGTGATTTTCCATGTAAAGGTTTTGCCAGGGGCTACTTTTATATTTATGTAAGGCTCGGGACAAACTGTTTTTTGTGCTGACCAAAACACCAATCTAGATAAGGGTCGGTCGCAGGTGATTCTTACGCCAGCTCCTGAAGTTTTATTTTCTATTCGATAATCATATGCATTTTTATTTGTTTGATTGCCTGTAAGGGAACCAATATAAACATTATCCTTTTCGCCTAAATCCTTGATATAAATAATCTTATTTCCGTTGATTTCGGCAAATTCTCCGATTCCCTTGATTTCACCTTTTTCACTAAGATTGAAAGGGAATTTTACAGTGTAACCTGGCCCAATGTTCATGGTATCTATAAAAAAGAAGTTATGGTTGTATGTCTCTGTCTCAATGGTTTTATTTCCAGTATTTGTAAAAGTATGTTCCAATACCATTTCAGGTTTTCCCTTGGATAGACTAATGATTTTTTCATATTCATAAGGATAATCTCCTTTAACCAAAGTATGTTTGAATGTTATTCCATTCGATGATTTTATTACGCCCCATTCTCCAGCATCATGTATTTCATAGGTTTTAAACTTAGAATATTTCGGCTCCTGTGGTTTTATTAGTCTGCCGACCCCGATTTTCATAAAGGTTTCACCAACCTCCACTTCTTTATATCCTATTGGTGCAAATTCTTCCACTGGTCCCATTACTGATTCATGCACTTTTGGATTATAATTTTTAAACCATTTTCCAAAATAACTATGGCCTTCATACTCTAATACTGGCATAACACCTGACCAATCAAAACGTGTACCTTGATAATACCCTTTTTCAATATCGGGAAGATAAATTTCAGCCCTAATTTGGCCATTTGATATTTTGGCCATTGGAACGTCCTGGGCATAACCGAACTGGAAGAACGTCAATAACAGAATCAAGTATCTCATAAAATATCCATTTTATTATTCGATTGATTAACTATGGATACTCAATTACGGTCTGATAGGCGTGCCATCTTTTCCTCGTACTTGGGTCCAATTATAGTTGTATTTGACCGGAGGATATCTTTTGGCCAGTTTTTCATTTATATCTATCCCCAATCCTGGTGCCTCGTTTACATGCATATACCCATTTTTAACTGTAGGTGTGCCCGGAAAAACTTCATAGGTCAATTCCTTAAAATGTTGGGCTTCTTGAATTCCAAAATTCCATATGGCCAGGTCAATATGGGCATTGGCCGCATGACCCACGGGAGATGTGTCGCCTGGACCGTGCCATGCTGTACGAACATTGAACCATTCGCCCAATCTGGCCACTTTCATTGCAGGTGTGATTCCTCCTATTTGTGAGATATGGATTCGGATATAGTCATAAAGCCTACTGCTCATAGGCTCAAGCCATTCATGGGGGTTATTTAGCAATTCGCCCATTGCGATGGGCACACTTGTTTGTTCGCGTAGCATTTTGAACCAGCCTATATTTTCTGGAGAAAAGGGATCCTCGATAAAAAATGGTCTGTATTCTTCTACTTTTTTTATCATGTCAATGGCATCCATCGGTTGTAGACGCTCGTGCATATCATGAAGTAATTCTATTTTGTCGCCAAATCGTTCCCTGGCCTTTTTGAAAATCTCGATTGTTCCCCGTTTGTACACTTGGGGATCCATGGTATTATCTCCAGCATTACCAAAACCACCTTGTTTCCAGTCAGGGTTATTGGTTAGATGTGTCGATCCATATCCACCCAGTTGAATACGGATGTTTCTATAACCTTGTTCTTTGTACTTTTCCACATCATCCATCACTTCTCCGGTAGACTTTCCGGATGCATGGGTATAGGTATCCACGGCAAATCTGGTTTTACCTCCAAGCAAATCATATACCGGCATACCGGCCATTTTTCCTTTAATGTCCCAAAGGGCCTGATCTACACCACTCAAAGCATTATTTAGAACGGGGCCGTTTCTCCAATAGGAGCTTTGATAAGCCGTTTGCCACATATCCTCTATGTTCGCAACGTTTTTTCCCTTGCAAAAGGGATCGAGGTATTCTTCGATGGCGGAAACGACGGTGTGTGCGCGTTGTGTAAAGGTAGCGCAGCCTATGCCATGGAGCCCAGCTTGGTCGGTCTCGACCTTTACTATAACAAGATTAGTCCCGTAAGGTGCGGTCAATATTGCACGTACCTTGGTGATTTTGACCTGAATCCCTTTTTCATAAGAAGGGGTGGATACATCTTTAATTGCGGCATGGGCCTTTGAGCTTCCTAAAAGACCTAAAACCCCCGCAGTGGAACCAAGACCCAGAGTTTTTAATGCATTCCGACGGTTTAGTTGATTTTCTACATTTTTCATAATAGTTGTATTTGTATTAAATGGAATGATATATGGAGTACGTTAAACTATCGTCAACTATATGACAGTGCAGTTTATCATATTATTTCGAACAATAAACCCGCCCTGAACAATCCGACTATCCCACCCTATTCTTCGTTTGCCTTTTGACGCAATGTCTTCCAAAAGCGATCAAGGCAATCCCAGGGATAATTAACCACGCCCATTCACCAATTAAGGAATCATGAGCATGATGTTCTACACCTGGGTGGGCTTGCATAATCTGTGTACCTATTGTCAAGAATAAAATTAATAATGCTTTTTTTATATCTATTAGTTTAAAGGGTTTTCATTGATTTTACTGATAACCTGAAATGGGGATTGATTGGTTTTTTTTGCCAATTTTCTAATATCCTCGTATTCAGGTTTAGTCTTTACGGTATCTGTTGGGGTAATAGTTTGTTTGACCTTGATTTCTCCAAACGCAGTTTGCTTTTTCTGCTGCTGCCTTTTAAGTTCTATCCTGTCAATGGTATAATATCTTAAGCCGATAGTGCTCGTACTATCAAACAGGTAATTCGATACTTTTTTCAAACAGTCGGTCGGAAGAATAACGCTCAGTAAAAAAGCAAAACGTCCTTTTTTCATGAGTTGCTGCGATATTCCAAAATCAACAGCCCCAGCATCCAATAATCCCTGTTGGAAGTCAGTTCCCAGATATTCCGGAGACATGTCATCTATTGAGGTTTCAAGCTGAATATAGGCATGGTTCTTTTGCGAGTCAGTTTCTTCGAGCAGGGAAATCCGAACCACATTGGGATTATTAAAATCCTTTTTACCTGGTCCATAGGCCGTTTTTTTCGTTACGTAGCTCGAGTTCGTAAAATCGGGATTAAGATATCTTAAAATTGCCGCTCCGGTCGGGGTTATCTTTTCACCTTCCTCATCGCCCGGATAAATCGGCATTCCCTGAAGCAATTCAGCAGTAGCCGGGGCCGGAACAGGCAACATGCCATGTTGTGTTTTAATCATACCGAACCCCGAACAAATGGGTGTGGAATATACTTTTGAAATTTTTAGCTTATCAATCAATACAGCGTTTCCGACTATATCGATAATGGAATCCACTCCGCTAATTTCATGAAAATGAATCGTTTCAAGCGACATGTTATGGATTTTTGATTCGGCCTTCCCAATCAGTAGAAAAATTTCGTTTGCGATTTTTTTAGCTCCGACGCTTATATGCGCATTATCTATAAGCTTTTGTATCTCAAAAAGATGCCGATGAGGAGAGTCTTCATCCCCGTGGGAATGTCTATGATCATGGGAATGGTCGTGGACGGGCGTATGGTCATGACTGTGTGAATGGCCGTGTTGGTGATTCCCATGCCCATCTAAGTGGCCAGTACGGGAATCATTTTCCAGATTTAAATCGATGACCTCGACGTACTTACAACTGATTCCATTCTTGTTGACCTCTTGAATCTCGATCTTACCGTCAGGCAAGTGCAATTTTTGGGGCAGATCTAAAAGCAGTTCATAATCATCGAGCAGTTCACAAAATGCACTTAGGAACATATTTCCCGAAAGGCCCGAAAAAGCTTCTATATATATTGTGCTCATTTCTTATTTTGATTAAGTATTCTGAATGCACTCATTGCAGCGCCATATCCATTATCAATATTGACCACTGAAATGCCGTTGGCGCAACTGGTCAACATAGCTTGCAAAGCAGTTTCTCCCTTTTTGGCCGTACCATAACCGACCGATGTCGGTACAGCTATAATGGGTTGAGGCAATAATCCCGCAACCACAGTGGGCAAGGCTCCTTCAAATCCTGCGATAACTATTAATACCTCGAAAGCCCGTAAATCTTCAAGTTTATCGAGTAACCGCTGGAGACCTGCTACGCCCACATCATGAATAATTTCCGACCCTACTCCCATATAGGCCAATGTATAATAAGTTTCATTAGCTACGCCGATATCAGAGCTACCCGCTGATATAATTCCAACTTTTTTGGTCTTGTTTAAAATCGCGACAGGTGTAAGCATGAATATACCGGATTCTACGTCGTAAAAGGCCGTTTTATTTTTCTTTAAAAGGGCTTTCGCCTTTTTCCGCTGAAGTTTAGTGACCAATACATTTTCATTTCTTTTCGTGTATTCCTTTAGTAATTCCGATAGTAAAGACACACTTTTTGAAGCCCCGTAGATTACCTCATCGAACCCTAAACGCTGCCTGCGGTATTCATCTATGTTGAAAGGTTTATCCATTCAAAACGCGGTTTAATTTTCCTGAAACAAAGCCCTCTTCATCGATAGTTACTTTTGAGAAACCCAACACCTTAATACCATTTGAAATCTTGTCAAATCGATTTTTTAATATTTCCATTTCGGATAACGGGACTTCTATTGAAGCCTCTTCTCCCCTATACCGTACGCGAACATGAAGAAATCCAAACTGGTTAAGAATATATTCAGCTTGCTCAATTTGCCTAAGCCTTTCGTTATTCACTTGAATACCGTAAGGGATCCTTGAACTCAGACAGGGGCTTGGAGGTTTAAATGCCGCTTCCAATCCCAAGGCATCCGCCATTTCGATGACTTCTTTTTTATTGATTTGAAGTTCCGCCAAAGGAGACCTTATTTGGTGCATTTTAGCGGCTTGCTGACCTGGGCGATAATCGCCCAAATCGTCCAAATTGGTTCCGTTGAGGATGGTATATTGAGGATAACTTGATTGGATCATATCCACCATTGCCTCGTACAAATGGTTTTTGCAGAAAAAACATCGATTTGCTGGATTGGAGGTGTAGTTAGGGTCGCTCAATTCTTCCGTCTTTATAATCTCCAATTTGATTTTATGTTTTTGGCAAAAAGCGGTGGCTACTTCAAAATCCCTGGCTTTCAAACTTTCGGAATTGGAAATCAGTCCTATCCCTTTATCTCCTAAAACTAATTTGGAAACATATAGCACCAAGGAAGAATCGACCCCTCCGGAAAAGGCAGTGACGGTTCCCTTGTGGTTTTCGAACCATTTTTTCAGTAGCTCAAGTTTTGACATATTTTAGGTGGATTTAAAATTATATCAGAACTCTTTTGTAATTCTCAACGACCATTCCCGCATACGGTTTGGCATAGTTTACTAGGGTTTCCATGTCTGATTCCGAAAGCTTTTTCATAGATTGTAAGACCTTGACATTTTCTTCCAATTCATAAGTAAATCGGCAGCCACTACATAATGTCGAAACAGGAAGTGAATAGACATATTGATGTAGATTCGCATGGGTGAGTACTGTGTTACTAACAACATCAGGGATATCCTTGGTTTTTATATCTTCAGGTGTAGTGTCAATCCTTCCCCCCATCAGGCTGCCACCTGCCATGGTTTTCATAGCAATGACACCATAATTCTTCTTCAAAAGCACTGGAAGTACGTTATGTTGAAAGGATTCAAAAGAAGGGTCACATACGTTCAAAGGCATTTGACAGGTATCAAATTGGATGCCTAATTCATCTAATTTATTAAGAAAGTACAGATGGGTCTTGGGGTTTTGGTGCCCTGTAAAACCAATATATTTTGCTTTTCCTTTCTCCTTCGCTTCCAAGAATACGTCTAAGACACCATCCCTCAATCGGTTATTTACATCCTCTGGAGTTGTAAAGGTGTGTATTTGCCATAAATCCAGATAATCGGTATTTAAGGCTTTTAAGGATTCATCCAATTGCTGTTGAACTCCCCTGCCTGTTCTGGCTGGAGCTTTGGACATTAAAAAAATATCATCCCTATACTTGGGAGTTAAAAAACGACCCATATACTCTTCAGAACGGCCGCCATTATATCTACGGGCATTATCAAAGAAGCGCACTCCCAATTCCATTGAACGTTCAATCATTTTTTCTGCTTCCTTCGGGTTTTCTGTTAAACCCAAATGATACCCGCCTAAACAAAAAGAAGTTACTTTTTGCCCATCGCGCGTTAATTGTCGTTGGGGCAGAATTTCGCCCAACCTATCAGATGAGG
>JAAETN010000616.1 GCA_024228355.1 Maribacter sp. | reverse complement strand
CTCGCAGTAAACTATTTTCTTGTAAAGCAATGTCAAAAAAAACAACTTGATATTATCTCCCCATGGGTTTAATATCCTGAAGAATAGATACGTTGCCTGTTAGTCACATAATAAGGAAAATTTCATGACCGATGGAAAATTAGGAAAAATACTATTATACCTGATGATTGCGGGAATAATTCTCGGAATAGTTCTTGGAGGGTTTTTACCGGAAACAGGTAAAAAATTGGCATTTATTGGTGATTTTTTTATTGGATATTTGAAAATGCTTGTCATTCCTCTAGTCATTACCTCTATGATCGCGGGAGTTACTGGACTGGGTGATATCAGGAAGTTGGGTGGATTAGGAAGAAAAACTATACTTTACTATATGGCAACAACAGGTATCTCTGTCATGATAGGGATTATTTTAGTAGTTGTTATTGGACCTGGAAAAGCAGAGACCAAAGAGGAACAACTGAAATTGCGTGGAGGCTTTTCATTTACTGAAGTTGCTTATACCATAGACGGCAATAAAATTACCTTCGAGCAAGCCCTGCCAAAAGACAAGTTTGATAACAGGCATATGATCATCCTTAAAGACCAGAACGATATAAGAGGAAAT
>JAAETN010000615.1 GCA_024228355.1 Maribacter sp. | reverse complement strand
ATTAGGCGACCTATCTTCGTACATGAGTTGCCATATTTAAGAAAGAAGTCCCCTTTTTCTATTGTTTCGGTATTATGTAGGGAGTCTATAATCATTATTTAAGTAAATAAGTAAAAATCGGGATTTTAGCTTGCATACAACTTGTTTATATAGATGTAAAATACATCTTTATACGCCCATATTGGTATGAAACCGTTGTAAACGTGCATTTTTTATTTTAAAGTTAAAAGTCATACACATGCAATGTTATTTTCCTTTTTAATTTGATTCTTACAAAAGGCAACTTCGAATTCCGTGTTTTCACTTTAATTGTAGATTCATGTTTGGCTGAATGAACTTCTTGATCTTGGTAACCGTATTTTTGTTCAGATTACAGATCTTACAAACATGAGATCCTTTATACCCTTGTTCCAATAACTCTATTGGGCGTTTGTACTTCTTGATAAAGCTGATTGTGGATTCTTTCTCTCTTGGTTTACGGTTCTTATGCTTTACCTTCCAAACCATGTAAAAGGATTATTACTTTGTTGGTTGGTCTATGTGCAAAACTCCAGTCCAAATCCAAAAAATCCCCATCAGGCAGATGTATTCTTTCGCGTTCTTGAATTATACCATTAACCTTTCTGACCAAACCGGAATAGATGGTTGAAAAATGCCCAATTTTAAATAGGAATGGCGGACTATAATCTGATGAGACAAATGGCATTAGTACAAAATATTATCTTGAGCCTGTACTTTATCCGGAAGGTTGTCCTCGTTAAGCATATCCTTTAAATCGATTTCGATAGTTCGGCAAAGGGCGGTCATAGGGACATCATTTATACGACCTTCAAAAGGATCTTCACTATTGCTTCCAATTTTTTCCATACTAGTAAATATCCAAGAAATCAATACCGAAAAGAAAATCATTAAAATCATATACCACCAAACATTTGTCGGTTTTATTTCGAGCAGCTGATTTTCGAATACGTTTAATAGCCCAAAGGGAAGTAGAAGTACGAATAACCAGGTAAATAAAGTACTAAAATAGGCATATTGTCTAGGGAATGGGGTATTCTTAATCCGTTCACATCGGCCTTGTAGATTATACATTTCTTCCAAATTATTATGGAATATCTGCTTATCGAACTCTGTTATTTTCTCCTCTTTTAACAAATGTTTCAGGTGCAAACCTTGATTTTTAATGAGGTGTGTTGCGACATTTTTGCGATTTTCCAAGTCAGTATCCTCCTCTGGACTTAAAAAACTATCCAATCCAGAACAAACCGGATTTCGTTCTCCATGGCGGTCAAAGATTTTTTCAACTGCCCTATTCTCTTTAATTGAAAAACTACTCGGTTGTCGTAATTGTACTCGTAGGGCATTTATCCAAGCCAATTGTCTATAAATTAATATCCGCTGTGCTTCAGAATCGTTTTCAACATAGCTTAAAACATTATTTGCCCATGTTCTTGAATAATTAACAATACCACCCAAATTTTTCTTCCTTCCCAAAAGCGATCATAACTTTGGCTATTTTTAAATCCTATATAAAAGGCAACCGCAATGCCGATTATACTTAAGGGTTGGAAAGGGATATCTATATGTGTCCATCCAAAAAAAAGATATACTGAAAATATGACCAAAGCCCATAAGGTAAAAAATATCAAATTTTTCCATGAATATCGTATTAAGATATTCCAGCTTATGTTTCTTTTTACATACATATGTAATTCATTTTATTTAGGGAAAGTCTCTAACAATTTGGCTTGCTCTTCAATAGCCGATTTGAATTCCGATTTCAGCGTGTCAATCAATTCTGAAACAGGTAATACGTTTTCAATTGTTGCGACTCCTTGACCTGCTGACCAAATGGTCTTCCATGCTTTTGCTTCAGTATCCAATTCTTTCCCAAAATCTATTTTGGTGTCTTTTTTCAAATCTTCTTCCGTGATTCCTGCCGCTTTTAGACTGGCACCCAAAAAATTTGCGTGTACACCGGAAATCGAAGCGGTATAAATTACATCACTTGCGCCAGATTCGACTATCATTTTGCGATAATCTTCGGGAGCCCTACTTTCTTCGACATTAATGAATCGTGTACCCATATAGGCCAAGTCGGCACCCATTTGCATTGCGGATGCAATATCACGACCAGTACTTATACAACCTGAAAGAATGATTGTTTTATCATAGAATTTTTTAATCTCAGCAACAAGGGTCATTGGGTTGATGGTACCGGCGTGACCACCGGCCCCAGCTGAAACCAATATGAGTCCGTCAACACCGGCCCCGGCAGCTTTTTGTGCATGTCTTTTCTTGATCACATCGTGAAAAACGAGTCCGCCATAGCTATGAATTGCTTCAACAACTTGTGAAACGGCACCTAGGGAAGTGATAATCAATGGGACCTTATGTTTTGCACAAAGTTTAATGTCGGCCTCTAATCTTGGATTCGTAGGGTGCACAATAAAGTTTACCCCAAATGGAGCAGCTTTTTTGCCTGTTTCTTTTTCGAATTTGTCCAGTTCCGTTTTAATTTTGATAAGCCATTCCTCAAATCCCTCACTCGTACGTTGGTTAAGGGCGGGGAATGTGCCTACAATTCCGTTTTTACAGCATTCAATCACCAAATTTGGTCCGGATATCAAGAACATTGGTGCCGCTATTGCCGGTAAGGTAAGGTCTTTTATAAATGGTGCTTTGATGCTCATATTTTGGTTTTATAATTTTAAAAATAGGAATAATTTCTTTGGCGAATTTATTCGCGATTCTCCAAAACTATGGTATTTTTACCATTCTTATGCATGCATAATAAAATAATTCGAAAAGAGGATGTTTTTAAAAGAGTTCGAGGTTCGCTGGAGCGATGTTGATGCCAATAGGCATTTGGCCAATTCGGCCTATATAAATTTTATGAGTCATACGCGTATGGCATTTTTGCTGGAACTTGGTTTTGGGCATGAAGTGATGGTAGAAAATAAGATAGGACCTGTGGTTTTTTATGAGCATATGTACTATTTTAAGGAAGTTTTACCCGGTAATCCCATAAAAGTATCTTTGGAAGTAATGGGGCAAAGTAAAGATGGTTGTTTTTTTGAGTTTCACCATAATTTTTATGACGGTGAGGGTAAGAATGTAGGACATTGTGAAATGATGGGCGCATGGATTAGTCTTGAAACGAGACAGCTCACTCCATTGACCGGTAAATTGTTATCACGATTCATACAAGGCGATAAACCAGAAGGATTTCGCATTCTGACCAAAGAAGATACACGTAAGTTTGCAAAGAGGCCTAAAGATTTATAATCTTAATGACATAATCATAATAATAGACAACTTTAAATCCTGGTTTTTCTACTGGACAAGTATACACCGAACAACACCATTACCGTTGCCAATATTTTAATAGTTGTCAAAGCATCCTTTCCCATGGCAATGGCAAAAAGAATCCCAAGTATGGGTTGCACATAAATAAAAGCACTTAAAGTCGAAGCCTTTAATTGCGTTAAGGCAAAAATGTTGAAGAGATAGGTACAAAAAGTGGTGCCGATGATCACAAAGGCAATGCGCCAAATGATATCAAAAGGTAAAAGCGCCCATTCTATTTCAATAAGCTCGTGGTATCCAAAAGGTAGGCAAATAAGGATTCCTAATGAAAAAAGCCATTTCATGAAAGTGAAAGGATGGTATTTCGAAATCAATATTTTAGCTAATATCAAATAGGTGCCATAAAAAACTGCATTCGTTAGAATCAAGAAATTTCCAAGGGGAATATTAGGGGCATCCTGTCTTATTTCAGAGCCAAAAAGTATCAAGCCCAAAGCACCGATCAGTCCAATAAAAATACCAAGTACTTTTCTTTGGGTAATTTTTTCCTTGATCAATAGGGCCGACATAATCAAAACGATTATGGGTGTTGTGGTTATCAAAACAGCACTATTAATGGGTGTTGAAAGCGATAGACCCTTAAAGAAGACCAACATATTGACTCCCATACCCAATATGGCACAAACAAGCATGCGCAGATAATCCTTTTTTTCTATTTTTTCCTTGGGTCCGAAAATCGAAATAATCCAAAACAAGGCCGTTGCGCCAATGACCCTCAACATCACAAAACCAAATGCACCGACATAGTGTGGCATTACCCCTTTGGCAATGGTATGGTTAAGGCCATAGATGCTAGTGGCCCCAATTGCGGCAAGAATAGCAAGAGTTCGTTTACTCAAGGGTGTATGTTTTCTAAGGCTGTTTCAATCACTTTTTTACTGTTACCAATGAATATTTTATCGTCGAAAAGAATGACGGGACGCTTTAAAAAAGTGTAGTGTTCTAAAATCAACTTTTCATAATCTGCTTCGGAAAGCGTCTTTGTGGGCAAACCTTTCTCTTTATATAATCTTGCCCTTTTGCTGAACAGTGCCTCAAAACTGCCCGACAATTGCTTCATCTTTTGCAATTGGGAGTCAGTGATTGCTTCGGCCTTTATATCCTGTAACTCAAAACCGTCTAAGGGTTGTAATTCCTTTAAAATTCGTTTGCAAGTATCACAGGTACTCAGGTGATATATTTTTTTCATGGATCTTGATTTTTTAGGTTTGGTAATGAATTCGTTATGTGGAGTCTATAATTTCTTTTCACAAAGAAACCCAATTCCGTTGGAAAGTTCTATTTTTATCCCTGAACTCGTTTGAGTTTTTTTGCCAATTGAAAAAGTTCAAGCAAGTTCCCTATCTAAAAATTGAACATCTTGGAAAAATTATTCAATATTACGCTTCAAAACCGTAAGATACTTTATAAAATTCTTACCAATACACCAAAGGAACAATTGCTGAAAATACCTGCAGGGTACCGAAATAATATTTGGTGGAATATTGCCCATGTTGTAGTAACACAACAATTAATTGTCTACAATCTGAGTGGACATAAAATGAAGGTTCCCAATGAACTCGTGGAGAAATTCAGAAAAGGAACCGTTCCTGATGGGACAGGTACCGATGAGGAAATGGACATGATCAAGGGCTTCTTGTTTTCAACTGTCGAGTGGGCACAAGAAGATTATGAAAATGGCATTTTTAAGGATTTTACTGAATATACCACTAGTGCAAAGGTTACCCTAAAGGATGTTGAGGATGCTATTGCATTCAATATGTTTCATGAAGGGCTGCACTTGGGGGTAATCCTATCGCTTGAAAAAATGCTGATTAGCGCTTCACAAGTTTAATCACATCTTTAAAACAGGTTCTAAGATTTCACTTTCCTGACCAAATAGTTTGTTACCTCGGCATATGGTAACAGCAACTCAATAGCCCCATCGGCATAGGAGGCAACTTCATATTGGTTATAAATCAAGACTAATCCTTTCTCTGTAAATCCTATGTTTTCCGGTAGGTGAAATTCATCTTGTTCAAACATGAATCCCGTACTATTGATTGGTTTGTCTTGGGGTATATCCTCTTGAATCCGAAACTTTGCCTCTGCAAAATTTTCAAAATGCCGTTGATCTTTGAAAAGCTCCCAGTTTTCTAGTTCTTTTCCCTTACGTTTGTTAAAATTCAAGAAACTTCTAGTAGTATAGCCATGGGCCCCACCGGTAAAAAGATAGGAGTTCAAGGCTATTGTGATTGTGTTTTTGTCCTCGAATGAAACTTCTCCCGCAATTTTAGCCTCCCATCCAGCAGTTTCATCAGGATACAATTTCTTTATTTCCTCGTATCCATTCTTAAAGGATTGAATGGCTTCCGCAATCGATGACGCCTCGATCTCATCATCAAAGACCATGAGTGAAATCAGTTCTTCTTCAATAGCGGTATTAATGGTCTCTGTAAGTTTTGATTGTTCCAAGGACTTTGGAATTTCAATCAAAATATTGGGGCACTCAGGGCAATCATTGTCAGCAATGGTATGTGGTTCAAACGTAAGTTTGTGATCATCATTACATCCTAGGAGCAATAAAAAGCTGAGAAAAAGACGAATTGGGGCTTTCATTTGGGTCTTATGTTTTGATGTTACAAAATTACAGCTTCATTGTTATCTCCAAAAGATAACGATACATTTGTTGAACTCGTCTTTAATAATTATAACTTATGGGAAGTAAAGATTTAAAATTCAATAGTAAAACTATTCACGGCGGTCAAAAACCAGATAAGGCCTATGGTGCAGTGATGCCGCCAATTTACCAAACTTCGACCTATGCACAAAGCACGCCTGGTGGTCATAAGGGTTTTGAGTATTCACGAAGCGCCAATCCCACCCGTACCGCTTTGGAGAATTCATTGGCAAGTATTGAATACGGACAGTTCGGACTTGCATTTGCAAGTGGTCTTGCAGCTATGGATGCCGTCATTAAGTTGTTGAATCCAGGGGACGAGGTCATATCTACAAACGATTTGTACGGGGGTAGTTACCGACTTTTCAGTCAGATCTTCGAGAAATACGGTATTACCTTTCATTTTATCGGGATGCAGGATCCTAACAAAATAGAAGCATATATCAATGACAAAACAAAACTGATTTGGGTAGAAACGCCTACCAACCCAATGATGAACATTATAGATATTAAGGCTGTTTCGCAGCTTGCAAAAAAACATGCCATACTCTTGGCGGTCGATAATACCTTTGCAACCCCTTATTTGCAACGACCTTTGGATCTAGGAGCTGATATTGTGATGCATTCAGCCACGAAATATTTGGGCGGGCATAGCGATGTTGTTGTTGGTGGTCTTGTGGTCAAGGAAGAGGCATTGGCCCAAAAACTTTATTTTATCCAAAATGCGAGTGGTGCGGTTTGTGGTCCTATGGACAGCTTTTTAGTGTTACGGGGTATCAAGACATTACATGTACGCATGCAAAGGCATTGTGAAAACGGCGAAGCCATTGCCAATTACCTCGCCAATCATCCAAAAATAGAGAAAGTGTACTGGCCTGGATTCGAGGACCATCCCAATCATGATATTGCCAAGGAACAGATGAATGGTTTTGGAGGAATGATTTCCTTTATTACCAAAGGAGGCAGTTATAAGGATGCTATAAAGATCGTAGAGAAACTGCAACTATTCACCTTGGCGGAATCCCTTGGCGGAGTGGAAAGTTTGGCAGGCCATCCTGCAAGTATGACCCATGCCAGTATACCCAAGGAAGAGCGAGAAAAAAGTGGGGTTATAGACGCCTTAATCCGGCTTAGTGTGGGCATTGAGGATAAGGATGATCTTATTGCCGATTTGGAGCAGGCCATAGGGTAAATCTTCTTTGCACATACTACATCTTTCAGAAAATAAAACACTTTGAAAGCAATCTGATGCTAACTTCAAATTAGGCCTAGAGAATCTACTGTTGTTTATAATTTGTATCTTATCAGAAACCAACTAACTAACAACCTAATGAAAAAAGCAATAATCTTTCTTTATGGAATACTAGCGTATGTCGTATTCCTAGCCTCATTTTTGTATGCTATTGGATTTGTCGGTAATTTTATTGTACCAAAGTCCATTGATTCCGGCGAAGCGTCTGGAATGACTATTTCCATTGTCATAAATCTGGTATTATTGAGCCTTTTTGCTATTCAACATAGTGTTATGGCACGTCCAAGTTTTAAGAAAAAATGGACCAAGATCATACCTGAATCTATAGAGCGAAGTACCTTTGTATTATTAACAAGTTTACTGCTCTTCCTTATTTTTTGGAAATGGCAACCAATGACTACTCAGGTCTGGAATGTTGAAGGCGAAACGTACGTCCTTATTATCAATATCATATTTTGGATAGGCTGGGTTATCGTCTTACTATCAACCTTTATGATCAATCATTTTCATTTATTCGGATTAGATCAGGTGTATAACAAATTAATAAGCAAACCTCCAACGGGCTTAAAGTTTAAAGAACACTTCTTTTACAAATTCGTCAGGCATCCTATTATGACTGGATTTATCATTGCTTTCTGGGCAACGCCTGATATGACTCAAGGCCATTTGTTGTTTGCTGTAGTGACCACTTTATACATTATTGTAGCCGTTAAATACCTTGAAGAGCGTGATCTTAGAAATGAATTAGGTGATGCTTATGTGAGTTACCAAAAACGTGTACCAATGTTGTTTCCATTTTTGAAATTTGGAAAAAAAGAGTAAAATAAATGAGAAGTCGATAATAAATAATCCACCGACTAAACCAATAGTGTAAAATATTAAATAATGTCTTGTGTTATGTGACTTTGCTTGGGTGAAAGCAAAGTATTTTGTACTGCACTTTCTTTAAATATTTCTTCAAAAAAGCTTCTTCTCAAAGGGTAATGTAATCGACGAAGCAGATACATGAATAAAACTATTGACCTCCGTAACTCTTTGTAAACCAGCGCCTTGACGCAGTTGTGGCGTTTGGTGGTTATGTGGAACGGGATTTTACGTACCAATATCATTCGAAAGCGAATTTTATGTAATTTTAGTCAAAAGATCCTTTAACGTTTTGGAATCTACTATCTAATTTTAATAACTAAAGCGAAAATAATTGACTAGAAGTATTAGCAACAAATTAAACTTTTAACTTTGGATCGACGTTCATTTATCAAAAGGGGAGAAGCACTTGGGTTGATTCCTTTTCTTCCTGCCGGAATTTATTTCAAGGAGCAGCGAATTAAGCCACACAACTGGGACGGATACGACTTTGGTCCACCACCTTCAATTACGGACCGCCTTGAACAAGGTCCATTTTCTTCTTATGGATCTGATGCCACCGCAACTGGAAATTACATAGTTATGGCCACTTCGCCTTCACGTGAACCCATTTCGAACTTCGGAATGGGCATGGTTACCTACCTATGTGACGAGGTAGGCCCTCCAAAAGCTCCAGATGGAGAGCTTTACAATGAACTGGAAGCCTTGGTAAAATATGGTCTTGGTGATAAATTATACCTCCGGGTTGATTGGAGGGATATTCAAAATAGGAAAGGACGATTGGAATTTCCAGAACATTGGAAAATGAGCTTTGATCTTGCCCGCCAATATAACAAACGTGTTGGCATACGAATTCAGTTAATGAGCCCGGTCATT
This sequence comes from Maribacter sp., assembly GCA_024228355.1. Lineage (GTDB taxonomy): Bacteria > Bacteroidota > Bacteroidia > Flavobacteriales > Flavobacteriaceae > Maribacter_A. The sequence continues at coordinate 22,452 of JAAETN010000615.1, read as the reverse complement.
TCAGACCACTCTGTTCCGAATTTTCTACAAGATAAAATTCCATTTGTCAAATTAGGTAAGACGGATCAAATTGGTATTCCAGGAAAGGTTCATTATTCGCCCAGGTTTGACGATCCAAATTTTATTTCGGCGTTTAAGGAGCTCGATGATCTTTTGGCTGATGAATATAATGGTCATGATCTCATTGAATATGTAGATACCTATATGTATGGTTTTTGGGGAGAAGGGCATAGTTGGCCCTTTGTGGGCAATCCTTTTCCTGACGATAAAACTGCGGAAGAAACCTCTATTCTCATGTTTGAACATCAAGCCAAAAACTGGACAAAAACGCCACTCTTAACAAATACACAACCTGACTATAACAATGTAGGGAATTCAGAAGTACTTGACAAAACCATTAGAAGCCATAACTGGCTTAGAACCGATACCATATTTATTGAACCGGAACAGGTAGATGCACTAAGTAACCGACCTCCATGGGTCGGTGCTACTATAGAAAACGGTTTTTCTAATGGAAAACCCGATCGAATACGAATGATAGATGGTACTCCCAGAACTGAAATGATCATCCAGCACATAAAAGATGTCAGTCCTAATTATTGCTCACTTTGGAATTGGCATGACTTGTCATCCAGTAATCTAAAGCGGTATTTTGATCAGTATCCAAATGAAATTGATCGTCTTAGAAAATGCATTGGTTATAGGGTACGCCCATCATGGATCTGGTTCTGTGAAAATGATGAACACCCTTATTTAATCTTAGGAATGGTCAATGATGGCATATCAGGTGTACCGGGCGCACTGAGGATATATCTTACCGATAAAGAAAAGACTTTTAAAACCGGTGGTAGTCTAGACCCTGGATATCCGCTACCCGGTAAAGTAAGACAAGTCAAAATTCCTGTACCAAAAAACAAGGATTGGCAAGGTCTGCGATTAAAGGCAGAAATAGAAGTAAAGGGCGTTAGATATCCGGTTATTTGGGCATGTACGTCTTTAAATAAGGACGGATCTCTAAGCTTAAAAAAGAATCTTTAAAAACAGGAATACACTGATTATTTGAATTATAATTGTCATTATGTCAATTGGAGGAAGCTCTAGCGCGCTACAATTGTCGAATATTTAAAAAAATACATACTAAATTGTAGAAAATATATATTTTTGCCGATATATCTTAAATTCAATAAAAACTAATATTCAAAAGTTTTATATGGAAGAAAAAATCAAAGCATTCATGGATGAGGTTATTGACAGAAATGGTCATCAACCGGAGTTTATTCAAGCAGTACAGGAAGTGGCTGAAACAGTAATTCCGTATATTATAAATAATGAGATCTATAGTGGTAAAAACATTCTCTTAAGAATGGTTGAACCAGAACGATTTATATCGTTTAGGGTTGCCTGGGTAGATGATAAAGGTGAAATACATGTAAATAGAGGCTACCGAGTCCAAATGAATTCTGCCATTGGCCCTTATAAAGGAGGATTACGTTTTCATTCAACAGTAAATGCCAGTATCCTTAAGTTTTTGGCATTTGAACAAGTTTTTAAAAACAGTTTGACCACGCTGCCCATGGGTGGCGGCAAAGGGGGTTCTGATTTTGATCCCAAAGATAAATCTAATGACGAGGTAATGCGGTTTTGCCATGCCTTTATGCTCGAATTGAACCGCCATATTGGCCCAAATACCGATGTCCCTGCAGGTGATATAGGCGTTGGCGCAAGGGAAATAGGTTTCCTTTTTGGAATGTACAAGAAAATTAGAAATGAATTTACAGGAGTGCTGACTGGAAAAGGGCTGTCCTGGGGAGGTTCTAGAATCCGTCCTGAAGCTACAGGTTATGGCACTGTATATTTTGCCCAGGATATGTTGAAGACAAAAAATGATGATATAGAAGGTAAAACCGTGGTCATTTCCGGAGCTGGAAACGTAGCCCAATATGCCGCTGAAAAAATAATACAATTAGGAGGTAAGGTCGTTACTATGTCAGATTCCGGTGGGTACATCTATGACAAAGACGGTATTGACAATGAGAAGTTGGCCTTTGTAATGGATTTAAAGAATAACAGACGAGGTCGCATTTCTAAATATGCCGATACATATGCTTCAGCCACTTTCCATAAAGGCGAAAAACCATGGAGTGTGCCATGTGATATAGCATTACCGTGTGCTACCCAAAACGAACTGAATGGAGACCATGCAAAACAATTGTTAAAAAATGGATGTAAATGCATTGCTGAAGGTGCCAATATGCCTTCTACCTTGGATGCAGTTCATGCTTTTCAGGACGCAAAAATCCTATTTGCCCCTGGGAAGGCCTCTAATGCAGGTGGTGTTGCAACTTCTGGTCTGGAAATGTCTCAGAATTCATTGCGAATTAGCTGGACAAGGGAAGAAGTTGATGAGAGGCTTAAGGGCATTATGAAAGGTATTCATGATTCATGTATTGAATACGGTATAGAAGAGGATGGTTATTGTAATTATGTAAAAGGTGCGAATATTGCTGGCTTTGTAAAAGTCGCCGATGCGATGCTTGCACAAGGGGTGATATAAGCTCTTAGTTTGCAATTGCATTGGGCATTCTACTACTAGTATAGATTTGGTCGGGAAGTAGGTTTATAAAACCAAACTTCCCGATTTTTTTTGGTTTTTTGGAAGACCATTGAAATTTGTTGTTTATGATTTGTTGCTTGTAATTTGGAATTTCCAGACTCGCTACTACTCCCAACTAAAAATTGGCCCAAACCTTTATCTTTGTCCCAAACCCGAACCAACAGATGCAAGTTACCACCAAAGCCATTATACTTTCTTCCCTAAAATATGGCGATACAAGCTTGATCGTAAAGGCCTTTACATTGTCCGATGGGTTGAAATCGTACTTGTTAAAGGGTGTGCTCACATCTAAAAAAGGGAAGTTGAAAGCAGCTTATTTTCAACCCCTGACCCAACTCGAATTGGTTGCGAACCATAAGAACAAAGGTACTTTGGAGTCTATTCGTGAGGCGCGGGTAACCTATCATTACCAAACATTGCATTCAGAGATTCCAAAGAATGCCATAGCCTTGTTTTTGGCCGAAATGTTGACCAACAGTATTCAAGAAGAGGAGCGTAATGAAGGGCTGTTTTATTTTGTGGAAAGCGCAATGCAATGGTTGGATACAAACACCGAAACCACCAATTTTCATATCTACTTCTTAATGGCCCTAACCAAATATTTAGGTTTTTATCCGGATACAACGATAACGGATGGAGGGTCTTTTGATTTGTTGGAAGGTGAGTTTACTGATAATCCGACCCTAAATCCAAATCTTTCGGGCGAAAATTTAAATTTCTTTAAAAGGTTTTTGGGCATAAATTTTGATGCAATACATAGCGTCAAGATGAAGAAAGCCAACCGACAGCAGTTGTTACAAACCTTGGTTCTTTATTTTGAATTACATTTGCAGGGATTTCGAAAACCCAAGTCGCTCGCTATTTTAAACGAAGTTTTCAGCTAGTATGAACAAGGTAGTATTTATCATATTTTTCATGCTTATTGCTACTATTTCTGCTCAGGAAATAAGGGTTTTGGACTTTTACACGAAAGAGCCCGTCATAAATGTAGCGGTCTTTAATAATGACAAATCGAAAACGTCACTTTCTGATCTTGATGGTAGATGTGATATTTCCATTTTTAGTACTAATGAGCGCATCACTTTTAAGCATATTAGCTACGATCTTTACAAATCTTCCAAATCACAACTTTTAAAGAACAATGCTAGGGCCTTTATGGTTTTGAAGCCTGAGCAGTTGGATGAGGTGGTAATGTCAATCTCTAAATGGGAACAACAAAAAAAAGATATTCCGCATAAAATAGTATCATTGGGTGCGAGGGCAATAGCCTTCGCCAATCCACAAACTTCAGCAGATTTATTACAGCACAGTGGTAAGGTTTTTGTCCAAAAAAGTCAATTGGGGGGTGGTAGTCCCATGATTAGAGGATTCGCTACCAACAGATTGCTATTGACTGTTGATGGTGTTCGATTGAACAATGCAATTTTTCGGGGGGGTAATATCCAAAATGTAATATCGATTGACCCCTATGGCATAAAGAATACTGAAGTGATTTTTGGTCCTGGATCTGTTATTTACGGGAGCGATGCCATCGGGGGTGTAATGAACTTCTATACCAAAAGTGCAATCCTGTCAAGTATTGATAGCCTTTCACTTACCGGCAATGCCAATTATAGATTCGCATCTGCAAATAAGGAAAACACGGCCCATTTCGATTTTAATCTGGGCAAAAAAAAATGGGCATATTTGACCAGTGTTTCCTATAACAGTTTTGATGATCTTAAAATGGGGTCCAATGGACCGAATTCTTACCTAAGGGAAAATTATGTTGCGACTACCAATGGTATAGATGCTTTGGTAATCAACGATGACCCTCAGAAGCAGGTTTCTACTGGGTATAACCAGATAAACCTGATGCAAAAAATAACCCATAAGCCCAATAATAAGTGGAATTTGAATATGGGGTTGTTTTACTCAGGAACATCTGATTATTCGCGTTATGATAGATTAATAAGACCTTCTGAGGATGGTAATGGACTTCGCTCAGCTGAATGGTATTATGGGCCTCAAAAGTGGTTTATGGGGAACGTGCAAGTAAATAAAAAAGGGAAAGGAAAGTTTTACGATGGATTAAAAATCACTACTGCGTACCAATATTTTGAAGAAAGTAGACACGAGCGCGGTTATCAAGATCCTATCTTGTATTCTACCGAAGAAATGGTCAACGCATTATCTACGAATATAGATTTTGAAAATAAGAAAATCGGAGACCTTCGATTGTATTACGGAGCGGAATATGTTTATAACTACGTAAATTCAAACGGTAGTCAAAAGAATATAACCACCAATATACAATCAGCTGCAGCATCCCGTTATCCAGATAGTTCGTCCTGGCAAACCATTGCTGGATACATAAATGGGGAATACAAGGCGAAACCAAACTTTACCTTGCTTTCAGGATTACGATACAGTCATGTTTGGGTTGATGCCGAATTTGATAAAACCTATTATTCATTTCCATTTGATAATGCAGATTTGAGTACTGGGGCCCTAACCGGCAGCTTAGGTTTCAGTTGGTTTCCAAAAAAAGATCTGAAGATCACCTTTAACGGTTCAACTGGTTTTCGTTCACCTAATATTGATGACGTGGGCAAGGTCTTTGAATCTGAACCAGGTTCTGTTGTAGTTCCAAACCTAGACCTGGAACCGGAATATGCCTATAATGTTGAATTGGGGATTCAGAAAAACTATAAGGACAAAGTCGTTTTTAAGGGAGCTGCTTTTTATACCTATTTGGTTGATGCATTGGTACGTAGGAATTACCTATTCAATGGTCTATCCCAAATTGAGTACAATGGTGAATTGAGCAATGTACAGGCCATGCAGAATGCTGCTAAAGCGTATGTTTATGGCTTTGAGTTTGGCTTGGAGGCCTTTCTTTCGGAAAACCTCTCCCTCATTTCAAACCTAACATTGACGGAAGGAATTGAAGAGGAAGATGATGGGACTGATACACCTGCTAGGCATGTAGCTCCTACTTTTGGGGATTTTCATTTGGTTTGGAAAAATCAAAATCTAAAGACCGATTTATTCCTTAATTATAATGGTGAAATTGCAAATTACGATTTGGCGACTTCCGAACAGAGCAAAAGCTACATTTATGCTCAGGATTCCAACGGATTACCCTATTCCCCTTCTTGGTATACCTTGAATTTACGTTGCCAGTACAATCTTACAAATGCTTTTAAAGTCAGCCTTGGAATAGAGAACATTACAAACCAGCTTTATCGCTCTTATTCTTCGGGTATTGCAGCACCGGGCACAAATTTGATTTTAGGTGTAGGCTATAGCTTTTAAACAAAAAACCCTGACGATACCGTCAGGGTTCTATTTTTGCTAAGAAAAGCAGTTAATCCTTAACTTCGTCTTTTACCTCTTTTGCCTTTTTCTTAAGCTTGTCAGCTGCATCATTTGCTGCATCCTTGACTTCTTCACCAGCTTCTTTAACCTTGTCTACGGCTTCGCCAGCAGCGTCCTTGGCACTTTCCGCAGCTTCACTGGTAGTTTCTATTACCTCATCAACGACTTCACCAGCTGTTTCCAGTGTTCCTTCGGCAGACTCCTCAGCAGCAGCGGCAGCTTCACTAATTGCCTCACTTGCTTTTTCAACTGCTTTTTTATCGTTATCCGTGCATCCTTTACAGGATACAAATGATACGCTCATGCCTATCATTAAAATTACGCCTAAAATTGCTTTTTTCATTTTGCTTTGGTTTATGTATTTATTTTATTTCAACTGTTTAGATATACGTATCATTCCGTCCATTTAGATGCTTTATTTTAACATTTACGAAAAATGGATATATCTAGCTGTATTTCATTTAGTATAATATGGAAATAATTCAATCTAAATTTATAATTTTGCAGCCTTAATAAATAGAGCAATACAAGAGATAGCATGAAGTTTGCCGGATACAAAGGTTTGGATTTACCCAAGGTTGCAAGAGAAGAACTGCAACACTGGAAAGAACATGCTATTTTCGAAAAAAGTGTTTCCACTCGTGAAGGAGATCCAAGCTATGTATTCTATGAAGGCCCTCCCTCCGCCAACGGTATGCCTGGCATTCATCATGTTATTGCGAGAACGATAAAGGATATCTTTCCACGCTATAAGACCATGAAGGGTTATCAGGTGAAACGTAAAGCAGGTTGGGATACTCATGGTCTTCCTATTGAGTTGGGCGTTGAAAAGGAATTAGGAATAACCAAAGAGGATATTGGCGTAAAGATTTCGGTGGAGGAGTACAATGCAGCATGTAAGAAAGCCGTAATGCGCTATACAGATGTTTGGAATGAGATGACCGAAAGGATTGGCTATTGGGTAGACATGGACGATCCTTACATCACCTACAAGTCCAAGTATATGGAGTCAGTTTGGTGGTTGCTGAAACAGATATATGACAAAGACCTAATTTATAAAGGATACACCATTCAGCCCTATTCACCAAAGGCCGGTACTGGTTTAAGTTCGCATGAATTGAATCAGCCGGGTACGTATCAGGACATAACTGATACAACGGTCATAGCCCAGTTTAAGGTTAAAAAGGAAACCTTACCAACTGTTTTTAATGCTATCGAAGGAGATATTCATATTCTGGCTTGGACAACAACACCATGGACGCTTCCTTCGAATACGGCCTTGACCGTTGGTGCAAAAATTGAATATGCCATCGTCAAAACATTTAACCAGTACACTTTTGAACCTACCAAAGTAGTTTTGGCAAAAAGTTTGGTCGCCAAGCAATTCATTGGAAAGTTTTTCGAAACTGAGAGTGAAAGCGATTTTGCGGATTATTCATCCGACAACAAAAAGATACCCTATAAAATAGTTGGTAATGTATTAGGTAAGGACTTAGTAGGCATAAAATATGAGCAATTATTGCCTTATACTTTGCCTTATCAAAATCCAGAGAATGCCTTTCGGGTAATTGCCGGTGATTTTGTGACTACCGAGGACGGTACAGGAGTTGTGCATACAGCTCCAACATTTGGTGCAGATGATGCCATGGTTGCCAAGCAGGCCAATCCTGAAGTGCCACCTTTGTTGGTCTTGGATGAGAATAAGAATCCCGTTCCGCTTGTGGATTTACAAGGTAAATTCAGGCCCGAAATGAAAGAGTTGGGCGGTAAATATGTCAAGAACGAATATTATGATGATGGTACAGCTCCCGAAAGGTCGGTCGATGTTGAAATTGCCATTCGTTTAAAAGAAGAGAACAAGGCTTTTAAGGTTGAAAAGTATGTGCATAGCTACCCTAATTGCTGGCGTACCGACAAGCCCATTCTGTATTACCCATTAGATTCTTGGTTCATAAAAATAAGCGATGTCAAGGAGCGTATGTTCGAGTTGAACCAGACTATAAACTGGAAGCCCAAAGCAACGGGTGAAGGTAGGTTTGGCAATTGGTTGGCCAATGCCAATGATTGGAACCTTTCCCGTTCGCGCTATTGGGGAGTTCCATTACCAATATGGCGTACTGAAGATGGTACAGAAGCCATGATTATAGGATCGGTTGAAGAACTAAAAAGTGAAATGGCCAAGGCCGTTGAAGCGGGTGTATTAGCAGAGGATATCTTTGCAGATTTCGTGGTTGGTGATATGAGCGAAGAGAATTATGATAAAATAGACCTTCATAAGAATATCGTTGATCAAATCACCTTGTTTTCAAAATCGGGTAAACCCATGAGACGCGAAAGCGATTTGATCGATGTTTGGTTCGATAGTGGTTCAATGCCTTACGCACAATGGCATTATCCTTTTGAAAACCAGGATTTAATTGATAAAGCGCAGACATTCCCAGCTGATTTTATTGCAGAAGGTGTTGATCAGACCAGAGGATGGTTTTATACGCTGCATGCCATTGCAACCATGGTATTTGACTCGGTTGCTTACAAGAATGTGTTGTCAAATGGCTTGGTTCTGGACAAGGATGGTAAGAAAATGTCAAAACGACTCGGCAATGCCGCAGACCCCTTTGAGACTATGGACGATCATGGGCCAGATGCTACCCGTTGGTACATGATATCGAACGCCAATCCTTGGGACAACCTTAAATTTGATATTGAAGGAATTATAGAGGTAAAACGAAAGTTCTTCGGCACACTTTATAATACTTATTCGTTCTTTGCCCTATATGCGAATATTGATGAATTCTCTTATTCCGAGGATGACATTCCATTGCACGAACGGCCTGAAATTGACCGCTGGATATTATCTGAATTGCATACTTTGATCAAAAAGGTAGATGAGGCCTATGCCGATTATGAACCCACCAAGGCCACGAGGGCTATTTCTGATTATGTACAAGAGAACCTCAGCAACTGGTACGTTCGTTTGTGTAGAAGACGTTTCTGGAAGGGGGATTATCAAAAAGATAAGATTTCGGCTTACCAAACATTGTATACCTGTTTGGTTACGGTGGCCAAACTATCAGCTCCGGTTGCACCATTTTTTATGGATCGTTTGTATAAGGATATGACCAATACTACGGCTAAGGATAAGTTTGAAAGTGTACATTTATCTTATTTTCCGAAATATGATAAATCGATGGTCGATGCAGCATTGGAAAGTAAGATGGCAAAGGCACAGACCATTTCATCATTAGTACTTTCAATTCGCCAAAAAGAAAAAATCAAGGTTCGGCAGCCTTTGCAAAGAATAATGATTCCTGTTTTGGATGAAAATCAAAAACATGAAATTGAAGCTGTTGCCGATTTGATCATGTCAGAAGTCAATGTTAAGGAAATAGAGCTCTTGGATGATGCTTCTGGAATTTTAGTGAAGCAGATCAAGCCAAATTTCAAGGTTTTGGGCCCTAAATTTGGCAAGGAAATGAAGCAAATAGCGCAGCGTATTGGGGCTTTAGGACAGGAAGACATCCAAAAAATTGAACAAGAAGGCGAAATTTCCTTAGAAATTGAAAATAAAATCATTAATTTACAGTTACAGGATGTAGAGATATCTTCCCAAGATATAGAAGGTTGGTTAGTGGCCAGTCAAGGACCCTTGACCGTCGCCTTGGATGTAACCATCAGTGAAGACCTTAGAAAGGAAGGTATTGCAAGGGAACTTGTAAACAGAATTCAAAATATTAGAAAAGAATCTGGTTATGAGGTAACCGACAAAATTGACATAAAGATCCTAAAAGACGGATTGGTTGAAAATGCAGTTGAAAGTAACCTTAACTATATTAAGACCGAAACGCTAACAGCAGAACTGAACTTTGAGGATAATTTGGAAAATGGCACAGCAATTGCCTTTGACGAAGTGAACACAAAATTGTTTATCGAAAAACACTAATAAAATGGCACAAGATTTAAACGTAAGATATTCAGATAAGGATCTGGCAAAATTCAAAACTTTGATTGAAGATAAAATAGATAAGGCAAAAAGTCACTTAGACTTATTAAGGAGTTCTTATATGAACGATGGTAATAATGGTACAGATGATACAGCGCCTACGTTCAAGGCTTTTGAGGAAGGCTCGCAAACAATGAGTAAAGAAGCGAATACACAATTGGCAATTCGCCAAGAAAAGTTCATTCGAGACCTAAAAAATGCATTGTTGCGTATAGAGAACAAAACTTATGGTATTTGTCGTGTAACAGGTAAATTGATCAATAAGGAACGCTTAAAATTGGTTCCTCATGCTACGCTGAGTATCGAGGCGAAAAACATGCAAAAATAAATAAAACGCCCTCTAGGGCGTTTTTTTATTCTTAGTAATGGGAAGAGGATTAATTGTTTTGGTTATGCTATTATCTTTTGGATTGTCAAATGCCCAAAAGGTGGTTAAAAAATCTGTTCTTAACCCAGAAACTTCATATGTACTTATTAATGCTGCCAACTGTTTTAGGATTGACCTTTCTACAACTTCATCGAAGGAAATTGTGGTTGAAGCCCTAATTGATGGGGAATATAAAAACGATTTATTGGTTAAAATAGAGGAGCACGTTCCGTCTATCGCTATAAGTGCAGGATTCCATCCCAATTTTATAAAACCCAATGATAAATTAAGTGCCCATAAAGTGATTTCAATTTCATTAAAATTGCAGATTCCTGAAAATATGAACGTCCGTCTTCTTGGGACTAATACTAATGTTTATGCAAAAGGGAGCTACGAAGATTTAAAAGTAACCTTGGATGATGGTAGCTGCAATATTCATTCTATCTATGGTACAGTACATGCGATAACACGTAGTGGCGACATCTATGTACGTTCAAAAGAGGCAAATATCGTAACTAAAAACAGCTTCGGCAGTATTTCTAAAAACAATATTCCAATGGGGACCAATTATTTTAATTTAAGCACAACCACTGGTAATATCTACTTAAGTAAAACCGAATAATATCCTTATTTTTGCCCATCTATATTTTATTGAATGAATATAAAAAAGTCATTACTGCTTATTGTCTTGGTGTTGATTGTTGATCAAGTCAGTAAGATTTACATAAAAACACATTTTGCCCTAGGCGATTCTTATGAAGTTTTCGAATGGTTTAAAATCCATTTTATCGAGAATTCTGGCGCTGCATGGGGGGCCAAATTAAACGACTTCTTACCTATATCTGAAAACACCGCCAAATTGATTTTGACCGTATTCCGTTTGTTTGCAGTGGTAGGAATTGGGTATTGGCTCTATGACAGTATTAGAAAGCAAAGCTCAAAAACGTTGGTTCTTGCGGTTTCATTGATATTTGCAGGAGCTTTAGGAAACATTATTGACTCCGTTTTTTATGGAGTTTTGTTCAATGATAGCATTGGTCAGGTGGCTTCACTTTTCTCTGATGAACCATATGGCGGATTGTTTTTTGGAAAGGTGGTGGACATGCTTTATTTTCCGATGATAGATAGTACCTGGCCAGATTGGGTGCCTTATTTTGGAGGAAGTAATTTTAGCTTTTTCGACCCCGTATTTAATGTGGCTGATACGGCCATAAGTACCGGTGTTGGTATTTTATTGGTTTTCAATAAAAAGGCTTTTGGCAATAAGAAAACGGAAGAAGTAGTTCCTGAAGAAAATCAGGATTAGGAAAATTTGTAGATTTTGTTAGGGGTTATGCAGTAATCCAGGGGAATATCATTTTCAAAAACATCGGTAATTTCTTCTTCAGCATCGAAAAATGACAATCCAATTTTTATTGATTCGGATCTGCATTGCTTCAGAAATCGGTCATAAAACCCCTTGCCATAACCAACTCTGTTGCCTTGCCTATCAAAAGCAAGAAGGGGAACAAAAACCACATCAATTTTATTCGGTTCAACTGAAATGCCATCAACAGGTTCAGGAACATTCCATTTATTAGTTTTGAAGATAGTATTATCTGTAAGTAAAAAATGAATTAATTCATCACCTTCCATTTTCGGAAAAATTACATGTTTATCCTTGCCTTGAAGTATAGACAATAAGAAGGTAGTGTCTATTTCTTTCTTATCCGGAATAGGAGAATACAAGTGGTAATAATCAAAATCCCATATGGGAAGTTCCAACGAATTATTGGCTAATTGCAAACTAATTTCGCTGATCTTTTCGAATGAAAGTTCATTCCTGAAGTTAGTGTAAAGTACTCGTAAATCTGATTTCAACATGTGGGGGGTTGAATATTTACGATAAGATAAGAAAAGTAGTTATTATTCCTTGGCGGCTACCGCAAAATAAACTTTGAAAAACAACATCAATATTAAATACGTGCCGAGCGTTATAATGTAACTGTCCATGCTTAAAAAAAATTATTTTTGATTTTGATGTTCTAAATATAAATAAAAAATCCATTAAATGCACGCTTTTATCGATGAAATGCACTTTTTTAATAAAAATTTGGCAATTTGACAATTAAAAATGGGAGGAAGTATTTTTTTTAAATCTATTTAACTAGCACAAAAACAAGGAGTTAAAATCATAAAAGTGCTATAAATTGATTAATAGCAGTTGCTCAGCTAAATATAATGAAAACTAATTAAACAACAAGTTGTTTTGAAGATGGTTTAGTAAAATTAACAAAAATCAATCGTTCCATAATTAATTATAACAATATATCAATATTCCCTTATTGTCTACGTAGACTCACTCACCAAGAGGTGAAGTTAAAAAACAGTAAAGAGTATTTGTTTAATCAAAAACATAGTAATTTAACAGTGTACATTTTAACATAAAAGCGCTAAACATCTTAATGCCTCATTTACCCTTAAAGATTCAAATAAGCACTCTACCAAATAGTCCTGGTGTATATCAGTTTTATGATGCTGATGAAAAGATATTATATGTAGGAAAGGCAAAAAACTTAAAAAAAAGGGTTTCTTCTTATTTTAACAAGAACCATGAATATGGTAAAACCAGAATTCTGGTAAAAAAGATATACAGTATTAAGCACATTGTTGTGGCAACGGAAACTGATGCACTCTTGTTGGAAAATAATCTCATTAAAAAGTATCGACCTCGGTATAACGTATTACTCAAGGATGACAAATCATATCCTTGGATCTGTATTAAAAATGAACGATTCCCCAGAATTTTTCCTACGAGAAAACTAATAAAGGACGGTTCTGAATATTTCGGACCGTATACCAGTATGTACACGGTAAAAACATTACTGGAATTAGTTAATAATGTATATCCTTTACGAACTTGTAATTATGATTTAACCAAGGAAAAGATTGAGGCTGGCAAGTATAAGGTGTGCCTTGAATATCATTTAGGAAATTGTTTAGGCCCATGTGAAGGTTTACAGAGTAGTGCCGATTATGAGAAACAGGTCAGTGAGATTCGGGATATAATTAAAGGAAATTTTAAATCTTCCTTACGATCCTTTAAAACTCAAATGAAATCACTGGCTGATGGCATGCACTTTGAAGAGGCACAGCAAATCAAGGATAAGATCAATGTTCTCGAAAACTATCAGTCGAAAACTACCATTGTTAATCCAAAAATCAACAATGTTGATGTTTTCTCTATCATTGCCGACGATGCGTTTGCCTATGTTAACTTTATGCAGCTTTCACATGGCTCTATCATTAGATCACATACCATGGAAATCAAAAAGAAGCTCGATGAAAAAGATAGAGATCTGTTACAGTTGGCCATTTTTGAAATTAGGCAACGGTTCAACTCGGAGTCAAAGGAGATCTATTTGCCCTTTAAGATTGTAGTTGAACCTCATTTGAAAGTAACTGTACCCAAATTAGGTGATAAGCGAAAAATCTTGGACCTTTCTATACGAAATGCAAAGTATTTTAGACAGGAAAGATTCAATCAGATCAAGATTATTGATCCAGAGCGTCATACCAATAGGATTATGGCTCAAATGCAAAAAGATATTAGATTGTCTGAAGAACCTAGGTATATAGAGTGCTTTGATAACAGTAATATTCAAGGGAGTAATCCGGTTGCAGCCTGTGTTGTTTTCAAGAACGGGAAACCGTCAAAAAAGGAGTATAGACATTATAATATAAAAACTGTTGATGGTCCAGACGATTATGCTTCTATGGAAGAAGTGGTTTACAGGCGATATAAGAGATTGTTGAATGAAGCGCAACCTTTACCCCAATTGATCATCATAGATGGGGGAAAGGGCCAATTATCATCGGCCTTGAAAAGTCTGGAAATTTTGGGATTAAGAGGCAAGATCGCCATTATTGGAATTGCCAAAAGATTGGAAGAAATTTATTTTCCCGAAGACCCCATTCCCTTATATTTGGATAAGAAATCAGAAAGTTTAAAAATTATTCAACAACTCAGGAATGAGGCCCATCGCTTTGGCATTACGCTCCATAGGAACAAAAGAAGTAAAGCCGCCATAAATTCGGCCTTGGAAAGTATTGATGGGGTTGGTGAAAAAACAGCAAGAGATTTATTAAAAAAATTCAAATCGGTCAAAAGGGTCAAGGAAGCATCAGTTGAAAACTTGGCAACTGTTGTAGGCATTGCCAAGGCAAAAAAGATTTATGAAACATTTCATTGAAAATTACGACCCATTGTCAATATGAAAACAGTAACCACCATACTTTTGATATTGCTTTTCTTAGTAGTTGACCTCAATGCCCAGGACCCAGAAAAGGAAGATGGTGTTAAAGTAGGTTTGGTATTAAGTGGCGGAGGCGCAAAGGGTATGGCTCATATTGGAGCCCTTAAAGTGATTGAGGAAGCTGGGGTAAAAATCGACTACATTGGAGGTACGAGTATGGGTGCTATTGTCGGGGCCCTTTATGCCTCAGGATATTCAGCAGCACGGCTCGATTCTATTTTTAGGAATATTGATTTTAATAGATTAATAAGCGATAACCTACCAAGAGGTGTAAAAACCTTTTATGAAAAAGAAGATTCTGAAAGATATGCCATAAAAATTCCTTTCGACAATTTCAAAGTTGCAATACCACAGGGATTTTCAGGCGGTCAGAATATATATCACGAGTTGGTGAAACATTTATACCATGTAAAGGATATAAATGATTTTAACAAATTACCAATTCCTTTTGTATGCATCGCCACTAATGTAGAGACCGGGGAACAGATCAAACTTGACAGTGGGTATTTGCCAGAGGCCATAATGGCCAGTGGAACGCTGCCATCATTGTTTGAGCCATTTTCTATAAAGGGGAAAGTCCTTATAGATGGTGGGGTCGTAAATAATTACCCTATTGAGGAAGTTAAGAATATGGGTGCCGATATTATAATCGGCGTAGATGTTCAGCACGGTTTAAGGGATAGGAATGAACTTCTTTCTGCTACTGGGATTTTATTGCAGATCAATAACTTCAGAACTGTGGAAGACATGATTGAGAAATCTGTGGAAACAGATGTTTATATTAAACCTGATATGGCTAATTATTCCGTGATGGATTTTGATTTGGATCATGAGATAATCAAGAATGGTGAAAATGCGGCAAGGGATAAATATGAAGAATTAAAAAAAATCAGCTTGACACAAGATAAGGCAATTAGAACCGCTACTCCGATTGCACCTGTTGATAGTTTGTTGATCACTAGGTTGATTCTTAGGGGGGATAACGATAATTATACCAGAGGATATGTTAAGGGCAAACTCAGATTTAAACTCGGCGACAGTACCACTTTTGAAAAATTGCAACGAGGAATAAGTAATTTGGCGGCAACCGGTAATTTTAAAACAATCAGGTATGAGCTGTTGTCAGATACCGATGAGGAGGATCTTATTTTAAAGTTGGATGAAACCAAAAATAAAACTTTTTTAAAAGTAGGCGCCCATTACGATGATCTATACAATAGTGCGGCCATCATAAATCTTACCCGTAAAAATCTTGTTTTTGGTGATGATGTGGCTTCCTTTGATTTGATATTGGGGGATAACGTTCGTTATAATCTGCAATATTATATTGATAAGGGATCTTATTGGAGTTTTGGGATTAATTCACGCTACAATGATTTTGAAAAAGAGATCGATTTTGATTTGATAGAAAGTAATTTTCAAGTACCATCAGGAGTAAATATCAATACCCTTAATATGGATGTTTTGGATTTGACCAATCAAATTTATGTACAAACCTTCTGGCAGGAAGAGTTTGCCTTTAGCTTGGGTGCTGAGCACAAGTATTTAAGGTATAGTACGAGGACGTTAGGGGCATTGACAGGAGATACTTCAGAACTTAATTTGAATTCTAGTGAAGAACGAACATATTTCGAAAAAAGCAGCTATTATAGCGCCTATGGCCAATTGAAGTTAGATACTTATAATGATAAATACTTCCCGTCAAAAGGATTGTATTTTGATGGGGACTTTCATTTATATGTGTACTCTTCAGATTTCAATAACAACTTCAAGGAGTTTTCCATTACCAAAGCAAGAATGGGAACGGCTTTCCCATTACTTCAAAATTTATCATTGAACATAGAAACAGAAGGTGGTTTTAAATTAGGAACGTCAGGAGTCAGTACTTTCGATTTTGTACTAGGGGGTTATGGCAATAACCTAATCAATAATTTCACCCCTTTTATAGGATATGATTTCTTATCGCTACCAGGAAATAGTTATGTTAAGGCTTATGGCCGATTAGATTTGGAATTTGCACCCAAGAACCATGTCATGTTCACCGCAAATTTCTCAAATGTCGATGACGATCTTTTTAGAACTGGAGAGTGGTTCACAGAACCTGATTATTCAGGTTATGGAGTAAGCTATGGATTGGAATCTTTTATGGGACCACTGCAGGTTATGTATTCCTGGTCGCCAGAAGGTACCAGTAATTTCTTTTTTAGTCTGGGCTACTGGTTTTAAAATCCTTAACAGTTTGTATGGTCCTTTTTTGCGATATTTGTTTTGAGTAAAGCAACATGATGAAACTAAGAATTGACATTACGGCCCATCTTAGGGCAATGTGGTAAGACAGTCCCAATCACCTTTGAGCAGTGATTTTGCTGTTACATATTCCATTTAAATTCCATTTAAAATCATTATATCATGTCTACCTTAGATAATACTTCATTAAAATTGCCAAAAGAAAACCCTGAAGCAGAAGATTTTTTACCGCTTTTGGGCACTGATTATGTAGAACTTTATGTGGGTAATGCCAAACAGGCTGCGCACTATTATATTTCCGCCTGGGGTTTTCAACCTTTGGCCTATGCCGGCCTTGAAACAGGATTAAAAGACAAAGTGTCTTATGTAGTGATACAGGATAAGATTAAGTTGGTCCTTACTTCACCTTTAAAATCTGGTGGTGAGATTAATAAACATCTTGATGCACATGGAGACGGCGTCAAGGTAATTGCACTTTGGGTTGATGATGCTGCCAAAAGTTATTACGAAACTACCAAACGAGGTGCCGAAAGTTATCTAGAACCTAAAAAGATTGAAGATAAAAATGGCGAGGTTACCTTGTCTGGAATTCATACTTATGGAGAAACAGTACATATCTTCGTGGAAAGGACAAACTATGAAGGCGTATTTTTACCAGGATATGTAAGTTGGGACCCAAGATATAAGGCCCCGGATGTTGGTCTTATATATATAGACCATATGGTAGGCAATGTTGGATGGAACGAAATGAACAAATGGTGTAAGTTCTACAAAGAAGTAATGGGCTTTGCCCAATTGGTCTCTTTTGATGATAAGGATATTTCAACTGAGTACACCGCACTTATGAGCAAGGTAATGAGTAATGGTAACGGAAGGATTAAATTTCCAATTAACGAACCGGCAGATGGAAGAAAAAAATCACAAATAGAAGAATATATAGAGTTCTATAACGGGGCCGGTGTGCAGCATATGGCGATGGCCACGGATAATATTATCGAGACAGTTACTGCACTTAGAGATCGAGGTGTAGAGTTCTTAACCGTTCCTGCGATTTATTATGAAGATGTGTTGGACAGGGTCGGAGAAATAGATGAAGATCTTGCACCCTTAAAAGAGCTCAGTATCCTTATTGATAGGGATGATGAAGGCTATTTGCTTCAGATTTTTACAAAGCCAATTTTAGATAGGCCAACTATGTTCATCGAAATCATTCAAAGGAAAGGAGCAAAATCTTTTGGGAAGGGGAATTTTAAGGCGTTATTTGAGGCTATTGAACGAGAACAGCAATCCCGAGGTACCTTATAAAAGGCAAGGATTTCTTAATAAATTGTCAATTTTCATAAAACAGGCATAAATATCTGTTAAGGGAATAGTTAAAGTACGTTAAAAGAGTTTTGGTCACCAATAGTATGTATTAACTTTGCTCAAGTAAGGGGTGGTTCCCTTACAACTTTAAGTATTGGTTTTTCATAATTTAAAGTTTGGTTGGTTATTTAGGAAAAGCCCAGTTATACGACTGGGCTTTTTTTTGCACAATACTTTGGAACAAATTTTGTTTATGTATAGTAACTAATTAAATAGATTAGTTCACTTTTAGTAGTTTTACATAAGAATCAGCTATGAGGATATTAATTACAATTCTGTTTTTGACTATTACATTTGGCATAACTGCTCAGGACAGTGTTTCTGTTTTTAAACCTGGCGAGTGGTTGAAATTTAGAGTGCATTATGGTTGGTTAAATGCCAGTTATGCCACCTTACATGTGAAGTCAGACAGTATAGAAGGTACGCCTGTATATCATGTGGTGGGAAAAGGTCAGACAACCGGCTTTGCAAGTATATTTTTTAAGGTTGATGACACCTATGAAAGTTATTTTGGAAAAGTAGATGGCAAGCCCTACAGATTTGTGCGAAAAATAAATGAAGGAGGTTATAAAAAAGATGTGGAGATCAATTTTGACCATGAAAAGGATAAAGCCATTCTTAATGACAAAAAGAACAAGAAAAAGATTAATTTTACGCTCCAAGATAGTATTCAGGATCTCATCTCCGCTTTTTATTACCTGCGGAACAATTATGAACCAAAGGATCTGGTAAAAGGGGAGGCGATAAATTTGAAGTTACTGTACGATGATGATGGCATCTTCAATTTTAAACTTAAATATTTGGGCACCGAAATTATCAAAACCAAATATGGCAAGGTTGAATGTTACAAATTTAGACCATTGGTGCAATCGGGAAGGGTTTTCAAGGAACAGGAGAGTCTTACTCTTTGGGTTTCGAAAGATAAGAACAGGATTCCGATCCGCATAAAAGCCGATTTGGCAGTAGGTGCAATAAAGGCCGATTTGGATGGCTATAATGGATTAAAGCACCAGTTTAAAATAGTAATGGATTGACCATAGAATGGAAAACAAAGAGCAGATTGAATCCCAAATTTTTAAACTCGAAGAAAAACATAAGGATTCTGGTCAAGATTTAAGCTCTTATTTAGACGGACTCCTTTATCAACGATACCTCACTTACCGGGTTTATATTCACCTAGATACATTATTGAGTCTTCAAGTACCTCGTACATATTTTCCTTATGAGGAGATCTTTATTATGCACCATCAGATTACCGAATTGTATTTTAAACTTATATTGCATGAGCAAAAACAGTTTGTTGACCATAAGGCGCAGGATGTTGATTTTTTAATTGAAATGGCAAGACGAATCAATAGTTATTATGAAGCCATGATTTCGTCGTTCCGCGTCAAGATAAAAGGTATAAAGTGTACACAGTTCTTAAAAAACAGAACGGCCTTATCACCAGCAAGCGGTTTTCAGTCTGTTCAGAACAGAATGATGGTGATGTATGTAACGCCTTTGGAGCATTTGGTCAACTTTTCTGAGCGTAATCAATATGCATCAAAAAGTACCATAGAGAAGTTATATGAACATGTCTATTGGAAAAAGGGAGCTGCGGATAGAACAAGCGGTGAGAATACGTTGACCCTTAAACAATTTGAGTATAGATTTACACCAAGATTGATCAGGATATCCAGGCAACTAAAAAATAATGCGATTTATCATAAATATTTAGGGTTATCTGAAGAGCAAAAGAATAATAAAAGGCTTATCAAAGCGTTAAAAACATTGGATATCAACGCGAATATAAACTGGCCTTTAATACATATGGGTTTAACCCGTAGGTATTTAGGAGATGAAAAAGGACAGGGCGATGCTACCGGAGGCGCGAATTGGAAGGAATTCCTTCCTCCTAGTTTTCAAAAAAATCGTATTTTTTCAAGAATTGTAAACCAAAGAAGAGTTAAACGACTGGGGCGAACAATGGGAAGGTCATTTGTTCAAGCCGCATAAAAAAAAGAACATAATGTATAAATATTGGGGCATATTTATCATATTCATTTTTCTTACTTCATGCAAGGAAGATAATACCAATAATTCACTTGAAAATAATGCAGCCGCTTTGGCAGTTATTGAAGAACCTGAAGTTGTAGAACGCTATGGCTTTAATCTTAATGATTTTAAAGTTCAGCAAGACACGGTAAGAAATGGCGATAGTTTTGGGGAATTAATGCTAGAACATAAAGTAGAGTATCCAAAAATATACAAGATTTCACAGGATTTCAGAGATACTTTTGATGTTAGGAGAATTAATGTAGGGAAGCCTTATGTAATTTTAAAGTCAAAGGATACTACCGAGACTGCACAGATTTTTATTTATGAGAATGACGCCATTAATTACACGGTGGTCGATTTAAGGGACAGCGTGTTCGCTTACAAGGATAAAAAAGACGTGAAATATGTAGAACGTGAAGCTTCTGGGATTATTGAGACTTCATTGTCCGAAGCTATATTGGAGCAAGGTATAGATTACAATGTCACCAATAATTTATCTGAGGTATATGCATGGACCATAGATTTCTTTAGACTACAAAAGGGAGATAAATTCAAGGTTATTTACAAGGAAAAATACATCAACGATTCAATATACGCTGGGGCTGAACCTATTGAGTCCGCCTATTTTGAGCATAATGGCAAGCCTATTTATGCTTTCGCCTACGAGAATGATTCCTTAAAGAATATCATTGATTATTTTGATGAAGAAGCCAACAATTTAAGGAGAACGTTTTTAAGGGCTCCTGTCAAGTTTAGCAGAATTTCCTCAAGATATAATCTTAAAAGAAGAATCCGGTATTATGGGTATAAATTACGCCCACATAAAGGAACGGACTATGCTGCACCAATTGGCACACCAATTATGGCTACTGCAGATGGTACCGTGACGGAATCTACACGTCGAGGAGGAAATGGAAAGTATGTCAAGATTCGCCATAATGGCACCTATTCTACGCAGTATTTACATATGAAAAAACAAAATGTCCGTAGGGGCGAATTTGTACGTCAGGGTGATGTTATAGGATGGGTAGGAATGACAGGTAATACGGGCGGTCCACACGTTTGTTATCGATTCTGGAGAAATGGCAGACAAGTTGATCCATTAAGGGAGGAATTACCTCAAGCTGAACCATTGCCTGAATCTTTACGTCCGGATTATTTTGCATTCATCACCCCTAAAAAGGACCAATTGGATTGTATTGAATATGTAGAAAGGCCAAAAGAAGAAGAATTGTTAACACTCAACGAGAAAGATGTCATTACAGAACACTGACCCTACGCAAACCCAAGCTTGGAAAAAACTTACACATCATTATAATACTTCGAAAAATACCCACCTAAAAGAACTATTCATCGCTGATAAGGGGAGAGCGGATAAGTTTAGTTTAAAGTGGAATGATTTTTTATTCGATTTTTCCAAAAATAGAATTTCTAGTGACACCATTTCAAACTTGTTGGAATTGGCCGATGAGGTAAATCTAAAAGAGGCCATTAAAGAATATTTTGGCGGAGAAGCTATAAATCAAACTGAAAACAGGGCCGTACTGCATACAGCATTGCGTGCTAAAAAGACGGATTCGGTATTAGTGGATGGTGTTAATATCGTTCCAGAAGTTTATGTAGTGAAAGAACATATAAAATCTTTTACCAAAGCCATTATTTCTGGTAAGGAAAAGGGTTATTCGGGCAAAGCATTTACTGATGTTGTCAATATTGGTATTGGAGGCTCTGATCTGGGACCGGCGATGGTTACCGAAGCATTAAAATATTATAAAAACCATCTGAAGACCCATTTTGTAAGTAATGTAGATGGTGATCATGTGCATGAGGTCCTCAAAGAATTGAATCCCGAAACTACGTTGTTCATTGTGGTTTCAAAGACTTTTACAACCCAAGAAACCTTGAGTAATGCAACTACCATTAAAAAGTGGTTTTTAAAGTACGCTGAACAAGAAGATGTGGCCAAACATTTTGCAGCTGTATCTACAAACTCAGAGAAGATCGCTGAGTTTGGAATATCTGTCGACAACGTGTTTCCCATGTGGGATTGGGTTGGCGGGCGTTTTTCATTATGGAGTGCCGTGGGCATAACCATTGCACTAGCAGTGGGATATGAAAATTTCGATAAACTATTAAAAGGCGCCAATGAAATGGATGAACATTT
>JAAETN010000614.1 GCA_024228355.1 Maribacter sp. | reverse complement strand
CCTGAGTTCCCTTACATTACCAAACCATGGGTAAGATAAAAGGATTTTCATTGCCTGTGGCGTGAAACCCATTGATGTCATACCTTTTTGAACCACAAGCAAATCAAGGAAATAGTGGGCAAGAATAGGTATGTCAATTTTTCGATCTCGTAATGGCTGAATATTAATCGTATTTTCAAATCTGTAAAACAGATCGCTGCGAAATGTGCCCGCTTCCATCTCTTTTTTGATATCTCGGTTTGTCGCGGCAATAATCCTTACATCCACAGTTCTCGCAATTTCTTCCCCTAATCTCCTTACCTCCTTTTCCTGGACAACTCTCAAAATTTTTGCCTGCGATTCCAGGTGTAGTTCTCCTATTTCATCAAGAAAAATTGTTCCTCCATTAGCAATTTCAAATTTTCCCGGCAAGGGCTCGTCGTTATGTAAACCCGGATATTTTTTGATAACACCAAATAATTCACTTTCAAGGAGATTCTTTGGAATTGAAGCACAATTCACGATGACCAATGGACCTTCTTTTCTTTTTGATAAGCGATGTATCTCCTTGGTTGCAATCTCTTTGCCCACACCTGTTTCTCCCAAAAGCAGGACATTTGTATCAAGCGGCGCAACCATATTAATGCTTTCCAATGCCGGTGCGTTACCAATCATGTTTCCCGGCCATTTTATAAATGAACTTTCATCGGAAGAATCGTTCTCCTTTCTATCCAACACGCTGCTAATTATCTGGCAGACAGTAGATAACATCCCACGTTCATTCTCTTGAAAGCTTGGTTCGTATGGGCCACGTGAAAGATATAAGAAACCTGACGCACTACCGTCATCTTTCACAATCGGCATATAAAGCAGATGCCCTTTAAGGAAGGATTTACCTTCTTTAAGGTCTTCAAATACCTGGCGAGACAATGAAAATGATGATTGCAGGCCCATCTTCTTTTGAGCCATACATTGCGCTTCCTTCTCTTCGTCAAATTTAAAAACACAACCAAGACTCCCTTGATGCATATTCAGGTTATGAAAAAGAAGATCAAGGGTATCTTCCAATATGTCTCTGTTATTAAAAGTCCCCAGAACCTTATAATTCAATTCTTCAATCCACAACTTGTTATCACTGGAAAGGACCGTATTAGAAGATTTAAATTTACTAAAAATAGTTTTCTGACTTTCCATATCCAGCGAATAATTATCAAAGGACTGAAACATTTCATCAGGTGATTCGTCCGTAAAGTTAATCGAAATCTCTTCATTTACACCGTCTTCATTATACTCCAGGTAAAGGTTATCAATATATATCTTGTCCCCTGATTTCAATATTTTTTGAAAAATCCGTTTTTTCCCAAAAATTATACCATG
>JAAETN010000613.1 GCA_024228355.1 Maribacter sp. | reverse complement strand
CTCCGGGTGCCATCCTTTCGCTTAGAAGTATCCAAGTTCTCTTTTGCTCGCAGGGTTGTTGGTATCTGGAACAAACTACCCCAGGCTGTAGTAAATGTCCCAACTGCTAAGGCTTTTCGTCGCAAAGCAGCAGCCCATTTAAATAAATCGGTATAAGAAACACACACGTTATCGTTATCGGTTCCTGTATTTCCCAGCCAGATTTTGGTATTTGTTCTCGGTTCCGGCATGTCAGCTGGCTCGCCTTTAAACCGCAAGCCCCTTGCCGGAAACAAATTTCTTTTTTACTCGATCTTTCAAATTCCCTACATCAACAATGTATATGGTGAAAGTACAGTACTGTGTTAGTATATTGTTGCCTTCTGCCCTATTGTTGTCTTTACTAATCCTTGATATTATGGGTTTTTTTGTATTGTTCAGTAAATCAGTTCAGTTCAGTTCAATCAATTTTATGGAATCATATTAAAAGTAAACTTTCCTATAAATCGAAGATTCCATGCATTCTTAGTTCCGTAGGTTCAGTTTTGACTGATAGCGCCCAAAAAGCAGAGCGATTTAATGAATTCTTTTGTTCCGTTTTTACAAAAGATAACAACGTACTTCCACAGTGGAATATTCAACCGACCAATAAAACTCTTACTACAGTAGATTTCGCGCCGGAAGTAGTTTATTTTAAGCTGAAAAATTTACCTAATAAAACCTCT
>JAAETN010000612.1 GCA_024228355.1 Maribacter sp. | reverse complement strand
TTTTTGTATTATAAGCGGGTTCAGTTCGGGGTCGGTTCACTTCTGTTCAGTGCTTGTTCAGTTTGAAACAACACATCTAGGGGTCCCAACAGTATGGAGTTGCATAATATTTTTCAAAAAAATACCATGCATCTACCTGGGTTTAAGGCAAATTCCATGATTCTACATTTTATTTTTGAAAAATTACAATGCAACTAATTAAACGTACGGAGTCTAGCCTTTCTGATTTGGGTACTTTGAGGAATATTACCATGCAACTTCATTGTAAAAAAAATAAAAATAATACCATGTAGGGGGGGGTGGGGGGGTCCATGGTATTCCAAAAAAGGGCATAAAACGCTACCAAAAAAATGGAGTTTTAGTAAAATACCATGTAGTAAAACTCAATTAACTACATAAAAGGAAATCTTCAAAATACAATGCAGTCAACGAGCAAACAAGAAAGAAGCAACATATTAAAACTACAGAGACGGAAACCAGTCCCTGTAGTGCCCAAAAAAAGCACCTGTAGTGCCAAAAAAAAAGGGGTCACGCTCGTCACGCTAGTGCAAATGCACAAAATACAAAGCAACTACATTCAAAAAATGCACCTGTAGTGCACGAAAAATCCGCAAAGATCGATCTTCATCACATGAGTGGCACAATACCATGTTCGTACATGAATCTCCTAAATGGCGCATATTCAAAGTAACTACATTCTTGGCCGGGAATCGAACCCGGAAGGTTGCATTTTCAAACATCGAACGTTACCAACTGAGCCACGCAGCTATATTTTTTGAACATTCAAAGTAACTGCATTCTTTGCCGGGAATCGAACCCGGAAGGTTGCATTTTCAAAGATCGATCTTTGCCAACTGAGCCAGGCAGGTATATTTTTTGAAAAATATCAATGTAATCAACGTACGAGTTATACTCCACAATTTTGTCATGCACTTAGCCTTCCCTTGATTCCATTGATATTTTCAAAAAAAAAATATACCTGCGTGGCTCAGTTGGTAAAGATCGAGCCTTGCAAATGCAACCTTCCGGGTTCGATTCCCGGCAAAGAATGTAGTTACTTTGAATATTCGCCATTTAGGATATTCATGTACGAACATGGTATTGTGTCGCTCATGTGAGGAAGATCGATCTTTGCATATGCAAATAAACAATAGAACTACTTCCTTAGACTGCAATGACTCATACTCAACTACATGGTTGAACTACATGTTCCCTTGCAAAACACATGTACGTCCTTACTTACTTTGTCTTTATCATGCAGGTACTTCTTAGTAATATGCAAAATACGATGTGATCACTTGCTATATTCTTAAAAAATAAAATGCTCATGTAAAAGCATTGTATTCTGGTACCAAACTACATGGTATAAATTTATCACTACATGGTATTCGTCAAATTCAGATGTAACTACTTCGTATCGCATATCATAATAATATGAAGTTGCTTTGGAATTTGACAGGAAAAATATTTAAAAGTAACTCCATTCTGTCGGGACCCCTAGCTGTGTTCCACCCTCGCATTCTTACCAACGAGTCCCAATTCCCCCAAGGTGTCCTCCTCGTTTAAGGTATCCCTTAAGCTTCCATTTTCCCTAATTAGAAAGATATAGTCAATTTTACGCTTACCAATTCTTCCACCCAATTCTTTTATTAAAATTTTTAACTCTTCGATAGTCGTCTCTTTGTCGACTTCTATTTTATGTGTCGACATTTTT
>JAAETN010000611.1 GCA_024228355.1 Maribacter sp. | reverse complement strand
GATTCGTTGAATGAAATCGTTCTCCAAGACAAGGCCTTCCTCTGAACGGAATTTATTGATTTCGACAAGCGCTTGCTTTAAGGCTTCCTGTATGGTTTTGTATTCTTCTTCATCAATATCCTCACGCTCAGTTTTCATAGCATCAGGCAAACGTAATGCCATTTCCAGCAATTTAAAATCATCACCTTTGGCTATTGATTCCAATTGTTTCATATATAGCTTTACCACAGCTTCATTAACTTGAGCTGAAGTTTCATCGCCTGTATTTTCAACATATAGACCAAAATCTATCTTCCCCCTAATTAAAGAGCTAGCGATTAATTTTCGAAGTAGGAGTTCCTTTTCACGGTAAGCCGGAGGCATTCTGGCATTTAAATCAAGGCTTTTACTATTGAGTGATTTAAGTTCAACGGTTATTTTTTTTGAAGGAAGTTGTACAACATGCTTCCCAAATCCTGTCATGGATTGAATCATAAGGTGAATTTATTTTGATGCAAAGGTAGGCATTAAGTGTAGATTGTAGTATTGGTTATAACTCCCTTATTCATATGTTACGGGAACTTCCCCTGCTATCATCATGATGGCCCTTTGCTAATTTTGAGATCCATGTTCAATAGATCAAATCCCCAATATCTTCTTAAGCATACCTTTATCTATTTCAGCACCTGCGAAATCGTCGAAAGCTCTTTCGGTGGCCTCTATAATATGATCTTGGATAAAGATCGCACCTTCCCGTGCTCCTTGCTCCGGACTTTTAATGCAACACTCCCATTCCATAACCGCCCATACATCACAGCCATATTGGGTTAATTTAGAGAAGATACTCTTAAAATCAATTTGCCCATCACCCAAAGAACGGTATCGGCCAGCACGGTCTCCCCAATCGTTATAACCACCAAAGGCTCCCTTTTTTCCAGTGGGATTGAACTCAGAGTCCTTTACGTGAAAAGATTTGATAAACTCATGATAATGGTCTATATAGGTAATATAATCCAATTGCTGCAAAACAAAATGGCTAGGGTCGTAGAGAATATTTACCCGCTTATGATTACCTGTTGCTTCTAAGAAACGTTCGAAAGTATCCCCGTCATGAAGATCTTCCCCAGGATGTATTTCATAACAAACATCTACGCCTTCCGCATCAAAGTGATTTAGGATAGGCATCCAACGTTTTGCCAATTCCTCAAAACCCATCTCAACCAAACCAGCAGGTCTTTGGGGCCATGGATGCCAAGTATGCCATAAAAGTGCTCCCGAAAATGTTGCATGCGCTTTGATACCCAATCTACGACTTGCGGTAGCCGCTTTTTTTACAACATTAACGGCCCATTCTGTTCTTGCCTTGGGGTTGTTCTTTACGCTGTCTGGCGCAAAATTATCGAACATCAAGTCGTAAGCAGGATTAACGGCAACCAATTGACCCTGTAAATGGGTTGAAAGTTCTGTAATTTCAAGTCCGTAAGAATTTACTTTGCCTTTTAATTCATCACAGTACGTTTGACTCTCAGCGGCTTTGTCAATATCAATCAAGAAATTTTCCCATGTAGGTATTTGTATTCCTTTATATCCCAATTCTGCGGCCCATTTGCACATTCCGTCCAAAGTATTGAAAGGTGCTTTACTATCTACAAATTGAGCTAAAAATACTGCCGGTCCTTTAATTGTTTTCATTTTCTGTTCTTTATGGTGATTTTGTAATTAGTGGAAAAACCGTTGGTTTGATTATTAAGAATAAGCCCTATATTTATTGATTTAAACAACTATTTTATTCGATTTAACTTAATTTATAAAGATAGGAAATAGATAAGAATTAAAAGAATAGCAACACTGTGTTTTTGAACTTATGATAAATATAAAGTACCGTGTAAAAATTATTTTATACTTTGAGTTTTAACTGAATAAATTGACAAAGCACTAAACCAAAGGCTTTTTCGTTAATTAACTAGGTTTAGCACTGACATTAATAGTACGCTAGACAAAATTTAACATTATTATATAATCATGGATAACGCATCAGCCAGAAATATGTGGGGCGATTATTTAGACAACCACTTAGAAGATGCCTTTGCCGAGGCACCAAAAACAGTTCACTTTTGTGACAATGAAAAAGATGCGAATGAATGTGCCAAATTGGTCAAAAAAGGAATAAAACGTACTACATCACATTCGCTTTTAGGCTTACAGCATCGTAAAGAATCTTTACCCAAGGTAGGTGATTTTACCGTAGTAACTAACTGGGAAGGGAAAGCTCAATGTATCGTTAGAACTACAGGGGTTAAATTCAAACCATTTTTTAGTATTGATGAGGAGTATGCGAAGCTTGAAGGTGAAGGAGACAAAAGCCTTGAATATTGGAAAAAAACGCATTGGGAATATTACGGGCGTGAGCTAGAGCCATTTAACCGTGTTCCTAGGGAAAGTATGATTATTGTATGCGAGGAATTCGAAAAAGTGTTTGATAGAAAATAATCAAAGTCAATGATAACAAAAAAAGGAATTTACCAAAAAAAGACCCTCATATAGGGTCTTTATTGGTATACAACTCTAAAGATTACCCTAACTTCACCCAGACATTACCGCCTTTATGGGATTCAACTGTGGCCTCAATGAAATTCATTCCCCGAACACCATCCAACATGGTAGGGAATTCCCCATCATTATATTTTCT
>JAAETN010000610.1 GCA_024228355.1 Maribacter sp. | reverse complement strand
GATGGGAATAACTCATATAGCTTCTTTTTTATGTTTTCGGGAATATCTATTGGAAAAGAATATGATTTATCCCACTGGTTCATCAGTGCTTTTTTATCTGGTGCATTATAAAGTTCGTATGTTATTCCCATTATTACCCTAACGCCGCCAACAACGGCAGACTTGTTGTTGTGTTTTTTGTGCAATAATGGCGAAGCCATGCACAAAAAGCGCGACGGCAAGGCTGTCCAAGGAGCGTAGCGACTGATGTTGCTTGGCCTTGTTAGGCATTTTCAACCTGCAATGTAACTCTATCAATTCTATTATCGTGAAATTTGTAATGTATGGAAAATGATTCAAAATTGAATTTTACCCACTCTGGAACTTCACCAAAATACGAATCAGTTTTGGCCTCTTGATGAATGGCCTCAATTGAATTCTCCCTTGCATACTCCATAGCTGTTACACCAGAATCAAATGGTACATCTCTAGGATCTAAACCAGAAAACGGGTTAAACCCGCTATGACTTACACTTGCCATAAAAAGTGTGGCTAGGTTTTGTTCTTCATCAAAAACAAATTCGAGCCCCATGTCTGGAATCTCAGCCCAATACTCATCATCCATACCTTCTTTTGTTCTATCGTAAATATACCGAACTTCCACATCATACGTTTCAAACAAATCAGTAAAGAAGTTTGATTTTAAATTCTCTCGCAAAACTTCAATGTAGTTCATTCGTATTGCCTTGTATCTTAACTACCTCAGTCAAAAGCCTTCATATTCTCAAGAATCAAGGTAGAGTTATTTGGCTGTCCGGGGACGCCGTTAATGCCTGAAGGCTTAGACCTTGTGCGTTAGATTGGCGCCCCGCCTTCAAGATG
>JAAETN010000609.1 GCA_024228355.1 Maribacter sp. | reverse complement strand
TTAGTTTCTTTTGGGAGCTGATCCCCGCAAGCCACCAGTAAAAAGCAAAGCGGTAATACCTTCCAGACCATGATCAAATATTTATGGTAATTCATGTATATGGAAACTCCACCGCTTTTTGTATTTATGCCTTTTAGACTCCGGCTTGGAAAGAAGCTTTTCTAAATATTTTTCCTTCTTGATGCGCTTTTTTTCCCAACTTCGGTACAACTCTGTTATTCGTTCTCCCCTTAAACGTCTCAAAGCAGCATCTATTCTTTTTTGGCTCTGTTCTGGTCCTTCACCCCAACTCTCGAAAAGATACCGATAGGTACCTATCAACCAGTATTCATCGCCGTTGGCATACTCTTGTGCGGCGATGTTTTTTAATGTCTCTGCATTCACCGTTTCCACATCGACCGGATTACCATCATTCATTATTGCAAGCTGTGTACTCATCAGGAAACTTCCCAATATTTTATAATAGCCAGGAAAATAGGCTAAATTCATTGGTATAGGCTGTTGGTATATTTCCAGATAGTCT
>JAAETN010000608.1 GCA_024228355.1 Maribacter sp. | reverse complement strand
GAATTGAAATACACACTAAAAGCAACGGGGCCATAGCGGAATTAGTGATCCCTTATCACAGGCGGATGCCCATATCAAACGATTCACCTATGGAATCCAACCGGGTGGATATCGGAGTGTTCGTACACAACGGGACATGGTACTCCGCCCCGGGCTTCATTACCTTTTTTTTCCTGGATAACGAAGCACGTACTTACGACTCCCGGGGCCAGCTGTTAGAAATCTATTATTCCGCATCAGACACTTCAATTGGATACAAAACCGAAAATCCACAAAGCTTCATCAATAAAAAATACCCGATATTTAATTGGAAAAATCTTTTTGCCACCATTTTATCAAATTCTGAAAATCTGCCCACACTTTTGTTAAGAGAAAAACTAACCGATGAACAAACTAGTGCAATTGCACATGCTGCAGCCACCTTTGAACCCATACACCATCAACTGAAACAAATCTACAATGAACTAAAAATAGTCAATTCAAATCAGAAGAAAAATATAAAACAATTAAAATCTGCAAAACTACGG
>JAAETN010000607.1 GCA_024228355.1 Maribacter sp. | reverse complement strand
ATGAAAGCTTAACAGCACTAATATTGGATATTTCTGTGAACGGCAATAAGAAAGAAGCCTATGTTTATGGAAGCAGGGGGGTAGAGGGAAGACCACAACCTTTGCATTTCGACGACCTTGATTTGGCGGTTTCTTATGGAGCCAAGGAGCTTACAGTGCCCTTTCATATTAAACTGAATAAGTTTATTATGGAGAAGTATCCAGGTACCAATAGCGCTGCTTCCTATGCAAGCGAAGTGACTTTGGTCGATGCAGCTAAAAATGTGAAAATGGACTATCGCATTTTCATGAACAATATCTTGGATTATGGGGGGTATCGTTTTTTTCAATCCTCTTTTGATAAGGATGAAAAGGGAACTTATTTGAGTGTTAATAATGATTTTTGGGGTACGTGGATATCCTACTTGGGCTATGCCTTATTGACCATTGGGATGCTATTGACATTTTTTAATAAGAAAACAAGGTTTTACCTGGTCAGCCAAAAAATGAAAAAACTACGGGCAAAATCTTCCACTTTTGTGCTTTTACTTTTTTTGTCTACTACCATGGCACTTGCCCAATCAACGCAAATTGGAGCATTCGAAAATAATGCAGTGTCCAAGGAACATGCCCATGAATTTAGCAAACTTGTAGTGCAGGACTTTAAAGGTAGAATGAAACCAGTGCATACGTTATCCCGTGAAATAATGAGAAAATTGGCACGCAAGGAAAGTATGTACGACTTGACTGCAGACCAAATCCTATTGAGCATGTTCATAAACAAACAGGATTGGTACAAAGTTGGGATTATCAAGTTGGGAAAACACAAGGACATTCATAAAAAACTCAGTGTTGGAGGCAATTATGCCTCTTATGCCGATTTTTTCAAAACCAATGGAGATTATAAGCTAAGGGATGAAGTTCGCCGCGTATATGGTCTGGAACCAATAGATAGGGGAGTCTATGAAAAAGAACTATTGAAGATTGATGAAAGAGTGAATATCCTTAGTATGGTTTTTTCTGGCAGTTTGTTGAAAATCATCCCGAATCCCGATGATTCAAATAATACATGGGAATCTAATGCCGCGCATAATCACAGTGCTAATGATGGTCATAATCATAGTACCTTGGCAGGCAGCTTTTTCAATGCGTACACCGATGCACTTAAAAAGGCTATTGTTTCTAACGATTATTCGCAGGCTGGGCATTTACTAGACGAATTGGCAACCTTTCAGTCTGAAAAAGGAAGTGGGATTGTGCCTTCAGAATCAAAGATCAAAGCTGAAATAGTGTTGAACAAAATGAATGTCTTTACACGTTTGGCTGGGTTTTATATGCTTTTAGGGATTGCGTTTTTATTTTTCTTGTTCTTATCTGTTTTTAAGCCAAACATAAATTTGAAGAAGGCTTATCTGGTTTTGTTCTCACTATTGATTATTGGATTTGTGCTACATACAATAGGTCTAAGTTTGCGGTGGTATGTTTCAGGTAGGGCACCATGGAGCAATGGTTATGAATCCATGATTTATATTGCATGGACATCTACACTCGCAGGTGTTTTGTTTACGCGAAAATCCTTTGGTGGATTAGCAGCCACAATGGTTCTTGCGGCGACAATTCTATTGGTATCCACTTTAAGTTTTCTCGATCCGGAAATTACCCCCTTGGTTCCCGTTTTAAAATCGTATTGGTTGACCATTCATGTTTCTCTGATAGCCGGTAGTTATGGTTTCTTAATGCTGGGAGCCATCATTGGTCTTATCAATTTGATTTTGATGGTTTTTATGAGAGATTCCAATAAGGCAAGGGTAAGGGGTATAGTCAAGGAAATGTCCTATATCAGCGAACTTACGTTGATAGGTGGATTGTTTATGGTCAGTATAGGTACTTATTTAGGCGGCATTTGGGCCAATGAGTCTTGGGGAAGATATTGGGGTTGGGATGCCAAGGAAACATGGGCATTGGTGACAATATTGGTATATGCATTCATATTACATATGCGATTGATTCCTAAATTGACTGGATTGTTCGCTTATAATGTCGCCACTATTTTCGGATTGGCTTCCGTGATAATGACTTATTATGGCGTGAATTATTATTTATCGGGATTGCATTCTTATGCCACGGGGGATCCAATACCTATACCCAACTGGGTTTATGTGGTAGTGGTTTCTATCATCATTATAAGTACCCTTGCTTATATTAAAAAACGTAAATATCCTGTAATTTCGTAGTACCTCTTGGTGTTACTTTACCAGAGTTCCATTTTCCAAAATAAGATCATATTTGTAACCTGCACCAAAATCCTTATTTAAGACCACGGTTCCTCTTATGGTAATAGCCGAACCCTCAGGGACGAATGTATTTGAAGTAATAACAAGATCAAAGTCATTTTTACTGCCATCTTGAAGATGAATCCAGTTTCTATCCATGATATTCGGATTCACTTTTACACACTTACCACTCAATTGAATAGTATGACCTTCATACTTTTT
>JAAETN010000606.1 GCA_024228355.1 Maribacter sp. | reverse complement strand
CACAAATCCTCAATCGTTGTTTCATCTGTTTCAAGGACACCAATTAAATCTTTAGCGTATAAAATCCCTGTGATTCTTTGTTGATTTTGGTCGTATACCGGAACACGACTAAAACCTTTTCGCTTTATATCCTCAAGTACTTCCTTATTAATAGTAACATGTGGTTCTTGAAAGAACACATCTTTGAGGGGAATCATAATATCCACAACTTTTAGTTCGGAAAATGATAGGGCTCCAAGAATAATACGCTCTTCATCTTTGTCAATAATTCCATCTCCTACATCTTCATGATATTTTATAATTTCGCCTAATTCCTTTTTGTTCCATAAAACAGGGGGTTCTTTTCCTATTAATTTATCCAATATCCATGCAATAGGAGCGGCAATGGGATAAAAAATGATCAATGATATCCAAACTAACCAGGATAAATTTGCTCCCATCTGAAGGGCATATCTGGAAAAAATGGCTTGAGGTAAAATTTCTCCAAAAATAAAAATAAGTGCTGTGGCGATTGTGGCGGCAATTACACCTGAGGTAATGCTTCCTAAAAATACCGCCATAATAGTATAGGAAGCAACGTTTCCCAGTAATAATGTACACAACAAAAGGTTACTGTTTTTTCTAAATTTATAAACCTTTACGGCTCTTTGATCTCCCAGACGTATTTTTCGCTCCAGTGTAGTAAGTTTAATGCTGAACAATGCTAGAGTGAGTCCGGCAAATGTTCCGGAGAGGATAACCAATAGTACTACAATGATAAGATTAAACCACATTTAAATTTCGGGATTGCAGAATATGTTTTCAAAAGTAAGACACTCGTTGAAAAATTATAATGACCAATATCATCGTAATCAAAGATTTGATTCGTTGATTGATGGTTTGAAATACTTTATATTTAGGAATAAGTAAATTACCTTTTTTCTATGTTGGAATTATTTCTTACAGTGCTCGGGTTAGTAGGCCTCTGGTTAGGTACCGAACTAGTAATTAGAGGAGCAGTGAACATTGCAAATTACTATGAATTATCCCAGGTTTTTGTTGGTGTAGCAATTTTAGCTATCGGTACAGATTTGCCTGAAATGGTTATTGCCATAAACGCCTCTATTCAAAATGTACTACAAGATGTTAATACGTCAGGAATAATTATTGGAAACGCTATTGGGAGTAGTTTTAGTCAAATTAGTTTAGTGTTGGGTTTAGCAGGCTTACTAGGATATCTTACCCTTAGCAAACGGCATCTTTATGAAGATGGTATTGTGCTATTAGGCGCCGTTCTATTGCTTATTCTATTAGGCTTTGATGGACAAATTACCAGGATAGAAGGCATCGTATTAATAGTGGTTTACATTATGTATTATTCCAGATTGATACATCAAGAACGTTTTGGTCAAAAAATAAGAAAAAGGTTACATAAGGGGATAAGAAAGGATGTTTTATATCTTATTTTAGGAATGGCTATCGTTATTTTCGCCTCAGAAATTGTAGTTGATAATTCCGTGAGGTTTGCAGAAAGACTTGGAATTAGACAATCTTTTGTTGGCATTGTTCTTATTGGATTAGGAACCAGTTTGCCAGAACTTGCTCTTTCTCTAAATGCTGTGAGAAAAAAAGCGATTGGATTGTCGGTCGGTAACATAATAGGCAGCAATATTTTTGATTTATTAGTTCCGGTCGGGATGGGAGCTACCATATCAGAACTTAAATTTGAAAGGAGCTTAATATGGTTTGATTTTCCTTTTTTACTTTTATTATCATTTATTGTGCTTTTCTTCTTCAAGAAAAAGAAAGGACTACAAAAAATTGAGGCCGTTATTTTAATTGGAATATTTACACTTTATGCTGCTTTAAAAGTGGTTGGTGTGTAACTGTTTTTTGCTTTCACTGCACTCGATATAAAACAAAAGCGATTGGAATATATGACCTATCCAAGGCTCTCCGCGGTAGCTGAAAAAGCCTGGGCCTATGAGAATAATATCGACTGGGAATCATTTCAAGAAAGATTGTCCAGACAATATGTGAGATATAAAATGGCTGGTATTAATTATAGGCTACCAAATCTAGAGATTGAAGAACGTAAGATAAGTCAACCTGAAGCATTCGAGGGGCCAATCAATTAATTGCTAAATTGGAGACTCGGAATGATTTTAGTATGACCAAACTGAATTGGTCAACAGGAATAATAGTTATGACAAAGAATATGCACAACTAGAAGTTCAAAAAAACGATAAATATGGCCAAAATTGAAATTAGCGGGTCACCTGAGGATCTAGATAGAATTTGCACCTTTTTGAAAAGTAATAATATTCGTTTCGGATTAGTTGATGATTATGGAAACTACTCAATAGATGATTCTAAGAAGTACAAAGAATTAATAGAAAAGTTCAATTAAACGATTGTATTCTTATAAACAAGCCCCAATGTATTTGAAATTTGAATTGTAAAAAAAACTAATACTTTATGTCCGGATCCGTTCTTGCCCTATTGGCTTTTTCACCCATTCTATTGGCTGCCATACTTCTTATAGGATTTAGGATTCCCGCCAAAAATGCCATGCCGATATCATTTTTGGCCACTGCAGTAATGGCTATTGCTGTTTGGGATATTCCGATTATAGATATTGTGGCATCCACTATTCAGGGGCTGTTCATCACATTTGACATACTTTATATAATTTTCGGCGCTATCGTGCTATTAAACCTCCTCAAATATTCAAGGGCGTTAATAGTGATTCGTGAAGGATTTGCCGACATATCGAAAGATAGAAGGGTACAAGTTGTTATCATCGCCTGGTTGTTTGGTTCCTTTATCGAGGGGGCAGCAGGATTTGGAACGCCTGCGGCAATCGTGGCACCCCTCCTAGTAGGGATGAGGTTTCCTGCATTTTGTGCAGTAATGTTGGGCATGATGGTACAGAGTACGGCAGTATCTTTTGGGGCCTTGGGCACTCCAATATTGGTAGGGGTAAGTGGTGGTATCCAAAGTCCCGAATTCACGGCGGAACTCCTCAGGACTGGTTTGGAATTTTCGGAATATATTCAATTTGTGACCGTAAAAGTGGCCCTGCTACACGGCATTACCGGCATTTTGATGCCTACTCTTATGGTGTGTATGATGACCCGTTTTTTTGGTAAGAACAGATCTTGGAAAGAAGGGTTACGGATGCTTCCTTTCACCATTTTTGGAGGACTCGCGCTCACAATCCCTTATGTGCTTACGGGTATATTATTGGGCCCTGAATTTCCTTCACTGCTTGGGGCATTGATCGCTATCCCAATTGTAGTAATTGCTGCAAAACGAGGTTTTTTGATTCCAAAGAAATCATGGGACTTTGACGAAGAAAAAAATTGGCCTTCCACATGGTTTGGTACTTTGAACGTAAAATTGAACGATGACGGTGAACATAAAAAAATGCACTTGGCCAAAGCATGGTTGCCCTATCTTATAATGGCCGGTCTGCTGGTACTGTCCAGACTTCCACAACTACCTTTAAAAGCACTTCTAACCGACGTTAAGATAATGTGGTCGGAGATATTAGGCACCTCCATATCCGCGTCCAGTAGCCCGCTCTATCTGCCCGGTACTATTTTACTAATTGCGGGAATCATTACAATCGTACTGCACAAGATGAAATCCGCAGATGTTAAGACCGCTTTTAAGGATAGCGCTAAAATGCTTTTGGGTGCAGGGTTCGTGTTGGTTTTTACAGTTCCTATGGTCCGCATCTATATCAATTCTGGTGTAAACCCTTCCGAACTTCCCGGCATGCCCATCGCCATGGCAGAATGGGTGGCAGGCAATGTAGGCGATGTATATCCGATGTTCGCTCCTTCCATTGGGGCGCTGGGCGCCTTTATTGCGGGCAGCAACACGGTAAGTAATCTTATGTTCGGGTTGTTCCAGTTTGGTGTGGCGACTAAATTGGCGATGCCGTCCTTTATCATTGTGGCACTGCAAGCCGTGGGCGCGGCAGCGGGCAATATGATAGCGATCCATAACGTTGTGGCCGCTTCGGCCACCGTGGGCTTTCTCGGAAAGGAAGGTATGGTACTCAGAAAGACTATATTGCCCACCATTTATTATTTGTTCGTAGTTGGCCTTTTAGGGCTTATTTTTATTTTCTTGTGAAAGAATGGAAATGAAAGATATATCAGATAGTTTAAGGAATTCGATCAAGGGGGATGTGCTTGTAGACGATTACTCTTTGGGAATGTACGCCACCGATGCCAGTATCTACCAAATACGACCCATTGCCATAGTACTGCCCAAAGACAATCAAGACGTAAAGGAAGCTATTGCAATAGCCTATGAAAATGGAATAACAATTCTACCTAGAGGTGCGGGAACCAGCTTGGCCGGACAAACGGTT
>JAAETN010000605.1 GCA_024228355.1 Maribacter sp. | reverse complement strand
GGATGACGACTTGGAGTTGGATTATAACCGTGTGAAGCTACAAACATTAAAATTAACGCCGTCTTTGGTTTGGCGAGGCGATTTGGGTTCAAAGTTCAGAGTGGGCATTACCTATGAAAATATGGAAGTTGAAGAAACCGAGGACCGTTTTGTGAATACTTTTTATGTCGCCAATGGGGAAGACAGCAGTAAGTCTTTTGTTGGTGCGGATGCGGAATACTCCTATTCAAATTCAGACAATGCAGCCTTCCCAACATTAGGGATGGCAACTTCTTTACAACTAGGTTATAAGGGTAATACCGAAGATGGTAAGCAGAACTTTGGGTATATAATCCCTAGTCTTTCTTTTGATTATAAATTGGTGCCCAGCGGCAGGTTGGTACTGGCCACAAAATGGAAGGCCCATTTTAACATAGGGGATGGTTATGAGTTTTATCAGGGAGCGAGAATTGGTGGCATGGATGGATTGAGGGGTTTTAGAAACCAACGTTTTACTGGAAAAAAATCATATTATCAGAATACCGATCTAAGGTTTAGATTAAAGCGCTTGAAAACGGGATTATTGCCGGTCACCATGGGTATTTACGCGGGCTATGATTATGGTAGGGTATGGTTGCCAGATGAGGATTCAGATACTTGGCACACATCTTACGGTGGGGGCTTTTTCTTTAATGCCACCGATATTGTTTCTATGACCTTCGCTTACTTTGATAGT
Organism: Maribacter sp.; assembly: GCA_024228355.1. GTDB lineage: Bacteria > Bacteroidota > Bacteroidia > Flavobacteriales > Flavobacteriaceae > Maribacter_A. The sequence goes on along the minus strand of JAAETN010000605.1, from coordinate 13,833 downwards.
GTCGATGGACCGCGATTCGCATTCGGAATAGGATTTGGGTTTTAGGAATTACTTCTTTAGTTTCAATGAGTAAAGATTTCCTCCGGTACTGCCTCTTTCTTCATCTGAAAGTAGCAAGGTTTCGTTATTTAAAAAACAAATGGATTCCAATTGGGTTGATACCCCTAGATTAATGGTTTTCATTCTTCCCTTTGAAAAATCATCCCATTTGAAGTCAGTAAAGAGAAACAGTTTGCCATAACCTAAAATAGCAATAGTTGAACCATCATGTGAAATATCCGCTGCTGTGACTTGACATATTACATCTTGCTTGCAGGTTATAAACTTACCAACTAATTCTGCCGAGTGTTCTCCAGGTCTAGCAGGTATTTTATATATGAAGGCTTCACCAGAAAATGGAATGGTCCTGTTTTTAGTGATTACGTACAGAAAATCCTTGTGATAAAAGAAAGCCTCTGCATCATAGTTTAATTCTCCGACAACTGGCGGAAAATCACTTTGGTCAGGATAACTGAATTTTATTTTTTCAGCATCGATTTTTTTGCCCGTTTCAAATTCAGGATTCGGTATTTTATAGATTACAAGGTCTTTTCTTTTATTTGAATTGTTTCCGAAATCACCAATATAAACGTTTCCCTCCTTGTCCTCTGCCAGATCTTCCCAATCGTGATTTTTAGCATTGTGAACATTAAGGTCTTTCAGCAAATTTCCTTTAAAATCCACCTTATAGAGATCGTCATCATTGCCTCGATCCTCGATTAACCAAATCGTTGAGTCCTTTAAGGTGATTATTCCAGAATTTTCACCGAGTTTTTTGGGAAGTTTGGTGATGTAATTGAGTTTACCGTGATTTATGCAGCCCAATAATAGGCAGAATAAAAAAATCAAAACAGCATACCACTTCATACTAATCTTTTATGCGCATATAAATTTCAGCTTTCCATTCCAATTCGTTACCACCCATATTGGGATTACTATGAAATACCTCGATTGGCAAACCGGTTAACGCTATGTCATTTTTTTGGGCATAATCCATTAAGGCATACCATGCTCTATCTGAAGTAATATAATTGCCATTATATAATGCTTTCAACGCATTTCCCCCTGATATTTCCCGGTATGTAATTTCCTTATGTTGGGGTAGTTGATCCGATTTTTCTATGGGATAACAAAAATTGAATGTTATACGGTCACTAGTTTTATCCCATTCGGTAATTTCTAAAATAGGTCTCCCTTTTAGCATAACATTGTTCATGGCAAGAATACCATCTAGTAATGGGTAATCCTTCATCATCCCTGCAGCTTTATCAACTTGTGAAGAATTTTGGGTGGTACAGGCGCAGAGTTTGGATTTTAAATCTTCCTGTCCAATTATTTGCACCTTAAAGTCTGCAATATGCGCATTCAGGTTTTTAAGAAAATCACCCAAGGATTTTCTTGTTTGTTTTTCAAAATCAGTATCAGAAAATGGAATACTCAATTTATTCTTAAAACTGTTATCGAGATCTCTGGCATAGACTTTTATCGTTGAACTTGAATCTGTTTCTGAAATGATTTTCCAGGAATAGATATGGGTTGAATCCCCAAATTGTAGTTTTTGTTGTAAACTTAAAAGGCCATCTTGTTCAATTATTTCAGAATTATCCATGGTGTCGCTCCAATACTTGATACTCTGATTAATTGTACCCGGGAATGTTTTGGCTTTCATTGTTACTTGATAGTCATGGGGCTTAATAAAAAGATACCATAAAAGAGCTCCACACAATATGAATACTAATACGTAAATGAATTTCTTCATAGCTTTTATAATCGGAAAATTGCTTTTTAGTCCATTTTCAAATTGTCCATTACAAATTTACCAAGATCTCTACCTTGTTTTACCCCTATATCAACAGCTGTCCGGTAATGTATACCACCATACATTCTACTTATTGCCGCTTCATCGGCAGCTTGGTTAAACGATGCAAAGCTTCGAATTGGCAGGCCATAAGCTACTTCAGTATCATCAGCAAATGCAAAATCATCACCAAAAATATCGGTTAAAGCAGTTGCTGCAGCTCCAGATACTACACTATGACCACTAGTGTATTCAGGGAATGGAGGAGTTTGTAAAACGGGTTTCCAATTCTCGTCAATATGCTCATTGATAAGTGTTTCCGGTCTGATTAAATTGCTTCTATACTTCTCATCCCAACAGCTAATAAAGGCATCATAAATGGCAATTGAGGTCTTGGTATATGCATAGACGGTTTTATTAAAATCACTATTGGTCATTTTGCTTGCGATTTTGGCTATCCCAATCCAATGGGCGCCAGGAGATATTTTTTTAGTTGCAAACATGAGATGTCCTCTTGTTACAGATACGTACGGATTACAATCCCAGAATTGCGCTATTTCTATTTCTTCAGAATCATCACCTTTTTTGGTAATGTCCATACTTATATCGTATACCTCTTTTACCTCATTGTAAAAATCCGTACCCTTTTTCATGGAAAACGGTGGGGGAGGCGTTGGCTTAAACTGACTTGCCGAATCGATTACAAATGGGCGAATTTTGTTCCAATGTGGTTCAATACCATCCATATAGGCGGGTGGAGTAGGTTGCCATCTAGATGGGTCCTCTGTTTGAACTGAAAATTTGGGCATGGTCCGTGTCTGATTGTAATTATCATTTGTCATCCATGCTGCTATATGCTCTGCAACCTCAATGCCGTAATCTTTAGAATTGCCAAATTCTTTTTGGTTTTTAGCTTCCCAAATAGAATAAAGACTATCTCTATAGATCGTTAATTTATCTTCTGAAAATATAAGGCGCCTACTGATATCAATATGAGCAATGAGTGCCGCCAACTGATAGTTGATCGTTTTTGTACTGTCAGGCTTGGGAATTGTGGTTAAACCCCTAGCCTGATTTGAAAGTGAAACATAATTGTCATCAGCCATAGCCACAATTTCATAGGCTGCGATATTCGGATAGGCATAAACTCTACTAGCAACCGGTGGCGAGAAAATATCATGAATCATGATATTAGTTATGTGGTCAATAGAATTATGTAAGTCGTCAGCTGATACTACTATGGGTTGTTCTTTATCACAAGAAAAAAGTAAAATTACCGCCCAAAATGCTAATATTTTCTTCATATTCTCCTACTTTTTGTTATTTAATTGATATACTTCTGCCATTTCATTATTATAGGTAATAAGTAAATAGGTTTGTTCCCCAAGGGTAATTATATTTAAATGGCGAACGGATTTATGGGTCATTTGTAACCCTAATTCATGTCCCAAAATTACATTATTTTCATCTTTGATAAGGGCTCCGGAAAAGGAATCCATTCTACCCATAAATGGTTTGACCCCAAAATAGTTCCCCCCTACCAGCACTTCTTCGGTTCCATCTGAGTTAAAATCGAATTTGAGGAATGCCGTGATAGGCGATACTTGTAACGTATTTTCAAAAGGAATGAACTCAAAAGACCCGTTTTCATTTTTTAGATACCCTGATTTCAAATTATGAACAATTCTTATCTGGTTTTTTAATATTTTGTAACCATCCAAAACCTCTTCAATTGTCTTTCCGCCAAAAGCTTTGTAGCTATTATATTTTTTACGAAGACTCACCATTTGCCCACCTAATTCATTCAATCCCTCCAAAGGATAGTACTTTCCTTTCTTGGAGGTAGTGGTAATCGTTTCCGTTTGTCCGTTTTTGTCAAAATCGCCATAGTACATTTTCATTGGAGCTTCTTTGGATGCAGTGAATTTGGAATTGGTGCCCCAATTGCCCAATAGATAATCCGTATCTCCGTCAGCATCAATATCAAAAGGTATGATTCTTTGCCAAAGGCCATTCAGGTCAGGTTCACTATTATTTGATTTAGTAAGATTGCCTTTTTGGTTTTTAAGGAAGATGGGAGACATCCACTCTCCGACAACTATTAAGTCCTTAATACCATCTTGGTCAAAATCCTCCCAGATTGCATCAGTGACCATTCCTATCTCTTCTAAAACTTTATTGGGCTTTGTTCTAAATATTCCGTTATCATTTTCCAACAAATATGAAGAGGGTATTTTCCCAAAATCATTAGATATTGATTGTTTACCGACAAAAAGGTCTAGATCTCCATCATTATCAAAATCGTTTGCTCTAAGCACCGATGTATTCTGAAAATTTTCGGGAAGTTGGCCCTTCTCAAATCCATCACTTTTTTGCAAATAATAAGAATCTAATAAGGGTTTCATTTCAGTGAAGAAATCTGCGCCACCTGTTCCTATTAAAAGGTCGTTTTTTTGATTATTGTCGAAATCCGCAATTAGTGCAGCAACTTCTTCCTTAATTGAGTCTTTTGCAATTAGAGGAATTTTAAACTCCACATAAACTGAATCTTTTTGAGCAAATAATTTAGAAGATTTGTACTTGGATCCCCCAAAGAAAACATCATCCTTACCATCATCATTAAAGTCTCCTATGGCAACCGCAGGACCACGATCGGAAATTTGGTAGGGGATTAGCTTTTGACGATTAAAATCAATATAGCCGTCCTCTGCATGGGTAAAATCTATGCCCAAATTATTCTCAACCTTTTCAAAGATGGGTTTGGTTTTTGGTTTAAGTGAATTAAAATTGAATGGCTTAGGATTCTGTGGGCTTATCGTCAAAGACTGATTGGTTTTGATAGTAGTCAGAATTTGGTAAGTTTTGTTGGGCCAAACAATCCTAACCGAATCTATATTCTCGGTGATGCCGTATCCAAAATGAACGATTGGTTCAGATGAGGCCTGAAATCCCCTAACCGTATAAAGTTCTTTGTATTGCAAGTGACCACCATCATGGTATGAATAGACTTTTGTGCCTAGACCATATGGATTACTACCTGTGTAATTAAATTTAAGTTTAAGATAGTTGTGCTGACCATTCGTGTTGTTGATGTATAAGGTCGCTGCACCATTCAAATTATTGGTCACGATGTCCAAGTCGCCATCATTGTCCAAGTCGCCCCATGCAGTTGCTCCAGATACAGTTTTCTGCATTGATGTCCATTCTTTCGATTTATCATCGAAACTTAAGTCCTTACCTCCCTTAAAGACGTAGTTGTGCATTTCCCCAGCAGGCATCATTTCAAGGGCTTGTTGGTCTACTAATTTGGTATTGCTGATCTTATTCTTTATCTGATCGCTTGATACAAAGTTTATATAATCAAGATCATTGGGCCTTTTAGGGATACCATTTGAAATAAAAATATCTTGCTCTCCGTCTTGGTCATAATCCGCAAAAAGGGTGCTCCAGCTCCAATCAGTTGCGGCAACACCACTCAACAGGGCGGTTTCAGTAAAAGCACCATTGGATTGGTTGAGATGTAGCATGTTCCGGGTAAACTGATAATGATATCCAAAACGTTCAATTTGCAATTTTTGAACTTGAATCCCTGCTTCCCCATCAGAAGATTTAAGGATCTTTTCATCTTCAGGAAGCATATCTAAGGTCATCAGGTCTGGGCGGCCATCATGGTTTATGTCTGCAACATCATTACCCATCGAAAAACGGGTCGTGTGTCCAAAATGTTTTTTTAAACTTTCGGTAAATGTACCGTCCGCATTATTTAGATAAAAATAATCATCTTCATGAAAATCGTTACCAATATAAATATCAGGATAACCATCAAGATTAAAATCCGAAATGGCCAAACCTAGCCCATAACCGTTTATTCCACCATAAATTCCTGCCTGTTCGCTTACATCCTTGAATTTTCCTTTGTCATTGCGAAGTAGTTTATCACCTGTTTGGAAATTTCGTTTTAACCTTAAGTCCGCTTTGCCATAAGACTCTTGTGTGTGTACTGCATGGTTTAAAAGATAAATATCAAGATCTCCATCAAGATCATAATCTAGAAACGCTGCCGTGGAACTGTAAGAATCAAAATCTAGGCCATATTGGGATGCACTTTCCTCAAAAGTGCCATCACCGTTGTTTATATAAAGTTCATTGTAGCCATTGAATCCGTTAATCCCAACAACGGCACAGACATAAATATCCAAAAGACCATCACCATTTACGTCACCCATTACAGCTCCCGTATTCCACGTACTATTGCCTTCGACACCTGCCTCGGCAGTAATATCTTCAAATTTCAAGTCGCCTTTATTTAAATAGAGTTTATTTTTTACTTGGTTTCCTGAAAGAAATATATCTGGTTGACCATCATTATTAATATCTCCGATGGCTACGCCACCTCCATTATAGAAATACAAATAATCCAGTATATTCAAATCATCTGTTTCAGTAATGTTATTTGAAAAATGAATGCCTGTATGTTCTGGATTGGGGTTGTTGAACAATTTGCCTTGATTGTTTTCACAACCTATCAGAATTGTCATTATGAATATACTAGCAAATAAACAGGGCTTATTCATTGATGCTAAAAATCATGGGTTTGTTATTGTTAATTGCTGCAATTACAAAGACATTTCCGTTTTTGTCTTTGAACTGGTTCAGGTGCTTTATTTCATCTTTAACGAAAAAGCCGCTTTTCGAATAATCCTGCCATTTGAAATCCATTTTACCATCGCCCAACAAAACATTGCCGAAACTACCATCTAATCTTGAATATTGTGGTTTAAACTCGAAGTTGTTACCTCCCATAATCAGGTCAATATTGCCATCATTATTAACATCGGTACAGGTAATACCACAAACGCAGGACAATTGAACCCTACTTGGTAGGTTTTTGATTGTGAATTTTCCGTTTCCATCATTTATTGCAATGACAGATGCCATGGTGTTAACCTGTTTTACAATAGTATTATTCATAACTTCCTCTGGGAATAATTCATCAATCGATCTTTTGGCATATTCAGAGGCTTTCAAATTTTGTTTTTTTAAGGAGACAATTTGCTCTGTCATTTCCTTTTTTTGATGTAACGGAAAATCTTTGCCATTAGAATGTTGAGTGACTATTTGCTCAATAGTGCCGTTGTCATCATAATCATTGATCCACATTTTCATCGGCTTTTCCTTGGTGGGCTTATAATGAAGATTACGACCTTGATTCCCGAGAATAAGATCATTATCACCATCATTATCCAAATCAGTAGCCTCTACAACGTTCCACCACCCAAATAAACTATCTAATGAAGTCTCTTGTTTTGATAGCCTTCCTCCAGAATTACGGTACACAATAGGAGTGCCCCATTCTGAAACTGTAACCAAATCTTTTTTAGCATCACCATTTAAGTCTGCCCATATAGCATTCGTGATCATTCCAGCATCTTTTAAATCGTATGCCAAGCGCTCACTGGCATCAACAAATGTTCCGTCACCATTGTTTTCCAAGAATAAATGGTCAGGATCAATCCCATAAATACCCACAACGCTTCTAGAACCAACAAATACGTCTATATCCCCATCTTGATCAAAATCATTCGGAGAAATGATCGAAATGTTCTTATAGGTTGAAGGTAAATTTTCGCTTGACTTTTGGAAAGAACCCTTTCCGTCATTTAAATATAATCGAAGTCCATAACTTTTTTCCTCTCCTACCTCATTGCCACCAGAACCTATCATTAAATCTTGGTCACCATCATTGTCAACATCAAAAAAGGATGCTGCTGTATCTTCATAATTCGAATCCAATCCGAGGCTCTTTTGCCTTAATTTACCGTTGCCAGTATGCAGATAAAATGAACCAGACTGACCTTTCGCTCCACCTACAAAAATATCTTCATTGCCATCGCCGTTAATGTCTGCGATAGCAAGGGAGGGTCCTTCTTGCGAGAGTTTCTTGTAAATTAATCCTTCATAATCGAAATCATTATAGCTATTCTCTTTGTGGGCGACCAATTGGTTATTGTTCACCTTTTTAAGTAACGTTTGTGGACTTGGTTTTTTTATCGGGATAAATTTTTCTTTGGCATCTGCATATTTAAGTTTCAATACTTGATTTGCATTTACTTCCGTCAATTTTACGGTGTTATCATCTGGCCAGATTACCCTTAGTGAATCTATAATGGCAGTCTTCCCTAAACCAATGGTCATGGTATAGTCCATCGAAGATTGAAAACCTCTGGAAGGAATTAGTTCTTGCATTACTACATTATCTTTGTAGTAGAGCATGACTGTTGTACCTATTGCGAATTTGTTTTTTTCACTACCCTCAAATCTTAGTTGAATATAATTGTGGTCTGTCAACTCATTGGTATTGTTCTCATAAATAAAGGATGCCATATTTACATTGTTCACTACTAGGTCTAGGTCACCATCATTATCCAAGTCGCCATAGGCTGCACCGTTAGACATACTCTTGGTCTCAAAACCCCAATCAACATTGGCGTTTGAAAAAGTGATATCCCCATTGTTCTTATAGGCATAATTTGCCAAAGGTTTTATGGGCATTTTATTTATAATGGAATCTATGGATTCCTTTTTGCCGGTAAGGGCCATTTTTCTCATGATCTCGTTGGCGAAAAAGTCAACAAAATCCAAATCTGTCAGGTCATGATTTATTCCATTGGTAACGTAAATATCACGTAATCCATCATTGTCCATATCAAATAAAAGGCCTGCCCAACTCCAATCAGTTGCATCAACACCGCTATAGTATGCCACTTCAGAAAATGAACCATTGCCATTATTTAATTGTAAAGTGTTCTGAATGTACTGCTGATAAAAATCTTTGCTCTGCTTTAATTTGAAAACATTATAGCCGTCGAATTCCATAACCGATTTTACACGTTGATCATGTTCAGGAAGCATATCGGTAATAAAAATTTCGGCATTACCATCATTGTTAATATCAGCCATGTCGATTCCCATTGCAGATAGTGAAAGATGGGATGTCCACTGCTTTATTTCTTCACTGAAAGTACCATCTTGGTTGTTTATATATAGATAGTCCCTTTCATAAAAATCATTTGATACATAAATATCAGGATATAGATCTTTGTTGATGTCGGTGACCATAATACCTAGGCCAAACCCTATTAGGCTGCCATATATACCTGCATCTTCACTAACATCAACGAATTTGCCATTATCATTTCTTAATAACATGTCGCCAACACCTTTAAAAATATCTGGTACTCCCTCCCAATCTTGGGCTCTAACTTCCCGCTGTTCAGCATAGCCAAGACTACTGACTGGAATGTTGCTATTATTTAAAATGTAAGCATCTAAGTCTCCATCCTTGTCATAATCGAAAAAAGTGGCATGAGTTGAAAAACCAGTTTTTGCAAGATTGTACTTATGTGCATTTTCTGTAAATGTTAAATCCCCATTGTTAATGTATAGGTCATTGTCATGATTGTTGCCTTCCATATTGCCAGCATTGCTCACGTATATATCGAGCAATCCATCGTGGTTAATATCTATCATGTTCACTCCAGTTGACCAAGGCTTACTTCCTTCAATACCTGCAGTGTCAGAGATATCTTCAAATTCAAGATTGCCCTTATTCAAATAGAGTTTGTTTTTGCCCATATTGGCGGTCATGTAAATGTCAGGAAGTCCATCATTGTTTATGTCACCAATTGCAACACCACCACCATTATAAAAATTGCGATATTTGAAAATGTTGAAATCCTTTTGGTTTTCAACCTTATTTGCGAAATCAACACCCGTTTGGTCAGAAGATAGCAATGAAAAAAGAACGGGCTCTTTCACATTGTTTTCTTTCTTTTCAGAATTACAAGAGGTAAATAGAATTATCAGGGATAAAAAAAATAAGTACTTTTCAATTCTTTGCTTTGTCATAGTTCCAACTGTTCTTACTCTTCAAATAATCGAGTCAATTTGTAAAGGTATACTATCAAAAAAAACGCCTATTTTGATTTCTGTTATTTGAAGCACTTTCAAATATATCCTTGACTACAAAAATATTTGTATTATTACAATAGGGCCTTTGATAATCAAGATTTTGCAAAAATACGGCATCATCTGTTTTCATCCTATAAATTATCATCAATTTTAAGTGGTAAAATCAAAATATTAACATATTCGTTTATAAGTTTTTTAATAATGAATTATGCAATATCCTGAATAAAAAACTGCTATACAATAGCTTATTATTCTTTTAGCCTGAGATGGGGTATTATAACGATTTCGTGATGATAACTTTTTAATGTTTTTTTAGTTTTCTATGCATTGTTCAAGAAAAAAGCCTGACTTTGAATCTTTTTTGTCAATGTCAGGCAATTTATTTTGATTGGTAACTTGTAAAACTATCTACTAGTTCCAGAAAAGGGCATACAAGACAACAAGAATTATCATAACGGCAAAAGAACCAATGTTAAATACCGGATTAGTTTTGAATAGGCCTTTGGTTATTTCAATACCCTTTTCATCATCTGCCCCTTTGTGTTGCCTAAGACTGACTAAAATAATTACAATCATGGTCAATATAAGTGTATACCCCATTTGATCCATGAAGGGTACGTCAACAAAGAATGGATTTGTAGATATTCCCTTTGGTGCAATTTTGAAATACATTGCGATGGGAATGGAAGATAATGCTCCCACAATGGCTGCCTTGTTTGTAGTTTTTTTCCAAAACAATCCCAATAAGAATACGGCTAATATCCCCGGACTCACAATACCGGTATATTCTTGTATAAATTGAAATGCTTGATCAATACCTCCAAGTAATGGAGCCATTATACAAGCTATAATTAAGGCAACACCGGCAGAAATTCTACCTGTACTGACCGTGGCCCTATCAGATGCGTTTTTATTGATGTACTGTCTGTAAATATCCATTGTAAAAATGGTGGAAGTTGAGTTTAGCATAGATGCCAGCGATGAAACAATTGCTGCAGCTAATGCCGCGAATGCCACACCTTTTAATCCCGTTGGTAAAAACTGCAATAACCACGGATATGCCTTGTCTGCCTGCTCCAAGGAAGGTAAGTTCATAAGTCCCGCGTCACCTAGTCTTGCCATGATTTCTGGGTCATTTATCATTACAAAAGCAGCGATTCCCGGGATAACGATAATCAATGGAATTACTAATTTTAAGAAGGCAGCCAATAAAATTCCTTTTTGGGCTTCTTTCAGCGATTTAGCTGCTAAAGTCCGTTGAATTATATATTGATTGAATCCCCAATAATATAAATTGGCAACCCACAAACCTCCCACTAGTACCGCAATGCCGGGAAGGTTTTTATACTCGGGGTTAGATTCATCCAAAATCATGACAAACCGATCGGGAGCAGCCTCATAGATTGTTTTAAGTCCGGCAACGACACCTTCACCTCCAGATACGGTATTCAATGCCAAATAAGTGGTAACCATACCGCCCAAAATTAAAAATACAACTTGGATAACATCTGTCCACGCCACAGCTGAAAGACCTCCGTAGAGCGAATAGGCTGCTGCGAACAAAGCAAGTCCTATTACTCCATACATCATTGGAATACCCATAATGGTCTCAAGAGCCAATGAACCCAAATAAAGTACAGACGCAAGATTTACAAAAACATAAAGTGCAATCCAAAATACGGCTAAAATCGTTTTTAGATTTGTAGAGTATCGTTTTTCGACAAATTCCGGTATTGTATATAATCCTTTTTCAATAAATATGGGAAGAAAATATTTACCTACGATAATCAAAGTCAATGCCGCCATCCATTCATAAGACGCTATGGCCAAACCTGAGGCAAATCCCGAACCGGACATTCCTATGAATTGTTCAGCAGAAATATTTGCAGCAATTAGGGAGGCACCAATCGCCCACCAGGGTAATGATTTACTTGCTAGAAAGTAGTCTTCTGCATTTTTCTGGTGCCCTTTTTTATCCCTTGACACATACAGACCTACGCCTAATATGAGCAAGGCGTAAAAAATGAAAATTAAATAATCCCAAAATCCGAAAGCTGTTGTCATATTAATTTGGTTGGTTAAAAAATGAAGCTAGTGTAATGATGCGACAAATTAGGTGTTTTTGCCCAATAATACCATAACTAATGGCTATTTAAGTTGTTCATTTATCCTAATTGTCTGGGAAAACGAAAAAAAAAGACCGCTGAAAAGCGGTCTTTTAAATTCTATAAAATAATATTGGATATTAATACCCTGGATTCTGAATCAAAGCAGGATTTGCAAGCAATTGACTCGATGGAATTGGGAATAATTTGTATTTATCATTCCCGATTGATCCAGCAGCTTTAAATTGCCAGTCTCTTGTGTACTGTCCAAAACGAATTAAATCATTTCTTCTCCAAGCTTCGGCAAAAAGTTCACGACCTCTTTCATCTAAAAGGTCTTGTTCACTTACAGATCCTAATGGCGAAGCCCCCCTTATGGTTCTTAAATCATTAACCATAGCAGTAGGGTCGCCTCCGCTTCTAAACATTGCTTCAGCCTTCATTAAGTGTGCATCTGCATATCTGAATACTATTTCATGACCAAGAAATTCTCCAAATCGCGGATTGTACTTAATTACACGAATACCTGTGGTTTCATCGTTATTGATGATGTTATCAGCGCCTGTACCATCTTTGAAATCTCTTTTGAAAGTTAAAGGGGCACCAGCTCTATCTGTCAATGGAGTACCGTCAAGTGCGTATTGTTGGCCAGCCAAGAAACCACTACCTACATTTGAACCGACTTCAAAACCTCCATCATCCGTTGTTCCAGGAGCACCGGTAAAAGGAGTACCAGCGGAAGGTACACCACCTCTACGTTCTTCTTGACCATCCAGCGGAGTAAAGTCCAATTCAACGCGGTTAGAGTTTGGATCACCTTCATATAGATCATAATATTCAGCTAGGGTAGCAAAGCCATTCCAGCCTCCTCCACCTAATGATGTAGAATTATAGTGCAATCCATTAAAGATACGGTTACCAACGCCAGATTTTAAAGACCAAATGGTTTCGTTATCTGGTGAATCCCTGAACAATTCAAAGTAGCCAGCTTGAAGATCATAACCATCAGCAGCAATTTCATCAACCAATGAAATAACGGCGGACATATCTCCACTATCGGCAGATCCGGATCCTAAATAAATATGTTTATTCAAAAGTACTTTGGCCTTGAGGTATCTTGCAGCAGCTTTGCTAGCTCTTCCATTGGCATCTCCACTACCTGCAGTTACAGCTGGAAGACTTGATATTGCTTGGTCTATATCTGCAATTATGAAATTAACCGCAGCATCACCTATAAAGACTTCTGGCAATGTTGATGATGGTAAGGTGACATCTCTAAAGGGTACCTGTCCATAAAAGTCAAGAATAGTCCACATGCTTAATGCTCTGATAGAACTGGCATCACCTACATTTGTGGCAGTTGGATTAGAACGAGAATCCATAATCTGGGAGGCAATCAACTGATTTGCGTTCCAGTCATTCCAAGTATTTATTACAAATACGTGTTCAGGAGTCCATAGGTGTTGATGCAAACTAGACCATTGTCCGTTATCACCCCAGTCTGTACCACGGGTAGGCACTATGGCTGCATCCGAGGTCACTTCCATAAGCGCGAAACGGTTACCTTGGTCACCATATTGGCCATTTAATCTATTATATAATTCATCAACGGTAGACGTTGGGTCGGCCAACCCTTGAAAACCTTCACTGATTATTGAATCAGTTTCTTCAATTTCCAAATTGGTACAAGAGCTCAGCGCCATTACCGATAGGAGCGTTAATAAGTAATATTTGATATTTAATCTTTTCATGATTTACAATTTTTTTATTTAAAATGATGCGTTAATTCCAACAGTCACTGTTCTAGGATTTGGAAAACCTGACCAATCAATTCCTCTTGTTGGTACACCAGAGCCTAAATCTCCAGTAGCTACTGTAATTTCTGGATCAAGACCACTATAGTCTGTAATCAAGAACAGG
>JAAETN010000604.1 GCA_024228355.1 Maribacter sp. | reverse complement strand
AATATTGAATTACCGTCCCAATCTTTCATCTCCGTTTTGTCACCAGCTGTAGATACTGTTCCTTTGGTTCCTTGGAAAAACTCCGAAACCCTACGCATGGTATCAGGTTGATGCCTACATTGGCTGGCTATAACTGCTCCGCTTGGATAGGTGTACTCTACAAAATGATGGTCAAAAATCTCACCATGATCTTTACCTGTTCTTACTTGTCTACCTCCCATTCCTTGTGCAGAAATAGGTGTTTCCCCAATAAACCAGTTGGCAATATCTATATTGTGAATATGTTGCTCAAGAATATGATCACCACATAACCAATTAAAGTAATACCAGTTGCGCATTTGATATTCCAACTCAGATTGTCCCGGTTTCCTTTCACGGACCCAAACACCAGAACTGTTCCAATACACCTGGCCTGAAACGATCTTACCTATTTTATCTTGCTTTAATTGATCCAAAGCCGCTAAATAGTTATCTTGGTAATGCCTTTGAAGACCAACGACAACGTTCAATTTGTTTTCTTTTGCCTTCTTAGCAGCTGCTAGTACCTTACGAACACCAGGAACATCAGTTGCTACAGGTTTTTCCATAAACACATGCTTACCATTGTTAATAGCATATTCAAAATGTTCAGGTCTAAAGCCTGGAGGAGTTGCCAATATTACCACATCGGCTAAATCCATAGCCTTTTTGGCGCCATCAAATCCAACGAATTGATGCTCATCTTTAACCTTCACTTTTTTAGACTCACCCATTTCCTTGGAAATGTTCATAAGACTACCCTTTAATCTATCTTCAAAAGCATCGGCCATTGCAACCAACTCAACATTCTCATCAGCTTTCAAAGCCTGAACAGCAGCACCGGTTCCACGACCGCCGCAACCTACGAGTGCAATCTTTAATTTCTTGTCGTTGAATACATTCACCATCGCATCCATTTGAAAAGTTGGTAATACCATTGCCGCTCCAGAAAGCAATGCCGTATTTTTCACAAAGGTCCTTCTTGAATTTTCGTTTGCAAGAATCTTGTTCTTGTCTTTACTCGTATTTTTCATACTATAGAATTAATTATAAGGTCTTAAATATTTTAAAAAACATCTGTGAATTTAGTTATAAAATGCCAAAAAATGAGCATGTTAGAACCCTTTTTTGTTACATTTTAATATAAATCCCGAATAATGCTATTGGCTTT
>JAAETN010000603.1 GCA_024228355.1 Maribacter sp. | reverse complement strand
GCGTTCAATTGATTGTTGAAGTTGATTACATCCTGAAAGGTCTTCTGATTGGGTTGTATTAAGCTTTGCTCCCAGGTATCAATACGTTCAATAAGGGATTTCCCTTTCTCCAATAGTTCTTTTGCTTTTTCATTTTCTTTCAACAACTTGGCATAATCCTTTAATTGTGATTTAGCCGAACGCATTGCTGTTACAGATTCATGAATGTTTTTGATCGCACTTTCAATTTGATCCAAGACTGACTGTTGTTCCGCATATTCGTCCATGCTTGCTATTACCTTAGGATTAGGTAAAATATTCACCTCGGTTTCGGAAGTCAATCCATCCAAAGTCAATCGTAGGGCGTAGGTTCCAGGGCCCACTTTAGCACCGGCATAATTCCCATAAACAAACACTTTATCAACAGCTGGCAAAGTCTCTTTTCTAAAATCCCATGTAAACCGATTATACCCTTTTTTTGAAGGAAGTACTTGCGGTTTTGAAGGCCCCCCGGGCCAAGATTTAAATTCCTTGGGTTTTTTATTGGTAATGGTGCGAATGAGCTTACCGTTGTGCATGACCTCCAATTCCAAATTTAGACTGTCGGCATTTTTATCTAAATAGTAGTCAAAAGTAACGCCCGATTTTGGGTTCTGACCCAATCCTGGAACGGGTTTGTCGGTACTGCCTCCAAAAATGCGATAGGTGTCTTTAGGCTTAAAGATCTTCACTGGTTGTTTTGGAGTATCAATATTTTGTATAGCCGCAATATCATCCAATATCCAGAAAGAACGTCCGGCAGTAGCTGCAACCAAATCATTGTCTTGGATTATCAGATCATTGATGGGAACAACTGGTAAATTCAATTGAAATGGTTGCCAGTTTAGGCCATCATCCAAAGAGATGAACAATCCTGTTTCAGTTCCAGCATACAATAGGCCTTTTCGTTTTTTATCTTCACGAACTACTCGTACAAAAGTGTGTTCACCGGTAATACCATTTGTGATTTTGGACCATGTTTTACCATAATCCGAAGTTTTGAAAATATAAGGTTTTAAATCCATAGTTTTATAGCGCATAACGGCCACATATGCCGTTGCTGGGTCATGAGGAGATACTTCAATACTATTAACAATTCCCTCTTTTAGATTTGGGGGCGTAACATTCTCCCAGTTCTGCCCACCATCTTTGGTTATATGAATCAGTCCGTCATCGCTACCCGCCCAAAGCACACCTTTTTCGTGGGGCGATTCAACCAAATACATAATGGTATTGTAATTTTCACCTCCTGCAGCTTCGTTGGTATAAGGGCCCGCTCCAGGCCCTTGTTTTGATTTATCATTGCGGGTAAGGTCAGGGCTTACAATATCCCAGCTATTGCCACCATCTACTGACTTGAAAACCACATTTCCAGCATGATAAATAGTGTTTCTGTCATGCGGTGAGCTAATGATTGGTGCATTCCAGTTAAAACGGAACTTAAAATCCTTAGGGGCATTGCCCAATGCCAGTTCAGGATATTCCTTGATGGATTTGCCTTCACTGGAAGCCCGCACCCATTTTTCAATGATACCCTGGTAACATCCTCCGAAAATTACTTCAGGATTATCGGGGTCAAAGGCCAAATAAGCGCTTTCACAACCGGCTACAGAATACCAATCTTTCCAGTCAATGCCTTGGTCATTGGTGCGACTGGCAATGGCAATGGCAGAATTATCCTGCTGCCCTCCATATACGTTATAAGGAACCAAATTGTCTGTAATTACACGATAGAATTGCGATGTTGGTTGGTACTGTTGTGAACTCCAACTTTTTCCGCCATTGTTGGAAACATTGGCACCCCCATCATTGGAATTGATCATTTTGGAATTATCCTTTGGATTGATCCAAAGGTCATGGTTATCACCATGAGGCGTTGAGAGCGGTTTAAAGTTCTTGCCACCATCTATGGATTTTGTTACAGGTGCGTTGAGTACATAAACCAAATTCTCATCCTGGGGATCAGCGAAGATTTCCATATAATACCAAGAACGTGCAATATTGATGCGGTCTTTGTTGACTTGTGTCCATTTTTTACCTGCATCATCCGAACGATACACCCCACCTTTTTTTCCTTCCGCTTCGATAACTGCGAATACAAGTTCAGGATTTGCCCCGGAAACTGATATTCCTGCTTTGCCAAATTCTTTGGGTAAACCTTCCTTCATTTTTTTCCATGTGCTTCCCCCATCGGTGGATTTGTAAAGTTCTGAACCTTTGCCTCCAGATTCCATGGTCCATGCATATCGCTGGTGCTCCCACATTGCCGCATATAATATGAATGGATTATTCATATCCATGGATAGGGAGGAGGCCCCCGTTTTGTTATTAATAAACAATACTTTTTCCCAATTTGCACCCCCATCGGTAGAACGATAAACACCCCGGTCTGGTGAGGGGCCATATTGTGCTCCCTGGGCTGCGACGAAGATAATATTAGGGTTTGTAGGGTGTATGATAACATCTGAAATATGGCGGGTTTTATCCAGCCCAATATGATTCCAAGTTTTGCCCGCATCGGTAGATTTGTAAACGCCATCTCCCATAGAGGTCATTACTCCACGGGCGGCATGTTCACCCATACCTACAACAACGATATTTGGGTTGCTTTCAGATACCGCGATATCGCCAACAGTGCCTGTTTTTAAAAACCCGTCAGAAACATTTTTCCACGTAATGCCGTCATCAACGGTTTTCCAAATACCACCACCCGTGGTTCCCATATAATAGGTCATGGGTTGACCAACAACGCCACTGGAGGCAACACTACGCCCACCACGAAAAGGCCCTATGTTTCGCCATTTAAGGCCATGGAACATGGAGTCTTGGACAATTGGTGGAGGAGGGATGTTCTTTTTTCTTCTTTGGGATTGTATTGAAGTGGGTAAGACAAGTAATGCAATCAATAATAGATGAAGTGGTTTCATTTAAGTGGTTTTGTAAATCAACAATTCGGTTTTGATAGTGTCTGTGAAAGATACTAAACCTATTAGAATATTAGCAATACACTTTCCGTTTTTCTAGTCCTTTATTTTATCAATGCAGACTAATGACTTTTGTAATTTTCCATGCATTATTTTCATTTTGCCAAAGCATAATGAATTTGCTCGGATTTGCCGGGGCATTGGGCTCTTGATTATTGTGGAATTTATGATATCCCATTTGTACGGCACCATAATCCTTAATAGGATATACCTCAATACTGCCTTCAACCAATTCCCGGGTGACCCTACCACAAATGTTTTTTTCTATGGCATCTATAATATCCTCTTTTACGGTCATTACCCCTCCCTGATCATGATAAAATTCAATATCCTCGGAATATAGTGCTGTTTGTGTTTTCAAATCACAACTGTTGTAGGCATCAAAATAAGCTTTGTCCATGGCAACAATAGCGTCATATAATAGTTGGTCATCGGGTTCGTAATCCGGTATGGTGACCGACTTACCCTCTTGTTTTGAATTACAGGACATAAGTAATAGAGTGACTAGTAAAGCTTTAATGACCAATTTTGTTATTTTCATTTGATTATATCAGTTTAATGGTATTCATGCAATTTTAACTATCCTTTTTATAAATCATTTTCATGTCGGGCAATTCGGTAAAATAATAATGGACCCAGATATAAATGTGATTGAACAAAGCCAATAGTACCGCTGCTTTTGATTGTAGCAAAATACCTGGTACCCAAAGAATCAAGAACCCAAAGACATACATTGCATTTGCCGAGTATTTAAAAATACCTCGTTTGACCATTGGTTCGTTTTTAAATTTTTCAGGATAAAAATGATCAATCCCAAAAGCTCTATCAAAACCAAAATACTTTTTTATGGAGTAGAAGAGATAAATACCGGGAATTAGCAGTATCCCCGATAAAACATAAGATAATAAGGTGTTAATAGGCAATGTAAAGGCGTTAGAAATAGCCAATAAAATAATGGTAATTGGGCGGGATAGAATTAGGAAGGCAAACCCTTTTTTATATAGTCCAAAACCTTTCTTACCAAAGAAATTGGATACGCTGTTATAGTACAGCTCATAGCGCCAACAAAGTAGTACATAAAGCTGATGAACGATAGGACTTAAAATGGCCAATACAAACCATGTTAATGTACTAATGCCCCATAATTCCCCTTGGAGAATTACCGGGTCCACACAAGCATAATTATACAAAAATGCCAATAAGGCAACTAGTAGTAAAAAATGCCAGAGTTGGTATTTAACTATCTTCATCTATTCTATTATTGCTGTTCAACATCAAGTAAATCGTTACTTAAAAACTGTTATTCTTTTATAAAGTAGTTGTCAAGATTATCTAAAAATCGTTCATCACGAATACCTGTGCGATTAAACATAATAACGCTTCCTTTTCCATTTTCAGGGTAAATTCTGATCTCACAATAATAACCACCTCCTCCGCCCGCATGTGTAAAATAATGATTC
>JAAETN010000602.1 GCA_024228355.1 Maribacter sp. | reverse complement strand
TTTCCTTGAAGATTTATCGGTTACCATGTCGATCCATGATTTTTCCCGGGAGAGCAATCCACACAAATCTGTTCGGGTCTGGATGCAACAACAATTTGTTCAACCGTTTGATTTGTACGAAAATCCGTTATTTGATTTTGCATTATTAAAGATTGATGAGAATTGTTTTTTCTGGTTCCAGAAATATCATCATTTAATTGTCGATGGTTGGGGAATTTCTTTAATAAATCAGTCTATCGCAAAAATTTACACGCAATTATTAGATGGTCAAACAATTGAGTGCGTTGCACCGTCTTATTTAGAATTTGTTAATAATGATCGAGCCTATATTGAATCAGATCGTTATCAAAGACAACATCACTATTGGTTAGAAAAATATCAAACGTTGCCAGAGCCGTTGTTTTCGCCGCGTTATTTAGACCAATTTGTTGACAAGACACCACCAAGTGAACGTCGGGTGTTATCATTAGCACGTCCTTTCTATAATCGTTTGATTGCACTGGCAAAAAGCTGTGATGCCACGACCTTTCATCTGATTTTAGGGTCATTATATGTCTGTTTGACCCGTACTTCTCGAACTGAGGAGTTGGCAGTGGGGTTGCCGGTTCTCAATCGTCAGAATGCGATTTTCAAGGAAACTGTTGGATTATTTGTCGGTGTTAGTGCGGTTCGTTTGACTTTTGGAACCGATTTAAGTTTTAAAACATTGTTACAAAGTATTGGGTGGGAGTTAAAACAAAATTATCGGCATCAACGGCTGCCTATTAGTGATTTAAATCGCGACCTTAGACTACACCATGTTAGACGTAAACAGTTATTCGACATCAGTCTCTCTTATGAGAATCACGACTATGATGCGTATTTCGATTCATATTCAACTCAAGTAAAAACGTTATTACATGGCTATGAACAAACGCCTTTGATGATCTTTGTGCGTGAGTTTCATGATAATGACGATGTTGATTTGGATTTTGTATATAACCTTGCCTATTTTGATGCAACCGAAATTGA
>JAAETN010000601.1 GCA_024228355.1 Maribacter sp. | reverse complement strand
TAAAAGATCTTCACAGTGATAAGAAAAACGTACCCACAATGGGCGGTATTATCATATTGATTGCAATTATTATTTCTACATTGCTTTGGTGTGATATTTTTAACATATATATTTTATTAGTTTTGTTTACGGCTATCTGGCTTGGTATTCTAGGTTTTTTTGATGACTATATAAAACTGACCCAGAAACACTCACCAGGTTTGACCAGTGGATCAAAACTTTTCTTTCAATGTGGACTGGGGTTGATAATTGGCTTAATACTGTACTTTCATTTCAAGGATATTGAAGAAGGAACGAGGCTTGTAATACCATTCTTCAAAGGAGTCAGGCCTGATCTTGGAGCGTTTTATGTGTTGATGGTGATGTTTTTTACAGTAGGGATGTCAAATGCCGTCAATATTACAGATGGTCTCGACGGGTTGTCAATTGGATGTACCGTGATTGCGGGTATGGCATTTACTTTAATAGCCTACATTGTGGGTAGTGTTGTCTTTAGCAGCGATTTACAAGTCCAGGTTATAGCAGGTGCCGGAGAATGGAGTATTTTCTGCTCTGCATTGGTGGGTGCAGGTTTGGGATTCATGTGGTTTAATTGCTTTCCTGCACAGACATTTATGGGAGATGTAGGCTCATTACCACTGGGAGGTATACTTGGAATTGTAGCTATTATTGTGAAACAGGAACTTCTTATTTTTTTTATAGGAAGTATCTTTATTGTAGAAGCTGTCTCTGTTTTATTGCAGGTATGTGTTTTTAAATTCACACGTAAGAGATTATTTATGTGTGCACCCATACATCATCACTTTCAATTTAAGGGTTGGCCGGAAACCAAGATTACTATGAGGTTTTTTATAATTGCCGCAATAATGGCGCTCTTTAGCTTGATAACACTAAAATTATGAATGTAATAGAAAATCAACATACATACGATAAAGAAATGCATTCTGATCAAGGTACAGGTTACAGCTTGGCCGCCATACGTAGGTTAGAACCGGCAAATATCATAATGTATCTAGTTACGACTCTCCTCGTAATCGGAATAATTATGATTTACAGTACAAGCTCAGCGAAAGTAACTAATAGTACTCATGTAATGAATACTGCTTTTTTAAGACATATTATGTGGGTTTTCATTGCAATAATATGCATGTTGATTACGATGAGAATTGATTATCATTATCTGCAGAAATATAGTACTGCAATTCTTGTTATTGCGCTCGTTGGTCTGGTTGTTGTGCTTATTCCGAATATAGGAACAGTTGCTTATGGTGCTCGTCGATGGGTAAGGTTTGGAAGCTATTTTGGATATCAACCATCGGAATTTGCTAAACTTGCAATGGTTATTTTCATGTCAGGGTATATTGCAAAGAACCGGGAAAAGATGTCGACCTTCGTAAAAGGTTTTGTGGCTCCGATCATATTAGTAGGTATTGTTTCCCTGCTTATTCTAAAGGAACCTGATTTTGGTACCGCTATGTTCATATCAATGATAACCTTTGTTTTGATAATGGTAGGGGGCACCAGGATAGTTTACGTGATATTTACAATGATAGCATCAATTCCCCATATTTATCAAATAATGCACAACATCCCAGAGTATCGACATAACAGACTGCTGGCGTTTCTTGATCCCTGGAAAGATCCTATGGGAATTGGGTATCAAATAATACAATCATGGATTGCACTTGGTTCTGGGGGTATAGCTGGTTTGGGAATGGGAGAGAGCCGACAGAAATTATTTTTCCTTCCGATGAGTGATAATGATTTTGTCTTCTCAATAATAGGTGAGGAATTTGGATTTATAGGGACGACAAGTATTGTTGTTATGTTTGCCCTGTTAACATGGCAAGGTATAAGAGTTTGTAAATCCACATCAGATCCGTTTGGTTTTTTCCTTTCGTTAGGGATAACCATCTC
>JAAETN010000600.1 GCA_024228355.1 Maribacter sp. | reverse complement strand
TCTGATAGCATTGGGAGTTATACTTTTCTCATTTACTATATATCTTCTTGCTACCAATGATTTGACCACTTTTGATTTCAAAATTATTGCCTTAATGACCCCTTTGGGTGGTACACTGCTAATACTAGGTTGGAAAGTATTAGGTATTCGGGTTTTGGGGAAAATAAAATAGAGATCCTAAGAATATTTCTGGAAAACCATCGCATTGGACCTTTAATCGTTTTTGGTCTTGGAATTGCTTTGTGCAATCATTCGAAAGCAATAAAAAAAGGCCTCACATTGAGGCCTTTTGTTTACTTTTTATTTACCGTAGTAATATACTTTTGTAACGCCATGCTCATGGATGGTGTATCTGGTGTTGGCGCTTTTATATCTATCCGCAAGCCTGCTCCCGTGGCTGCATCAATCGTAGAATTACCAAATACTGCGATACGAGTATCATTTTGCTCAAAGTCAGGAAAATTCTTCAATAATGACTCTATGCCAGATGGGCTGAAGAATACCAGAACATCATAATATACATCCCTTAAATCCGAAAGATCGCTGATTACTGTTTTGTAGAATATACCCCTTGTCCAATCGACGCCCAATTGATCCAACTTTTCGGGAACTTGATGTTTTAGAACATCTGAAGAGGGTAAAAGAAACTTTTCTTCCTTGTATTTTTTAAATAAAGGAACAAGGTCGCTGAAATTCATCTTACCAACGTAAATCTTGCGTTTACGATAAACAACGTATTTCTGCAGGTAGTAGGCAACAGCTTCGGACTGACAAAAATATTTCATCGTGTCCGGCACTTTAAATCGCATTTCTTCAGCAATTCTAAAAAAATGATCAACAGCATTTCTGCTATTAAGGATAATAGCAGTATAGTCGTTTAAATCTATCTTTTGCTGACGAACACCCTTGGCATCGACCCCTTCAACGTGAATAAATGGTCTAAAATCAACTTTAACTTTTTCTTTGTTTATTAATCTGGAATAAGGAGAGTTTTCCATTTTAGGTTCAGGCTGCGACACCAAAATCGTCTTTATTTTCATAAATCCTAGTCTTTTAGAAAGCTTCCGATGAGGATAAACGGTGCAATTTCAAGAGCGCAAAGGTACAAAATAAAATAGAAAAAGTTGCTAGTTATGAATTTTTGATGATTCCTTAGGATGGTTATCCAGCCAATTACATTAACTAAAAGAATTAGCAAAAATGCTACATAAAACACAACTTTTGACCCAATTGCGATATAGGTTAGAATAACATTGGCCACAAACATAATCAAACCACTGTAATTGAAATATGACAATTTCTTGAAAATCACCTCGGTTATCGTTTTTTCTGTTCCAAAGATGAAACCATTTCCCAATTGTAGGGCTAATTTGATAAATAGAAAAAGCACTAATGACCCCAATATCAACGGAAAACGTATAATTGCGGAATTTTGGACAGAATCAAGTAGAATGTCGCTTCCTATAAATAAGAATAGCGAAAGGTTGATAATCAGAAACAGACCAAAAAACAGATTAAACCAATTCAACAGCTTTTCTTTTTTATTGTACATGAAAATGTACTTATTGTTAAAAGGTAGAATGATGAAATTTAAGAATCTTGAGTAAAAAACACCTTTAGCCAAAACCACAAATAAAAGGCTTAGAAAAATTAGAATGGTAATCCAATCTATCCCTACTATATTTCTAAGAATGGGCTCCATTTATTTTAATTTAATTGTTGCACTGTTCAATCCATGCCGCAATCCGTTTTCTGAAATTACAATTTTAAAATAGCCCGGCGATTCAATTTTTTTTGGTTGTGGTAACTTAAACGTAAAAAGAGTGGTATCATTTGATTTTAAATCGAGTATTTTATCATTCTTGGGAGATATCTTAGTTGGCACAAGTTCTTTAAACTGCTTTGCTTCATTCAAAAAGGCTATGGCAAAATGCAATTTATTTAGGGGAATATCCTTGTTATATGGATTGTAAATTTTGAGAAGATGTTCTTTTTCACTCAAGGTGAAGAATTCTTTGTCTACGAAGCACCTCAGCTTTCTAAAAGATTCAAAATCATCAATAAAGTGTGCATAGTATATGCTACCATTTATTTTTGGAAAAGTGAATTCCCTGTCATTAACATATTTTGAAACGTAAAGCACCTTTTTATGTTGAACTTCCTCTTCGGAATCATCTATTGAATATTGATTTTGTCTATAATTTATATTGTTCAGTGAGAACGATGTTTTTCCAGTATAAAAAGCGTACATAGGCGCATTACGGTATGAATTTTCAAAAACAACGGGATTGTCACCTGCTTTTGATTGTATTTCAGCCATCCACGTCTTATTGCCGTGGGATTCATAAATAATTGGAAATAAAGGTTCATAAATCAAGCCAAATCGTAGAAATAGAATCATAGCAATATTGATAATTCCCAGTCTATAAACCCATTTACGAACACTCTTGTTCTCCATGATAAAATTGAACACAAGAATAGCGGCAGGTATACATATAACAATTATCCATTGCGTCTGTACCCTTCTGTTGAAGCTAGAGATAAAAAAGAAAATTAGAATACCATAGGTCAAATATAAAAGCGCTTTGGTGAATAAATCCTTTGACCGGGTCTTAAACATTGCGTAGTAAATGAATGGAAATGTAAGCCCAAAAATGGCGACCAGATTAACCAAGAATCCCAGAGTGTATTTTTTGAAGTTATAAGCAGCATTAGGCCGCTCAAAAAGATGATATTTTATTGATACAAAATCGTTCTCATATAGCCATAGAAAATGGGGTGAATAACATAACAGAGCTATAAAAACTGCAACCCATGCATATTTGTTTAGAATCAATTTCATATTGGATAACAACACAAGGAAAATCACCAAAACCGCATGGTACTTGCTGTACATGAGTGCGGTCATAACCACTCCCAACACAAATGCCAAAAGAAAAGATGGTGACTTAATAAAATGCTTATATACAAGAAGGAATAATGCAGTAAAGAAAAGCAGGGGAGTATCGGGCAAAGTGAAAAAACCATAAACATTGAACAACGTCATTGAAAAAACAAGCACAAAAAAGTGTGGTACAAATTTTTCTTTCTTGGGTTTGTCAATGCATAACCATAAAACAATAAAAGTAGCTGTAGTCAAAAGACAACTAACAAAACGAACACCTAATTCATTATCGAAGAAAAACCCACTGAGTTTTATCATTAATGCGACCATGGGCGGGTGATCAAAATAACCCCAAGCTAATTTATTGGCATAATGCCAATAATAGGCCTCGTCAAAGATAAGTTCCGTAAAATGGGCCTGTAAAAGGTTTAGGACCAATATTGAACCCAATAGGTATAAAAAAAGCTTTGGTAATTTCAATGACATTGCTGAATCTTGATTGGGCGCAAAATTACAAATTCTGACCTTTATAGAAAGGTTTAAAAAAATGATAAATAGCAATATCAAATTCTTCCAGAGTTTTTAATACACTATTTTTGTGCAAATTCTATTAAGTCTATGTCAGACAGTTTGGTCATTATACCCACCTTCAATGAGATTGAAAATGTTGATGCCATTATTAGAGCTGTCTTTGATTTAAAGAAAGATTTTCACGTTCTCGTAGTTGATGACAATTCACCTGATGGTACCGCAGAGCACGTGGCAAATATGCTAAAGGAATTTCCGGATCAATTATTTTTGGAAGTACGCAAAGAAAAGACTGGATTAGGTACAGCATATATTCACGGATTTAAATGGGCGATAGCAAAAAAATATAACTACATTTTTGAGATGGATGCCGATTTCTCCCATAACCCATCAGACCTATTACGCCTACATAGGGCCTGTGAAAATGGCGCCGATGTAGTTGTGGGATCCCGGTATAAGAAGGGAGTTAATGTCGTAAATTGGCCTTTGTACCGGGTATTACTTTCTTACGGGGCTTCTTTTTATGTAAAATTGATAACGGGGATGAGGGTACACGACCCCACTGCTGGTTTTGTATGTTATAAAAGACATGTACTCGAAAGTATTAATCTTGATTCCATTAGGTTTGTTGGCTACGCTTTTCAAATCGAAATGAAATTTAGGGCACATCTAAAAAAATATAGAATTGAAGAGGTCTCTATTATTTTCAGAGATCGGGTAAAGGGGAAGTCCAAAATGAGTTCTTCAATTATCAGCGAAGCCATATTTGGGGTTATGAAAATGAAATTGAAAAGTATTTTTCAAAAAAATAAATTCTGATTATGGGTAAGGTTTTGATCAAAAACGCCAAAGTAGTCAATGCAAACAAAATATTTGAAAGCGATATTTTACTCGATAATGAATTGATTGTTAGGGTAGATAAAGACATCAGTGATGATAATGCCAAAGTTATTGATGTTCAAGGTAGTTTTGTGCTACCTGGAATCATCGACGATCAAGTGCATTTTAGGGAACCTGGGCTAACTCATAAAGGGAGTATTGCTTCAGAAAGCAGAGCAGCCGTTGCTGGGGGCATTACAAGTTTTATGGAGCAGCCCAATACAAACCCGCAAACAACGACTATTGAAAAATTAGAGGCAAAGTTTGCTCTTGCAGAAGCTTCTTCTTTCGCTAATTACTCTTTTTTGTTTGGTGGCACCAATGATAATTTAGAGGAATTGAAACGCTTGGATAAGCATGCTTGTTCGGGTGTCAAATTGTTTCTGGGGTCCTCAACTGGAAATATGCTGGTTGATGATGAGGAGGTTATCGAAAAGATCTTTAGAAATACCGAAATGGTCATTTCAGCACATTGCGAGGATGAAACAACGATAAAAAACAATTTGGCAAAATATAAAGATCAATATGGCGATGCTATTCCGGTCAAGTATCATCCCATGATACGAAGTGCCGAAGCTTGTTATCTATCTTCGTCAAAAGCCATAAAATTGGCCGAAAAGACAGGGGCAAGATTTCATGTATTCCACTTGTCAACAGGTAAAGAAACAGATTTGTTCCGAAATGACATTCCATTGGAGCAAAAGAAAATAACCGCCGAAGTATGTATTCATCATTTGTGGTTTTCTGATGCAGACTATGATACAAAGGGTACGTTGATAAAGTGGAATCCTGCCATAAAAAAAGCCAATGACAGAGGTAAACTCTGGGAGGCATTGCTCGATGATCGTATTGACGTAATTGCAACTGATCATGCTCCGCATACCCTGGAAGAAAAGAACAATGTGTACACCAAAGCGCCTTCAGGCGGACCTTTGGTACAACATGCTTTACCGGCCATGTTGGAAAAATATCATGAGGGCATCATTTCCTTGGAAAGGATAGTAGAAAAGATGTGCCATAATCCTTCAAAATTATTCCAGATTAAAGATAGGGGTTATGTGAAAGAAGGATTCTATGCGGATTTAGCTATTGTAAACCTAGACGATTCTTGGGAGGTTACCAAAGAGAATATCGCATACAAATGCGGATGGTCACCATTTGAGAATTACACCTTTAGATCAAAAGTGTCACATACTTTCGTGAATGGACATCTGGCTTATGAAAAGGGCAAGTTTTCGACCCAAAGAAATGCAAAACGCTTAACTTTCAACAGAGATTGATGAAAAACCTATTTGTACTCTTATTGGTCATACTCCTAACTTCATGTGGGGAGAAACTACTTGATAAACCGGAAAATTTGATTCCTAAGGATAAAATGATCATTATCTTAAAGGATATGACCATATTAAATTCCGCTAGAAATTTAAGTGTAACGGCCCTACATGAAAATAAGATTGATCCTACGACATTCGTTTTTTCCAAATATGGAATAGATAGTCTGCAATTTGTTGCAAGTGATAGGTATTATGCCTCTTTGCCCAAAGAATATGAAGCGATGTATAAAGAAATAGAAAAGCAGCTAGATGAGGAGAAAGAACAAATGTCCGAGTCAAAAAGAATAAAAGATAGTTTGGAATTAAAGAACAAATTGATGAAGAGTCCTATAAAAAGGAGAAAATCAACTAAAACTAAGGATTCTCTTCCTTAAATTTGGTGCAACTATAGGCAATTACCTTACCTAATGCCTCAAATTCAAAACCTAGAGTGTCGATAATCCTTTGATTATCATAAGACTCAGGATGCATAAATGAATAAATGGTCTTTTTGGTGATTTTCCTACCGCTTCTTGTGAAAAAGTTTTTAAAATAATCAAAAACACGACCCAATTCCAATTGCCAGACTTTTAGTTCTTTAGTAGGCGCTTTTTTTCCTAATTCAAATGATAATCTGGTCAAAATATCCTTAAACGTAAGGTTTTCGGCCACAGCAATAAATCGCTTGTTTTTAACTTCAGAATCCATTAGTCCAATCATCATTTTAATGAGGTCATCTACCGAAATAAAACCCGTACCTCCCGGAGGGTAAAAACGATATTCCTTATTGGCGGTTGTGAAAAGCTTTCCACTGCCACTATCCCAAAATCCTGGACCAACAATAATCCCTGGATTTACAATAACTACCGGTAAGCCCTCTTGGGATCCACGCCAAACTTCCATTTCCGCACGGTGTTTTGTAAGACCGTAAACATTCGCTACCTGCCCTGTCCAATCATTTTCCTCAGTAGCTTTGGTTCCTTTTACACTCTTACCTATAGCTCCTATTGTGCTTACATAGCAAAGTTTTTTAATTTTATTGGACAGGCATAAGTTGACGATATTAGCCGTGCCCAAAGCATTTATTTTTTTTAGTTTTCGATAATCGTTCGGGTCAAAAGAAATCAATGCCGCTGCGTGGTAAACATAATCCACATTTTTAAATGCGATTTCCAAAGCGGGAATATCGCTGATATCCCCGAGTAACCATTCGATTTTATTGAAATGGGCAGAAGCATTTTGCGAATAATAAGAAAATACCTTTTCTACCCTTTTCAAATTGCTTTCTTGCCGATAAATTGCCCTAACTGGAATATTGTTCTGTACTAAATGTAGCAAAAGATGCGCACCAACCAATCCTGTACCCCCTGTGACCAAAATCATGGTTCAAATTTAGGTATTTGAAGGATAATAAATCCAATTTCAAATAGGTAAAGGCATTGTATTTCCTTTTATATTTGCACCTATCATCAAATTATACCAGGAATGCGCACAAATTTCGTTCAAGAATTAAAATGGAGAGGTATGTTACACGATGCCATGCCTGGCACCGAAGAACATTTAATGACAAGTATGCAGTCTGCTTATGTCGGTATTGATCCAACTGCGGATTCGCTTCATATTGGGCATTTGGTAAGTGTAATGATGTTACGCCATTTTCAATTAGCCGGACATAAACCATATGCATTATTGGGTGGAGCCACTGGAATGATTGGTGATCCATCCGGTAAATCAGAAGAACGTAATTTATTGGATGAAGCTTCACTTCGCTTAAATCAAGCAGCTCTTAGAGCCCAATTAAGTAGGTTCTTGGATTTTGATAGTAATGATGATAATGCAGCGATTTTAGTCAATAATTATGACTGGATGAAAGAATTTTCATTTCTGGATTTTATAAGGGATATAGGCAAACATATTACTGTAAATTATATGATGGCGAAAGACTCGGTAAAGAAAAGATTATCTGCTGAGGCCAAAGAAGGAATGTCATTCACGGAATTTACATACCAATTGGTTCAGGGGTACGATTTTCTTCATTTATACCAGAACAATAACTGTACGCTTCAAATGGGCGGCAGCGATCAATGGGGTAATATAACTACAGGAACCGAGCTAATTCGAAGAATTGGTGGTGGTAAGGGTTATGCGTTGACCTGTCCGCTGATTACGAAAGCAGATGGCACAAAGTTCGGAAAAACAGAAGGCGGTAATGTTTGGTTGGATCCACATAGAACTACGCCATATAAATTTTATCAATACTGGTTGAATACCTCAGATGCAGATGCTGAGAAGTATATAAAAATATTCACCTTCCTCACTAAGGACAAAATCGAGGAATTGATTGATGAACATAAGGAAGCACCACATTTTAGGGTTTTGCAAAAGCGATTGGCCGATGAAATTACTGTGATGGTTCATTCAAAGGAAGATTTGGACAATGCCAAAAAGGCAAGTACTATTTTATTCGGAAAATCTACCTCAGAAGATTTGAAAATACTTGATGAAAAGACATTTTTGGATGTTTTTGATGGTGTGGCACAGGCGCGTATATCTAAATCAGATTTTGAAGTCGGTTTGGATATGATTGGTGCCTTGGCAGCTAAAACAGGTTTTTTGAGTTCTAATGGTGAGGCTAGAAGGGAATTGAAGCAAAATTCAATCTCGGTGAATAAAGAAAAGGTCAAAGAGGATTACCTGATTACCGCAAAGGATTTAATAAACGACAAGTATGTCTTGCTGCAACGTGGCAAGAAAAATTATTTTGTATTGGTAATAGACTAGTTCAATCAGGACATTTGGGTATTCATAGTACCATTAGATTGCAACCTCGAATATCGGAATTGTCAAAACGACCCAATATTTCGAAACTCCCATCCTTATATTTTTTCCCTAGGTCTTGAGTTGCGATAAAAGAACAGGAATTTATATTGGCTAGATCAATGACATTTACCCCACCTGTTTTCCCAGTTTCCAACAATGTTAATGGGTCTTCGGTATCACGAATGAATAT
>JAAETN010000599.1 GCA_024228355.1 Maribacter sp. | reverse complement strand
TAACTAGATAGGAAGAACCGGATGACCATACTGGTGGCTAAAGAAGTGTTTTGCGACAGGTGTAGCGAATGGGTGCGCATGAACACTAGTCGGGTCGAAGATGATTGGCCCAAGTTGGCCATAGAAGGTTGGACCAGGAGTCGCGGGTCACACTGGTGCCCAGAATGTTCACGGGATAGGCTGGTTGGTACTGGAACCAAGGGTGTGGTATAGTAGGAACATGGATAACTTCATATCCTTCCTGTATCACCCCCCACCCTGAACGACCTTAACTCCCTGAATGTATTGATGTTTACTCCTAGCCAATACCTTCCCAATAATTTTTTCTTGATGTAATTCAAATAGTTACAGGGTAGCGTATTGGGAATGGAGTACATATTAATACGCTGCTTCCTGAACGTTTTCAATAGGTTAATTGTTTTTGTATTGCTTGTATATGTGAACCAAATTTCGAATTTTTTTTATTTTCGAAAAATCGTTCTAGCCAATACTTCAATGTCTAAGTTAATTAACTGGTTGATAAGACTACATAAAAGAGACATTGATGTTTACTTTCTAGAAAATAAGGAATTCACGGTAACTGGTAACAGAAACAACAGGTTGTCCCGAGTATTGGGAATGGAGTATATATTTACTAAAGCTAAGTAATTGATATTCAAAAAGGTCAAAAATAAACCCCTTATTTATCAATGACTTACGGTATTTTACTAGACTTTATAAGAGGTAAAAAAACTCTTATATAACGGTTTACCGGGGAAAAAGGTATAATTATTGATATGGAATCCCAAGAACGCAAAGATCGGGTCACTAAACAAGAACTGAT
>JAAETN010000598.1 GCA_024228355.1 Maribacter sp. | reverse complement strand
TTTGAGGATGTCTTAGGAAATCGTATTATCGCTGCGAAAGGTGCACCAGAGGCGTTTTTAGAAATTTCTAATCTAACCATACCTGAAAAAAGACAATTGCAACAGGCTATTATTACATTAGCCAAAGGAGGTTATCGATTATTGGGGGTTGGCCAGGCAAATTTCGATGGCAATGATTTTCCATTAAGGCAACAGGAATTTAATTTTCAGTTTAAGGGAATAGTAGCTTTTTATGATCCCCCAAAGGATAACATAAAATCTGTATTTGACGATTTTGAAGCGGCAGGGATAGCTGTGAAAATTATTACAGGGGACAATCCTATTACTACCAAGGCGATTGCAAAACAGATTCAATTTAATGGGAACCATGAATTTTTGGATGGCGACGTTCTTGTTACATTAGAAGGTATGGAATTACAAGAGGCAATGAAGGACATTCATATTTATACAAGAATGTATCCAGGTGCCAAACTCAAAATTATTGAAGCTTTAAAATCCAAAGGTGAAATTGTGGCCATGACAGGTGATGGGGTCAACGATGGTCCTGCCCTCAAAGCAGCTCACATAGGTGTAGCCATGGGGCAAAAAGGCACAGAGATTGCCAAACAATCCGCATCGTTGATTTTGATGGAAGATGACCTATCCAAAATGGTGGATGCCGTGGCCATGGGCAGAAAGATCTATGCCAATCTTAAAAAAGCGATACAATATGTTATTTCCATTCATATTCCAATCATACTTATGGTATTTCTCCCTCTTGCTTTACGATGGGTTTACCCCAATATTTTCTCACCCGTACATGTTATATTATTAGAATTGATTATGGGGCCTACCTGTTCCATTATTTATGAAAATGAGCCAATGGAAAAACATACCAT
>JAAETN010000597.1 GCA_024228355.1 Maribacter sp. | reverse complement strand
CATGAATGGATAGAAAATGAATATAATTCAAAGCATCACAGTGGCATTCAAATGGTGCCTCTTGACCGATTTAACCTTGACCATAGCCGGATCAAGTTTCTCACTGATGATGAGTTTACCGAGGAAGTCTTCTTTTGTGAGAAAAACAGCAAAGTTAGCAAAACCAATGTATTTTCCATTAACTCACAAAAATATGAATGCCCTGTTGATTTAAGGGAAAAGAAAATACAGGTTCGCTACGACCGAACCAAACGCAATAAATTCATCGTTTACTTCTCAGACAAGCGCATGGGGGAGGCAAACTTGCTTGACCTTTATCTCAACGCCAATAAAGCCAGAGATGGAGAAGCATCATGATCAAGTCTGTTTTTGGGATCACCAAAGAGCCATTTAATCGCAGTAATTTAACCTTGTTGTCACAGCAAAAAGAAATCTTTGACATTATTAAAATCCATTCACAACAAGGCGGTTTTTCGGTTGTTATTGGTGAGCCGGGTGTTGGCAAATCTGTCTTGCGTGAACACATTGAGGACTTGCAAAAAGAGCGGGATACAACGGTTGTTTCTTGTTCAAGAACCCTGCATACTTATTTTCAAATACTCAGTCAATTG
>JAAETN010000596.1 GCA_024228355.1 Maribacter sp. | reverse complement strand
CTATTTTAAAGTCAAGAATGCTATTTTGATAGAAAAAAGTACCGCATGTCATATTGTCATTAAAAGTTCTGTGAGTCCAGACAAAATAAAAATTACAGGCTAATAAATTATGGACGAGCCAGTTTGCATTGTTATACCTTCCAAAACGCTACAATTACTTCCACCCAATCACTTTATAGTCTTTATAAACGTAGGCATTCCTCAACAACGTTTTTTTGTACGGGTCTACCTTTTACGCATTAAACAAACCCCACATAAAGCATCCCGTGAATCCTCAAGCAGCACCTGCTGCCACACCACGGCCAGCGCTACCGGCACCGCACCGGTCGCACTCCCAACTGCGGCCCCTGACACAGTGCCAAGCGCTGACTTACTTGCTACCTTCTTTACTGGTTGTGTTTTTATTCCAGACGCAGAAGAAAGCTTCATGCGCTCATCAATCTTCTTGATGAGTGTTGAATGGGATTTTTCATAATCTTGAGTCTGTTTTTAGTAATTTTCATGATGTTAGTATTGGGGAAGTCTACAATTTGCTCAACCAAAGAGGGTATTATATAAAATCAGTAATAATATCTGTCATTTTCTCAATGACGTTGGTGTATTTTATTATGGCGTGCCATTTAGGGCCCAGCAAAAAAACTAT
>JAAETN010000595.1 GCA_024228355.1 Maribacter sp. | reverse complement strand
TTGTAACTCTTCTGGTGATTGTAGTACGGCTACTGTCACAATAGACGTATTACCAATTATTGACGCCATTGATGATTCAGTAGCAACTGATGAAAATGTTCCTGTCAACATCTATATATTAAACAACGATAATGATTATTCTTCACTCACAACGATTACAAATACGATACCATCTGATGGCATAGTAACCATAAATGATAATGGGACTCCAGCTTCTAGAGCTGATGATAATATAACGTATACCCCTAATCCAGGATTTATTGGTACAGACATATTTACATATACTATTTGCGATAATCTATCAAATTGTAGTACAGCTACGATTACTATTGTTGTGAATCCAATGGGTGCGGATCTTGATACTGATAATGATGGTATCGTTGATAGTTTTGAGGATCTTGATATCGATGGCGATGGAGATCCTTCAACCAACCCAACGGATACTGATAACGACGGTTATCCAGATTATCTGGATATTGATAGTGATAATGATGGTATACCAGATAACGTTGAGGCACAGACCACAGTAGACTATGTGGCTCCTAGTGGTCAAGATACCAACAGCAACGGATTGGATGATATTTATGAGGTGGTATCATTGGGGTTATTCCCAGTTGATACTGATGGGGATAATATGCCAGACTACCTAGATGACGATAGTGATAATGATAATGTACCTGATAGTATAGAAGGTCATGACCACGATCAAGATGGTATTCCCGATGTTATTTTCATAGGTTCTGATAAGGACGATGATGGTCTAGATGATGGTTATGAAGGTTACACCACAATTGATGTAGATGTAAACGATGAAATGGATGATCCATTTGACAACTTGCCAAATACTGATGGTGATGATGAATCAGATTATAGGGATACAAATGATGATGATGACAGTATTATGACGATAGATGAAGATGTTAACGGAGATGGTAATTATGCCAATGACGATGTTGATGGAGACGGAACACCTGATTACTTACAACCAAATATCATTTATGATGAAGTAGAGGTCTTTAATGTTATTACTCCTAACGGGGATGGCGTGCATGATGTTCTGGTAATCAGCGGTTTGGATGATAATCCTAACAATACCATTAAAATCTTCAATAGATGGGGCGTGTTGGTCTATACAACCAAGGCCTA
Organism: Maribacter sp.; assembly: GCA_024228355.1. GTDB lineage: Bacteria > Bacteroidota > Bacteroidia > Flavobacteriales > Flavobacteriaceae > Maribacter_A. Next base: position 8,546 of record JAAETN010000595.1, on the reverse strand, counting down.
CAATACCGAAGGTAATGTGTTTGACGGAACCTCAGAAGGTAGGGTTACTGTAAACCAAGATAACAAACTCCCAGTAGGTACCTATTTCTATATATTGGATTACGAAGTATCCACAGGAGAATCAAAATCAATATCAGGTTATTTATATATAAACAGATGATACTAAAAAAAGTTTCCTTACGAAATATGGGTACAATTAAACAGATTTTAATTGTGCTATCCTTTGGTGTCATGTTTTTCAACAATGACCTTTTAGCACAACAAGATGCGCAATATACCCAGTATATGTACAATACCGTAAGCGTTAACCCAGCATATACTGGTTCTAGAGGCCATTTAAGTGTTGCTGCGCTTCATAGATCCCAGTGGGTCGGTTTAGATGGCGCGCCTGTAACACAAACTATAAATCTCCATAGTCCGGTTGGACACAATGGTATTGGCCTGGGTACGAGTATTGTTAATGATAAAATTGGACCTACGTCTGAAACCTATTTTGATATTGACTTCTCTTATACAGTACAAACTTCTGATGTTGGTAGGTTAAGTTTCGGACTAAAAGCCAGTGCCCATTTATTGGATGTACGATTTTCAGAGTTAAATCAGTTTGCTCCGGATCAGACATTAGAACAGGATATTGATAATAAGTTTTCGCCAAATATTGGAGCAGGTATCTATTATCATACTGATAAATTCTATGCCGGTCTTTCGGTACCCAGGTTCTTACAAACATCACATTTTGATGAATCTTCATTATCCTCAGCAAAAGAGCAAATGAATTTTTATCTTATAACCGGGTATGTTTTTGAAATGAATCCTTTATTAAAGTTTAAGCCGACCATATTGGCAAAAGTTGTAGAAGGGGCACCATTACAAATAGATCTATCGGCGAATTTTATGTTGAATGACAAATTTATCCTTGGTGCAGCATATCGTTGGGATGCGGCTTTGAGTGGCATGGTTGGATTTCAGTTGAATGAGTCGTTTTTAATAGGTATGGCTTATGACAAAGAAATAACTGAATTGGGTAATGCAACATTCAACAATGGTTCATTTGAAGTCATTCTTCGTTATGATTTCATCAAAACAAAAGGTTACCTTAAATCCCCTAGATTCTTTTAGCACCGTTTTTGTTATCACAAGGAGTTGAATTCTTTCATCAATTTTTTATTATTGGCTTAACTTAAAAGTTGGGTAAAGGCCTTACTTTTACAAAATGAAGGAAGAAGAGGTTATTCTTGTAAATACCCATGATGAACAAATCGGGACCATGCCTAAGATGGAAGCCCATGAAAAGGCCGAACTTCATAGGGCATTTTCCGTGTTCATTATGAATGATAGGGGAGAGACAATGCTACAGCAACGTGCGGCACATAAATATCATTCCCCTTTGTTATGGACAAATACTTGTTGCAGTCATCAACGCGTGGGTGAAAGTAACATTCAAGCAGGTAAAAGAAGATTACGGGAAGAAATGGGTTTTTCGGTGGATCTCAAAGAACTGTTTTCCTTCATTTATAAGGCTTCCTTTGATAACGGGCTTACTGAACACGAATTAGATCATGTGATGATGGGTTCCTACAAAGGTGATCCTCATATTAACCCTGATGAAGTTGCTGATTATAAATGGATGAGACCCGAGAATGTGAAAAAGGACATTGCGGAAAATCCAGATAAATACACAGTTTGGTTTAAGATTATTTTTGAAAAATTCTATGATTATTTAGTTTCAAATCGGGCACATGAAAGTTAAGGTAAGCAGAAAGGCACATTTTAATGCAGCACATAGATTGTTTCGCCATGATTGGGATGATTCTAAAAACAGTGCCGTTTTTGGTAAATGCAACAATCCTAATTATCATGGTCATAATTATGATTTAGTGGTGAGTGTATTCGGTGAAATTGATCAAGAAACAGGCTTTGTTATGGACATGAAGGTGTTGAAAGAACTTATAAAGGATAAAATAGAGGATGTGCTGGACCACAAAAACCTTAACCTTGAAGTTCCTGAGTTCAAGAATCTTAATCCGACGGCAGAGAATATTGCAATTGTGGTTTATAACAAGCTTAGGCCCCATATAGATTCCTCAAAAGACTTGGAAGTGGTTCTTTACGAAACCCCTAGAAATTTTGTAACCTATTCTGGTGAGTAGTACAGAATAGGATTTTCCTAACAATTTATAATGCAGAAACAAGCATCAATATGGAGTTATATCCTTTAAAATTTCAACCTATATTAAAAGAACGTCTCTGGGGTGGCACCAAGCTCAGGGATGTTTTGGGTAAACCCATTGAAAGTGATATCACAGGTGAAAGTTGGGAGCTTTCGGCTGTTCAAGGAGATATCTCTATTATTTCCAATGGAAAATTATCAGGAACTTCACTTCAAGAATTGATCAACCAAGAACCAGAGGAATTATTAGGGAAGAATGTTTTTAATAGATTTGGGAAAGAGTTTCCTATTCTAATAAAATTCATAGACGCGAAACAGGATTTGTCAATTCAATTACACCCTAATGATGCATTGGCTAAAGAGAGGCACAATTCATTCGGTAAGACCGAAATGTGGTATGTAATGGATGCTGATAAAGAGGCGAACCTTATTGTTGGTTTTAACAAGGATGTGACCAAAGAAGAGTATGCTGACAACTTAGAGAATGACACTTTATTGGATTTGTTGAATTATGAATCGGTCAAGGAGGGTGATACTTTTTTTATAAATACGGGAAAGATTCACGCTATTGGTGCAGGCGTTCTATTGGCTGAGATCCAACAAACCTCTGACGTTACCTATCGGGTTTTCGATTTTAATAGACGGGACAAAAACGGGAATCAAAGAGAACTACATACGGAAATGGCTTTGGATGCCATGGATTATGACAAAAAGGATGATTTTAAAGTAGCTTATGATGTGCAATCCAATACCGTTAATGTCATGGTAGATTGTCCTTATTTTAAAACCAATTTCATACACCTAACGAAAGACTTTAATCTGGATGTTTCGGAAAGGGATTCTTTTACTATTTATATGTGTGTCAGTGGTGCCGCCAAAATTAGAGCTGAAAATGGTTCTACTTCGATTCAAAAAGGGGAAACTATATTGGTGCCTGCAAATTCCAACAGAATCGATATCAGTACTAAGGAAGCTAAGCTATTGGAAGTAACTGTTTAAAACCGAAAATTTATGTGTTTCCCTGAGTGACAGGAAACTAAAAAGGTTACTTTTGCACAAAATATTTCAACAATGGCAAGTATAAGAGATTTAAAGAAGGATATAAATTTTGTTTTAGGGGATATTATTGAAGCTGTTTACATTGTAGAGGCTGCCAATAATAAACAAGATTCAAAAGAAGGCGCCAAAATCATTGATTCAGCAATTGAGACTTTTGATGATTTAATTACAAAAGTGAACGAGAGGAAAGTCGATAATAGAAAAGGTCATTTGAACAAAGTTCGTCAAGAATTGGAAAAGAAGGCCACTTCCTTAGTAGAACAATTGAATAAACTAGGATAAACCTCAACGATTTAGATTAGAAAAACATCCCGCCAAGGTGGGATGTTTTTTTTAATTGTTTTTTTTAAGCTCTAGAAAATTCTTGAGTGCCTTTCCGTATTTTGAGCTCGCGACTTCTGGTGTCAATGAATTGTTTATTGAATCTAGATATTTGATATTGGCATCAGATACCTCGGTCAAGGCAATATAGGGTGCTATATATGAGTCCTTGTTAATAAGTGCATAGTTTATCGCATAAACATAACCCCTTTGAATATTCTTCTCAGCCAGCTTTTTGATTGAATCCAACTGAATGGAATCCATTGGCACTTCACTGTTAATCTCACCTTGCATTATTTCTATACTACGTTTATTGAATCTAGTCATAGTCTTTCTGTATTCCTCCAGTTTTTTCTGGGTAGCAGAACCTTCGATCTTGGCATTGGCATCAAATGTATTCCAATTGGTATTAATGGTGATGTTACCGGGCTCCCCGAAAAAGGTAATCCTATCATTTATTTCATTATTGTCTTTTTTGTTCAAATACAAATAGAATATTTCAGGACTCTCCAATTCGGTTTTAAACGAAAAATTACCATCCCCATTTACTTCTAAGGAATCAATTGTCACTAAAGTTGAGTCTGGAACACTTTGGAGATATAAGGTGCCTTTTTTAAGACCTTTCACCTTACCAGAGACGAACATGGTGTTTGTAGTATCCTCAGAACATGAAATTAAAAAAAGGGTAATAAAACTAAAAAAGAAAATATTTTTCATTGGTATAGTATTGAGGGGCAAATATCAATAAACTTTACTTAATTCTAAACATTTGCAGCAACTTCCATAAGAAGTCCACATATATATGCCCCTGCAGTACCGACAACATAGCCCAAAACGGCCAAAAGAATACCAACGGAAGTCAGAGAAGGATGAAATTCAGCGGCAACAATTGGGGCAGAGGCAGCACCTCCGACATTTGCTTGACTACCTACAGCTAAAAAGAAGAATGGTGCCCTGATGATTTTCGCCACTAATATGAGCAATCCTGCATGAATCGATATCCATATGATACCTACAGCTATCAAGCCTGGGTTTTCCAGAAACCTACTTAAATCCATTTTCATGCCTATAGTAGCCACAAGTATATAAATGAACAATCCACCAATCTTGCTCGCACCAGCACCTTCATAGTTTTTAGCTTTGGTAAATGAAAGCAATATACCCGCGGTAGTTGAGAAAACGACCATCCACAAAAATTTGGAACCTAAAGAGGATAGTGCTTTTTCTTTATTTCTTATGACCTCAAAGTTATTTTCCAAAAATCCTGCGAAATGATCTGCCAAATAGTGTGACAGACCAACAGCGAAGAACGCCAGGCAAAGCATGATGATATAGTCGTGTAAGGTAGTAACCCTTGTAATCTTCTCTGTATGGGCGGTCACCTTGGCTTTTAGGGTTTCAATCGAAGAATTATCGGCCTTTAACCATTTATCAATGCGATTGGATTTTCCAATACCCAGCAAGATAATTGCCATCCAAATATTGGCAACTACAATGTCAATTAATACCATATCCCCAAATTTCTTTGGATTGAACTGAAACACCTCTAACATGGCCGCTTGGTTGGCGCCACCTCCGATCCAACTTCCTGCTATTGTTGTTAATCCGCGCCATACCGCGTCAAAACCTACTCCACCCACTGTTTCAGGAGAGAATATTGATACTATAAGAATTGCAATAGGTCCTCCAATGATTATTCCTACCGTACCGGTTAAGAACATAATCAGTGCCTTGGAACCTAGATTCATTATGGCCTTTAAGTCAATACTCAGGGTCATTAATACCAGGGCGGCAGGCAGTAAATAACGACTGGCGATATAATACAAGTTTGAACTTTCTTCAGAAATAAGACCAACGCTTGTTAGAATGGCCGGGAGCATGTAACACATTAACAAGGTTGGGATAATGGTATAGAACTTTTTCCAGAATCCTTTCTTTATTGAAGAGGTATAAAAAACAAAACCTAGACAGAGGCATAAAAGGCCAAAAATAATAGTGTCCTCGGTAAGGGGAAGATGGTCCATGATGTATTGTTTAGTCGGTGGTTTTCAAATATAAAAAAATAAAAAAAGGTTGATAATCTGGTTAAACCCACTTAAATGTTCAACCAGTAAGTGAATTTAAGATTTATAGATCTTGACCTAGGAGCGAATGCGTTCACAAAATAATTGTCATTGTACACAAGATATAGATCAGACAATGGGGCGAATCGCCATTGCAATCTAGAATTAAATCCTAAATTATCTTGTTGGGTACTATATTGTACCAAGGTTGACCAGAAGAGCGACTTATTAAAAGTGATATCAATTTTTGGACTTAACAGCCATAGATCTGTACTTGAGTAGGGTTGGGGTAATTCTAATTTATTATAATCAAAAAGTAATGATATGAACACCTTGGGTTGAAAGCGATAGGTCAACATTCCTTCAACGGAATATCTTTTACCGTTGAAAAACCTGCCTATGGAAGACTCCAGACTGTACGCGAAGAGTTTCCTTCGATCTGATCGGTATTCAAATTCCAGACTGTTGTAATGATAACCTTGATTACCCGGTAAGGCAACGGCATCATCCTCACCGGTTGGTTCAAAATCATCCGTAAGAAAGGTAAATCTATTCGACATATTTACACTGACCATTGAAAAATCATTAAATCTAGCTTCCCATGAGCTTCGCAATGTATAATCGGTATTCTTTAAATCCATGCTTGGACTCCATGTGAAAATTGGAAAGAATTGAAAACTATGACTGTTTAACACACCTTTTTTTGGCCAGAAGACCCGTTCTACACCAAGAATACTTTTTAAGATATCCGTTCTTCGAACAAATCCCAAATCTGATCTGAAGTCTTCCCCGATGTAGACCAATTTTGAATAAATATTATAGTGTCTTGAATTATAGTCGATAGTTCCTCCTGTTGCCAGGTCTTTACCGTCAGATTCAGGTTCGAAGGATTTGTGCATAAAGAATTTACCATTCCACTTATTGTCTTTTGATATTAAGTTGTAGTCCATACCTAATACCCTATTATATTTATCTTCCTCAGCCAAAAAATCATAATCCTTAATAGACTGTCTATTAATAAAAAACATACTAATATTAGATCTGGCAAAGACCCTTTGCTGTATGGCAAACATCGTATTATTATTGGATGCAATTTCGTTGGCTTCATCTGCCTCTGTAAGTATGTTCATTAGGCCCAAACGAAAGTCCTTATTCAATTTGCCACTTAATCGTAACCCCCCAATAATCTTATTTTCTATTGAATTATCATCAATATCCTTGGCAATACCTATTCGCCTTGAGAAAAAGGGATTTGCATCCCGAACATCACCAAAACTGCCAAAAAGATCACTGTTGTCTATGAAAAATTGTCTTTTTTCCGGCAATGAAACTTCGAATCTTGTAAGGTTGGTAACTTGATTATCAACCTCAACTTGTGAAAAATCAGGATTCACAGTAATATCAAGGTTCATACTGTTACCTATAGCAATTTTGGCATCTCCACCTATTTTAACATTATTGAATTTGTCATCATTTTCAAAGTCTTTTTGTGAAATTGCGTTTATGTAGGGAATAATGGCTATTGGTGAACGCGATTTTCCCAATGGTCTTTCAAAGATCATATCACCCATAAAGGTCATTCCAAAGACATTTTGGTTTTGGGGTATTTTCATCCATGCACTTGTCTCATTGGATTGCGTATCAAAACGATAACTATTAAACCCCCATTTGGTCTCACCTTCTTTGAATTTGAAAGCAGTTAATGGAATAATAAGCTCAGATGTATAGTAATTATCATACATTTTGGAATCACCCTTCCATTTGGTATCCCAGGACATAGTAAATCCCCTTATATCATTACCGCCGCCTGATAAGAGGCCTTCCCGACGGACACCAAAGGGATTTATTCCGAATAGAAAGGCATTTGTTCCATCATTGAAGGTGTCAAACAACATAGTAATATTATCACTGTCACCTGCCCTGAAATCACGTTTTAGTGTTTGAACCATGTAATTTTTACCCGCCGCATTTACTGTAATTCCTATATAGAGATTTTTATCGTCATAGAGCATCTTAATATCCGACTGTTGGCTGGCTTGAACTGAATTAACCGGAAAATGTTCCCAAAAGTCATGGGCACTCTCGGCACTCTCCCAAATAGCCTCGTCAAGTATACCGTCAGGGATTATTTCTGTGCTGGATATGTATTTTACAGTGAAACTTTTGTGTTGGTCTTGTGCGAATGAAAACAGGGTTGTAAGAAGAAGCGCCAGTGCGCTTAGAAATTTCGTCATTGGTGGTGGAATTATCCAGCCTCAAATTTAAGGCTTTAATGCGTTAAAAAAACCCTAAAGTTTCAACATCCCATGAAGAAGAAAGTTTATTAAATATTCAACCAATACGTAAGTTTTAGATTTATAGAGCGATAACGGGGAGAAAACTGATTCACAAAATAGTTGTCGTTATAAACGATGTACAAATCTGATAATGGAGCAAAACGCCATTGCAAACGTGAATTGAATCCCAAATTATCTCTCTGATTGCTGTATTGAACAAGAGTGGACCAGAAAAGCGATTTGCTAAAGGTAATTTCAGCTTTAGGGCTGATCAACCAAAGATCCGCACTTGGGTAAGGATCCGGTAATGAAATATTATCATAATTAAAAGTCAATGATATTTGTGCCTTGGGCTGTAAACGCAAGAAGACTGTTCCTCCTATCGAGTATATATTGCCATTAAAAAAACGACCAATCTTTGACCGTCCCATAAAGGAAAGTATTTTAGCCGAATTAGACATATATTCAAGGTCAATACTATTAAAGTGGTAGCCTTGATTGTTGGGTAGAGGAATACCACCATCAGTATTTGTTGGATCAAAGTCATCTGTATCTGTGAGAAAGGTGTAACTATTGGTAAATCCTAAGCCAATTTCGGACTGGTCTTGAAATCCAATTCTACTACTAAGCATGATGTCATGATCCGTTTTTTTATAA
>JAAETN010000594.1 GCA_024228355.1 Maribacter sp. | reverse complement strand
TTTGCCCTTAGAAAGAAGTTACCCAAAAAACACTGGCTAATCTACAATGACCTTCTGGTAACATACGGTCAAAATCTCTGCGTACCCATTTCACCATGGTGCAGCAAATGTAAAATTTTCAAATATTGTAAAAGAGTTGGTGTGAAAACTTCAAGGTGAAATAGAAAAAAAATGATATGCCTGGTGCCTTCTTGGTTGCCCGTCTAAATTACTTCTTGATTTCCACGATATAGCTCACTACCATGAAAACATGGATGCTTCAGTTGTAAATTTTCCATGTTTATTCAGATAATTTTATATGGAATTATTTCTGTGCTATATAGGCAATATATCGAAATATTTCCATGTATCAACACGGTATAGGGCATAAGTACAAATGAAAGAATCACCGTTTGGCTTTCAGTATTCTTGGCAGGATATTCAACCTGTTCGAGCTTTGTTTGTAACTGTGCTTGTGGCTCAAGCAATAGGAGCCGGAATTTGTCTTTGGATCTCCCCACTGCCTTCATGGTTCGACAATTTGTGGATGGGAGGAGCCTTAGGCACATTTCCGGGATATCTAGCAGGATTGCCGATTCAGATGCGAATTCGCCCAGGCAGGATAGAGGAGACTGAACCACTCTGGACTGAAAGTCCAGAGGTTCAAAAGCACGGACTAAAAGTCCTATTTTTCGATAGAGAATCTATTGTAAAACTAAAAGCAGCATAGTTTCCGTGTATGTTATTAGTTAGCTTATTGTCAACATTTGATTAATAAACAGCTGAAAGCCTTGCACTGAAAGTGCATAGTTTTAAACTCGCGCGCTGATACAATAAAATTTTACTTCAAAAAACAAGAAATTTTTTATATGATCAAGGCATGAGTACGATAAAAGACAAAGTTGCTGAATTGATTCGTCACTTACCAGAGAACTCTACATTAGAAGACATACAATACCATTTATATGTCCTTGAAAAAATTAGTAAGGGACAACAATCCATTAAAGACGGTAAAGGTGTTTCTAATGAAGAAGCTAAAGCCAGGCTTTCAAAATGGATTACAAATTAATATGGTCACCAGATGCTTTAGATGATATTGAAGCAATTGGGGATTAC
>JAAETN010000593.1 GCA_024228355.1 Maribacter sp. | reverse complement strand
TACGTAGGGAAGTACGGTTTCCATTCTGAAACGTTATTGTACTGGTCAATTGTGTGGAAAGCAATAAAAAAATTAATTCCTGGAATGATACGCTTACAGAAAATTTTTAATTTGTTCACCGTCTGTTTTGTATGTAATGGAATGCAAATTAAATACCAAAACAATGTAAAAAAAATATCAGCAGCCATAAGTGGTATGATATCAAAGTATTAAAGGTAATTGTGTTTATGGGAAATAAAGAATTACATCAAAATTACTCCATAAAATAAAATTTTTTGGGGTAAAATCGCATATTTATTTAAAATATTCGGGTAGAAAGCCCCCATTGATACCGGATCATATCTACACTACCCAGCTTGCCGGTAGACAGAAATGACAAAAACCAAACTTCAGGGAGAGCATTAGACAGGGTTCATATGGAAGGTGCAGTTGAGCCGTTTACTTGATTATCCCGAGCTTAAGTGATTGGGATTTGTTTGTTATCTTGGTTTTATTATTTGTTGCTTACGCTTGAATTAGCCATTCTTCAGGTAGGTATACTTAGCATCCTTCTGGCAATTTCAAAGTAGATGATTATTCCCGTTACATCTATTATGGTTGTGATAAGTGGCGCGGAAACTATTGCCGGGTCAAGTTTAAAGTAACTGAAGATAAGAGGAGTGGCGGCCCCTGCCAGATTTCCGACAGTAACAACTGTTGCAACAGATATACCTACGGTAATTCCCAGCATTGTGTTATGCAATAAAAATATCGCTATAAAAAAAGCTGTTGATCCAAGGACGATGCCTATGACACAACCCGCGCAGGTTTCTCTTACAAGTACTTTCCACCACTGTCCCAACATTAGCTC
>JAAETN010000592.1 GCA_024228355.1 Maribacter sp. | reverse complement strand
ACGACTTCGGGAGCTCATTAACGAGTTATTCAGAACTGTACCTGCCGGAGTAGGTGCAAAGGGACCTCTCAGGGTTTCAGTGTCACAGCTTAAGGAAATAATGGAGAGAGGCGTTGACTGGTGTATCGATAATGGTTATGGTTGGCCTCACGACCGTGAAAGGATAGAGGAATACGGCAATATACCGGGCGCAGATTCTTCAAAGGTGAGTGAAAAGGCTATATCGCGAGGAATACACCAATTGGGCACCCTTGGTTCAGGGAATCATTATCTGGAGATTCAATTGGTGAAGATAGAAAACATCTTTGATGAGAAGGTGGCAAAAGTATTTGGTATTAGAGACGAAAATCAGATAGTTATTATGGTACATTGCGGTTCGAGAGGTTTTGGTCACCAGGTTGCTACAGATTATCTACGTGTATTCGATAAAGCGATGAAGAAGTATGGCATGACGGTAAGGGACAGGGAGCTTGCTTGTGCCCCGTTTAAATCACCGGAAGGTTCAGATTACTATAAGGCTATGCTTTGTGCCGCTAATAGCGCTTTTGTGAACAGGCAGATAATTACTCATAAGATAAGGGAGAGTTTCTCAAAGGTATTCGGCGTTGATGCTGAAAAGCTTGGGATAGAGATAGTATATGATGTGGCTCACAATATAGCAAGGGTAGAAAGGTACAAAATAAACGGTAAAGAGAAAGAGGTCTTGGTCCATAGAAAAGGTTCGACAAGATCCTTCGGGCCAGGCAGTATGGAACTTCCGGAAATCTATAGAACCGTTGGTCAGCCTGTTATAGTTGGTGGTTCAATGCAAACGGGTTCTTATCTGTTGGCAGGTACTGATAAAGCGATGGAAGAGACTTTTGGATCAACAATGCATGGTGCGGGAAGGACTATGTCAAGAAATGCAGCTAAAAGAAGGGTAAGAGGTGATCAACTTCTTAAAACTATGGAGAAAGATGGAATTCATGTTAGAACTGCCTCACTGTCAGGTTTGGCAGAAGAAGCTGGTATCGCATATAAGGACATATCAGAAGTCGTTGAAACAATGGATGTATTAGGTATTTCAAAAAAAGTTGTAAAATTGAAGCCCATTGGGAATATTAAAGGCTAATAATAGGTTTCTGTATTAAATTTGTGTGGCAGTATCAAAATTTTGTTGATTATAGAGACAATGAACCCTATTATTGACCATAATAACTTTGGGGATTTGCAATAAACTTAAGTATATTGTCTCTGGAACTATTTTCAACGGGAGATACAATACGCTGGTTAAAAAAATGAAGAAATTCCAAGTCTTTCTTTTAAAAGACCAAGTGTTGATTACTGATAACTGTAAAAAAATATTATAAGAGAATATTATATTTAGCTATTATCTTAGGGGAATATTTATATGTATATGAAAAGAAAACAGCTTACTTTTATTTGCTTAACGGTATTAATTTCATTGCTGACAGGTTGTCTTCAACTTAGAAAAATAGAGATGCCTCAATTTAAGAAAGTAGAGACGCTTCCTCCTCTTAGCAGTGCCCAGGGACTTCAAATGGAAGGATATGTTCCAAAGATCGACAATTTTATTATAATTCTGGATTCATCATCATCTATGGGTGCAAACTACAGAGGTGATTTTGTAGGTAGCTATTCCAAGTTTATAGTTGCAAAAGATGTTATTAACCGAATGAATAAAACAATGCCTGATATGGATATTGTCGGAGCCCTTCAGAGATTTGGTTACGGTTTTATGGAAAAGGGAGAACCTACTGAGGCTGTTTACGGGCCTGCGGTATATTCCAGGTCTGAATTGGATCAAGCTCTAAACAGTATAAAAACACCCGGTGGGCATAGTCCTGCCGGACTTGCTATTGGGGCTACGAGTAATATTGTAGGTGCTATCGAAGGGGATACTGCGGTAATTGTTATAAGTGATGGTGAAAAACTGATAGATGATCCGCTGATGAAAGTCAAGATCCTGAAAGATAGATATGGAGAAAGAACATGTCTTTATACAATATGGGTAGGAAATAAGGCCGAAGGCAAGGAGTTTATGGAAGGACTTACTTCGGAAATGGGTTGCGGTTTTTCATCAACAGTTGATGACATCGTGACAGACGAAGGTATGGTAGATTTTGTAAGAAAGGTATTTCTTGCCAGAGACAGTGATGGAGATGGTATACCCGATGATGCAGATGCATGCCCGGGTACTCCTCCCGGAATTCAAGTTGATGCTTCAGGTTGCGCTATAGACAGTGATGGTGACGGGGTTGGTGATGATTTGGACGCTTGTCCAAATACGCCGCAAGGTGCCATGGTTGATAACAGAGGTTGCTGGGTTGTCAAGGGTGTAAAATTTGATTATAAAAAGTGGGATGTAAAACCTCAGTTTAATTCCAACCTCAATAATATCATAAACATTTTGAAAAGGAATCCTGGATTAAAGATAAGGATAGAAGGACATACTGACAATATCGGGTCAAAGAAATATAATCTGGAATTGTCAGGGAAAAGAGCAACGGCTATTAAGGCATATCTGGTTAAAAACGGAGTAGATCAATCACGATTAACAACAATTGGATATGGGCTTTCAAAACCTATAGCAACTAATGATACAAAAAAAGGGCGTGCTTTGAACAGAAGGGCTGAATTGATACCTATAAAATAGATATATAAGCTGTTTATTGCATGAAAAGTGACCAATCTCCCATTAAGGGGGGGGGATTGGTCATTTTGAACAAAGTAGGTTTAATATTAAAATTAATAAATTTTCTCTAGTCATCATTCTTTTCAGTTGCCAGTTCACCACAGTCTTTAATAATAACCTGTTTCGATGGTTGGCCAGTCCCTGATCCCAAAGACTCTATACTGCTGACTACATCCAATCCTTCGGTAACCTTTCCAAAGACCACATGTTTGTCGTCAAGCCAGGGTGTGTTGACTGTAGTGATAAAAAATTGTGAACCGTTTGTGTTGGGACCAGCGTTTGCCATTGACAAAATTCCCGGCTCGGTGTGCCGGAGTGTGAAGTTTTCGTCTTCAAATTTGGAGCCATAGATAGACTTACCACCTGTCCCGTTATGGTTAGTAAAATCGCCTCCCTGGATCATAAAATCTGGAATGATTCTGTGAAACGTACTGCCCTTGTATCCAAAATCCTTTTCGCCTGTACACAAGGCACGAAAATTCTCAGCTGTTTTGGGCACAATATCCGTACGTAATTCAATCACAATCCGTCCAAGGGATTCATCTTCAGTTTCAACATCAAGAAAGACGTTTACAGGTTCCATAATTCCTCTCCTATTTCTTCAAAAATCTGATAAAAAATTTTATTCTTTTATTTTTCTTTGATATGCAAATTTCCAGCTTATTCCCATGCTGTTAAGTGGATGTTCTCTTTAGCTTGTTTGTTATATAATCAGTACTATACCCATCACGAATTGGTTTTCGGTTTTCAGAACCCGATTTCACCAGAACTATAGATCTTTCTCAATCACAAAATCCTCGACTTAGCATTGCTAAGCCTCTGGTTTTGCTCAATTGAAAAATCAAAATTTCAGGCAATCTCCTGCCCTGAAATTCCTAAAACCACTTCGTAATGGGTATAATAACATTTTATTGCATCCTTTGTTAGAATATAAAGTAAGTCGGAAAGTATAACAAGAGAAAAAGTAATGTGAATTTACTTTTCGAACTAATGTGAAAATTGAGCGCAAGTCAAATATTTCCACAAGTTTTCTAGGAATTGACTTGATTATATGGGAATTCACATTTTAACTGTTTGTTGCGTAGTAAGATACATTGTTGTTGTGAACCCTTCATTTTCTGTCATTCTGAACGAAGTGAAGAATCTTTTGTTAGTAAGCCAATAATATTTTGTGAGGTTAATGAGATTTTCGTGAATAGATTCTTCCAGAATCTGCGGCCTTATTGGTGATGAAGATGTAAGGTATATATTTTTCATATGAGAGTGACCGGCCAGTGTAGTTTGTCACTTTACTTATTGCCATTCAAGGATGATAGGGTGATTTGTTGTTATTTGCCTTGCATTTATCAATGTACTATTCATAATGAGCCGGGACCCATGTCTTCTCTTCATATTCTTGCCAGTGGCCTGAAGGTACATTTCTCTCTTCGTAATGTCCTTCAATTCTTCGTTCACCCTCATGACGTTCATCAACCCATATTCTCTCTTTTTTTGATGTGTCAACCCACTTCCTTTTTTTTACATACTCATTGTGGCCTTCAATATAATTCTTACCTCGACCAGAATTGGATTGTCTTTCCATATTAAGCTGTCTTTGCGTTTGAGCGTATTCCATCTCTT
>JAAETN010000591.1 GCA_024228355.1 Maribacter sp. | reverse complement strand
GCCAATTCATCTATAATAATCACCATGCACGGCATGAAGAAAGGAATATCATCAAGATTAGCATCTCCTTCAGGATCCAACCTCTTTTGCTTTTCAGAATCACTCAAGCTGTTATAACCTGCAAGGTCCCTAACACCAGCCCTTGCCAGAAGCGTATAACGCTCGTCCATCTTGCCAACGGCCCATTCCAAAATCCCTGCCGCTTTTTTCATTTCAGTAACAACAGGCGCTATTAAATGTGGAACATCCTTAAAGGCTGAAAATTCCACCATCTTCGGGTCTATTAGTATTAACTTCAATTCTTCAGGTCTTTGAAAAAGTAATATACTTAGAATTATTGAATTCAAGCATACTGATTTACCTGAACCGGTTGTACCCGCAACTAGTAAATGAGGCATTGCGGCAAGGTCTGATATTAAAGGATACCCCGCAATATCTTTACCCAATAACAAAGGTATGGTATGTTTATGAATATCTTTACTTACAACTTCATACAATTCTCGTATTTGTACAGGCTTTCTATGAGTATTTGGCACTTCAATACCAATGGTAGATTTTCCCGGGATAGGAGCAACCACACGTATGCTTGGGGCCTTCAGCGCAATCGCTATATCATCAGACAAATTTGAAACTTTTCCTACCTTTGTACCTGGGGCCAATTCCAATTCATACATGGTAACAGATGGCCCTTTCTCCATACCAACAACCCCGGCTATAACATTAAACTGTTCTAATGTGTCCTTTAATATCGATGCTTTTTCCATGACATGCTCATCACTATCAAATTTATACCTTTTTAGTTCGTCTAATAGTAGAATTGGAGGAAGCACATAACCTTTATTTTCAAACTGTTTACGTTTGACCTTAGGCATGCTTCGCTCTTTTCTTTTAAAGAACGAAGATTTTTCTTTTGGTTTTCTGCCCGTGGTTTTAGGTATTGAAGCAATATCTGTAACAGTATCATCTTCCTCTATATCACTTTCATCAACAATATCTTCTTCATGTTCATACATCTCTTCCACTGGACTTCCATTAGTAATTGTCTGAATGTTGTTGCGGATTGGCATTCTTGAAATAACCATCTTTCTTATCTTTTTGTAAACCCAACCACTACAAGACTCCAATGACTTATTGGAAATAAGCATTATTGATAACATAAATCCAAGTGTTAATAAAATACAGGCACCGGGAATACCTAGATACTCTTTTAATCTAAACGCGGCGAGCATCCCAATTATGCCACCTGTTTCAAGTGAATTGGAAAATAGATTCGCAAAATTATCAAGAATACCAAGAATAGGAGAAATCGAAAAGATAAGTAAAATACCACCAATAATCCTGACCCATAGGATCTCGATCTTCTTCTTCAAAAACAACGATACTCCCAGAGCGCCTACCATAAATGCGAATAGATATGAGGTAATTCCTAAACACGTCATCAGATAACCGGAAAGTCCCGCTCCAACCTTACCACAATAGTTTTGTACAGGGTTGTTAACAGGATAATTTGCAAACGGTGGATCATTTGGTGAAAACGTCGCGATGCTTATTAACATAAAAACACCAATTGTGCAGATAATAATCGAATATGCCGAGTGAAAAGCTTTTGGTCTTTCCATATAAATTTAACCTTCTTCTATATTTAGTGTAAATCCATGAAAATTAGTGTCTAATGCCCTGTATGTCCAAAACCACCTTCTCCTCTTTGAGTCTCATCCAAATCCACTGTTTCTTCCAGTTCAGCATGGACAACAGGCTGCACAACTAATTGTGCTATTCGCATTCCTCTTTCTACTACAAACCTATCCTTGCCTTGATTGCCTAATATAATACCTATTTCACCACGGTAATCGCTATCTATCGTACCGGGTGAATTGATTAATGTTATACCATATTTCAATGCCAACCCACTT
>JAAETN010000590.1 GCA_024228355.1 Maribacter sp. | reverse complement strand
TATCGATGGGAATATGGCCTTCGGGATAAAGATGTGAAAAGGCATTCAATATTAGTTTCGAAGAAAATAATTGAAAATTCAATTCATAATCAAACAATGCTCATTAATGTTTTACCAAATGGCATTACACAATTAATTGAGCAACAGCGAATTTTAATGACTTCAAATACTCAATGGAGTCATTTTACACCCATTCATGCAGATGTTTCTTTTATAAATGCTTCAGATGAATTGGATATTGCTGCTTTTAGAAAATGGAAGCCTGAATTAAAAAAAGCCACTTTTATAGGGGAACATGGCGAGATAATTGAAAATGGAAATGACATCTACGTAGTGAATAGGGAAGTAGAAAAAATGTCCAAATCAAAATACAATGTGGTGAGTCCGGATAGTATTTGTGAGGAATATGGTGCCGACTCTTTGCGTCTGTATGAAATGTTCCTTGGGCCCTTGGAGCAGTCCAAACCATGGAATACAGCTGGGATCTCGGGAACTCATTCGTTTTTGAAAAAGCTTTGGCGTTTGTATTTTGATGAAAAAGGGGTCAAGTTCAATGATGTAGAACCCACCAAAGAGAACCTTAAAACATTGCATAAAACCATTAAAAAGGTTGAAGAGGATATCGAGAATTTCTCTTTCAATACCTCTGTATCCACTTTTATGATTTGTGTGAATGAGCTTTCAGCCCAAAAATGTACAAGTCGTTCTATTTTAGAACCTTTGGCGATATTGGTTTCGCCCTATGCACCACATATTGCTGAAGAGCTTTGGGAACAAATGGGTTATTCAGAATCGATTGCAACGGTGCCTTTCCCAGAATTCGATGCAGGTCATTTGGTAGAGAGCAGTAAGCAATACCCCATTTCATTTAACGGTAAAATGCGTTTCACTTTGGAATTGTCTCTTGATTTGGACAAGGAAGGGATTGAAGCTGCAGTCATGGCCCATGAGAAAACAATTCAACAAATGCAGGGTAGGACACCCAAGAAAATTATTGTTGTACCCGGTAAAATTGTAAATATCGTGGGATAAACAATTTTAGACATTTTGTCAGCCTTTAATGCCCCACCGAAATTGGCGGGGTTTTTGCATTTTATGGATTAAATCAAAAAGGTAATCTTTACTATCTTTATTAAATTTTAAACGAATTCATTATGGGACTAGGATATTGGATACTTATAGGTGGCATTGCTTTAGTGAGCATGATAGTCAGCGGTAAACTTAAAAGTAAGTTCAACCACTACTCAAAAGTACATTTACGAAATGGGCTGAGTGGTGCTGAAATCGCGGAAAAAATGTTGGCTGATCATGGTATTCGAGATGTTAAAGTAGTTTCAACTCCAGGAATGTTGTCAGATCATTATAATCCAAAAAATAAAACGGTAAATCTTAGTGAGGGCGTGTACTCCCAACGCAATGCTTCTTCAGCTGCTGTGGCAGCACATGAATGTGGCCATGCCGTGCAGCATGCACAAGCCTATGAATGGTTAACATTGCGGTCCAGATTAGTTCCTTTGGTAAGTGTTACTTCCGGTATGAGTATGTGGGTGGTTTTTGGTGGATTGATGTTGGGTGCTGCCGCAGGAGTGGGACTTGGTTATTGGATAGCTGTCATAGGCTTAGGTATGATGGCAATAGCAACCTTGTTCAGTTTTATCACATTACCTGTTGAATACGATGCTAGTAATAGAGCTTTGGCCTGGTTAAGAAGTAAGAATATGGTTACCCAAGAAGAATATAAAGGTTCAAAGGATGCCTTAAAATGGGCTGCTCGTACATACTTGGTCGCCGCAATTGGTTCCCTCGCAACTCTTGTCTATTTTGGCCTTCAGGTTTTTGGAGGAAGGGATTAAGTTATTATTGGATATAATTAAAAAAGAAGCAATTGGCTTCTTTTTTGACCGTTCGAGTGCAGGCGAAATTGGGATATAGAGATTTTTAACATCTGAGCTGCACTCGAAAAGAGATTACTTTTCCTTCAACCATTTTATATGGTTATCTGCCTATCGATCTGCTGGTCCAAGGAGATAAATGTTTCTGTTCTTGAGACACCTTCGATTTGTTGGATTTCCTTATTCAGTACATGCATTAAATGTTCATTATCCCTACATAACACCTTAATAAGAATAGACCAATTACCAGTGGTATAATGACATTCCAAAACTTCGGGTATTTTTTCCAATTGCTTTACGGCAATGGGATTGCTCATAGCCTTATCCAAAAAAATACCAATATAGGCCATTGTCGTATAGCCCATTACTTTAGGATTTATAATGAATTTTGAACCTGCTAGTAGACCAGATGCCTCTAGCTTTCGAAGACGTTGATGAATGGCGGCACCGGATATTCCAATACTTCGAGCTATTTCAAGAACCGGTTTTCGTGCATCTTGCATTAAGAACCTTAGGATTTTCTTGTCAATCCCATCGATCTTTACATTTTTGTTGTCGGATTTCATCTGTTCATTTAAATATGAAAGTAAAAATACAGAATCCTTATGAAAGTCTAATTACCCACCGCATCTGGATTGTAGCCCAAATAGGGAACCTCATATTCCTTAAAAGTGATACCATAGTTTTTTAATTCAGCCAAAATTGGATCGTAAACTTCTTTGGTAATAGGCATTTGCACCCCAGGTGTAGTTATTTTTTTATTCAAGATTAATAAGGTAGCAATACCCACGGGTAGGCCAACGGTTTTGGCCATGGCAGTATACGTTCGGTTTTCACCAATAACCACTACATTTGAATCAATTTGTAGCTTTTTACCATTAAGCTCATAACCAAACTTATGGTACATCACAATCATGTCTTTATCATCCTTGTCCAACGTCCAGCTATCTTCAAGAATCAATTGTAATATTTTGGCGGGGCTTGCATTGTCAAGAGGTATGGTTTTCTCAGCATCAAAAAGATTCAAATCGCCAAGCATTTCCCACTTACTATCATCTTGGTCAATTTTCAAGTAATGTCGCAATTTCAATTCAACGGAATCAGTTGGGGAGTAGGGTAAAAATAGGTTCGTGTATTCGCGGTATGACATTCCTTTAGAGTTTTCAATAGTATAGCTGTCATCGGTCATTCCCAATTGAACGAACATATTCCAGGCTTTAGAGAATCCCACCCTTCGCATGGTGCCTCTGTATAAAGTAAGTACATCTTGTAAACCGTAAGCATCGCGATAGTTTAAGGAATCCCGATTGGCGTAGCCCTCAAATCTGCCATACCCTTCAATTTCAAAGAATTCAGTACGTCTAAATAGTTTGTGATAAGGAATGTATTTATAAGAACCTTCCTGTATGAATTTTGCAGCACCTCCCTGACCGGCAAGGACCACATTTCTTGGATTCCATGTAAATTTATAATTCCATAGATTATTGTCGCTTTCCGGAGCAACCAATCCGCCTGTGAACGATTCAAACAACAACATTTTACCACTTTGGCCTCTAATGTTGTCAATGATCTGCATGGCACTCATATGATCAATTCCAGGGTCAAGACCTATCTCGTTCATAAAAACCAAACCTTTGTCCTTCACTTTTTGATCAAGAGCTTTTATTTCTTTAGTGATATAGGAAGCGGTGACCAGATGTTTTTCCAAATCCACACAATCCTCGGCCACTTTATTATGAAAACGGGCGGGGAGCATCGAAACCACAATATCACTATTCAGAATAGCCTTTTTACGGTCCTCATTATTTAAGATGTCCAAATGCATAACAGTACAATTTGAATGCTCTTTGATGGAAGACGGAATTGCATCAGGATTTATATCACCAATGGTCAAATGCAATTTTTCCGTATCGGACTTCTCTAAAAAGTAGTCCAAAAGATAAGAAGTTGATTTGCCGGCACCTAAAACAAGTATTTTTCGTAACATTTATTTTGATTAATATTATATGGGTATAACGGAGCGCTAAGGTATCAAATTGTTATATTTATAAAAAAAGTGGATTGTTAAGTTATGAACAAAACAATTTTCAGTACAGGGATTGCTTTCGGCGTCCTAGCAGTTATTTTGGGTGCTTTTGGTGCCCATGGTTTGGAAAAACTAGTTGACACCAATGCATTACAATCCTATGAAACAGGAGTAAGGTATCAAATGTACCACGCATTATTATTATTGATTTTGGCGAATATTAATTTTCTGTCTGACAAGAGTAAAAAGATTATTTTTTATCTGATAGCATTGGGAGTTATACTTTTCTCATTTACTATATATCTTCTTGCTACCAATGATTTGACCACTTTTGATTTCAAAATTATTGCCTTAATGACCCCTTTGGGTGGTACACTGCTAATACTAGGTTGGAAAGTATT
>JAAETN010000589.1 GCA_024228355.1 Maribacter sp. | reverse complement strand
TGCAGTTCATCACTAAGCCAGTTTTCCAATTCCATGGCTGATGTTTACAAGCAAAAAAATATACTACTAACACGGTAGCGGTGTTTATTATTTACTAAGGTGTTTTTATGAAAGGCATAGTCTTTGGTGGTGGTAAGTTTGGATATAGGAATTTGCCAAAAACTGCTACCACCAGCATTATGAGGGCCATATATGAGATAGAGGTTGGCGAAACATTTTGCAGCAATACGGCTGGAATGCATATCCATGATTACATGAGAAAAAAAATAGTTGATCTTAGTGCTTGTGATAAAAGGTTTGTTGTTGTCAGAGACCCAGTTAAGCGTTTTTTATCTGCTTACAAAAACCGGGTTCTTCATCACCAAGAGCTATCAGAGCCGTTTATACGGAAAAAATACCAGGAGTATTACTGGGACATTCCTCATTTTACTCCTAGGTTAGGGCAATTTATTGATGAACTTGGTGATTACTTAGTGATTTGGCCGATATTTCACCACTGTCGACCTATTGTTGATTACCTCGATGGTCAAAGTCTTGAATATTTTACGCATGTATACAAGTTCGAAAATATAAATGGATTTGAAGAGGACCTCTCCGGGTTTACAGGAAAAAAAATCACTATTGGTCATCATCAAACGGGTGGAAAAAATTATTCTCTCCGTGATTTATCTAAAACACAAATGGAAAAGCTTATAGATTTCTACAAGGCGGACTATGAACTACTTGATGGGATTTACGCTGTGGATGAGCTATGGGATGAATGGAGTGGAGTGATGCATGACCCAGAGGTTCCCCGCATATCTGCCAAAGAGGAAAAAGGCGAAGTTGTTTATTACGAAATTGGCAAGAAAGATAGCGAACCGCTAGGCATCAATTTAATGAGCAATCACGCCTTGGTATCTGTGTTACTGCCAGCTTATAACGCTGAAGATCATCTTGACCGTGCTGTACAGAGCATCTTACAACAATCGTATAAGAATTTTGAACTAATTATCATCAACGACGGATCAAGTGATGGCACATGGGATCTCATTGAATCTTATAACGACCCTCGAATAAATGGCATAAACTTCGAACAGAACCAAGGTTTGGTTCAGAGACTAAACCATGGATTAAAACTTGCGCAGGGCAAATATATCGCCAGAATGGATGCTGATGACATTGCTTTACCTAAAAGATTGGAAATGCAAGTAGATTTCATGGATAGGAATCCTGATTATGGGGCATGTGGAACAGCAATAGTTAATTTTGGAGAGAATGGCAAGAGATGTAAAATGGCTTAC
>JAAETN010000588.1 GCA_024228355.1 Maribacter sp. | reverse complement strand
TTTTTGTTACTCTTTGGATTTTTTATTGGAAACATCCATTTGGCAACAACAATAAATATTCCTAGAACGCTTATTGTCGTTGATGTAATAAATGCTATTAATACTTTATCAGATAAGGAAAAATATTATCCTATTTACCTGCTCCACCACCAGAAAGTAGTCTTGAAGAATTGAACAAAAATGTTGCTTCAGAGTGGCATTTTGAGAAAAACTTTCCGCTTTTGCCTAGAAATTTCAAGATTCAAAGTTCTAAACGTGTCTGGTGGAAATGTGAGAAAGGACATGAATGGGAATCTCCAATTCACAGAAGAACTAGTTATCAAAAAAGTGGTTGTCCATACTGTGCAAACAAACGAGCAGATGATAATAATAACCTTCATGCTTGAAGCGGTTGAACGACAAAGCTATGAACACCATTGTGCCACCTTGTCGTCACAGGGCATTGATTATCTCGCGTCATTTCCTGAACTCGACGAGTACACTGTATTAGCGGCTGATGGACATTTTATTGATCATGCCAGCCATACCGAAAAAAGTAAAAATGGTAAAGTCTATGCAGCTGGTTTTATCTACAGTTTGAATCTCAGATACGGCTTACTCAGATCTTTTTGTTTAGTCACCAATGGAACCAGACGGCACCAGGAAATTCCAGCGCTACGCAACCAACTAGAGAAGCAAAACAGAACAAAAAGTTCCGCCCAAAAG
>JAAETN010000587.1 GCA_024228355.1 Maribacter sp. | reverse complement strand
TTATAAAAATTTTGGCAAAAATACGTTTTATTCGTGAACCGACAATGCTCAATATGATTGTTGTAACTCACCCAATATTACTCCATTATCTCCTCTTATGGTAAAAACGACCATTTTTGAATTTAAATCAATTTTGATTAGTCCAAAGCTTTTTTCAAAAACTACTTTCCCTTTCCGATACGGATTTTCCTCACCGCTGTAATCGGAATACACATGGGTAAGTCCGCTACTTGTGAAATCAATTAAAGGATATGGCAACCCTTCCACCTTAGTCTTTGAAAATTCAGATATATGCCTGTCCCCTGAAAGAATTATTACTCCTTTAGCATTGGACGTGGCAATTGTTCTATTGAGTTTATCAACTTCATGTGGAAAATTGCCCCAACATTCAAAACCATGTTTATTGGATAAAAACTGTACACTACTCATGATAAGATTAAAATCTGCAGAAGAATTTTTTAGTTCCGCTGTAAGCCATTCCCATTGGGTATTACCAAGTATGGTGCCTTCACCATAGGTATTTGGTTTATTTCTATTCTTTGTTAAAATATCAGGGGTCAACGACGTCCTAAAATATCGGGTATCTAAAACGATAATTTTTACTTTACCACCTGCTTTCTGATACTCATGAGAAGCATAAACGCCTTCTTGATTTCTCCTTTGACTATCTTTATCAACGCCCATAAAATTCAAAAATACTTGTTGGCTCTCTTTTTTCGCATGAAATTCCACCCCTCCGTCATTCAAGCCGTAATCATGGTCATCCCATGTGCCAATTACCGGAATGTTTTCCCGTAATTCCTTATATCCTGGCACCATATTTTGTGCATTATACATTCCACCCAACAATTCCATATCTTCGGTATCAGCATAGACAATATCACCTCCCCAAATCCAAACATCAGGTTTTATGGCAAGTACATCATCCCAAAGTGGGTTTATTTTATCATGCTTATTGCAAGAACCAAAAGCAACTTTAAATTCGTTGGATTCTGATGCCTTAGGAAGTACGCTCCTGTTGGATTTACAAGCGATAAATAGAAATAAAGCAAGAGAAAGGAATGGGATTTTCTTCATTTTTATAGGCTAGGTTAGTTAGGTAAAAATAGCCTTTTATGATGAAAGTCTACGCTATATTACTATCTTTGCGCGCATGAATTTAGAGGACATAAAAGAGGTTAAGAAACTGCTTTTAAAACCACAGAGTATTGTTATTGTTCCCCATAAGAATCCAGATGGTGATGCCATTGGTTCTACCTTGGCACTTTGGCATTATCTGAAAAACAATGGTCAAGAGGCCACAATTATTGCACCCAATGATTACCCTAGATTCTTAAAATGGATGCCAGGCGGTGAGCAAATCCTCAATTTTGAAAAAGAGAATTCCCAAGCCAAGGAAAAGATTGTGAAAGCCACGATTATCTTCACTTTGGACTTTAATCATTTAGGCCGAATAGGCCAAATGGAGTCGTATCTCGAAGAAGCCAATGCGTCAATCATTATGATCGATCACCACCAAGCTCCTTCTGATTATGCAAAAATCACGTATTCCGATGTAAGCATGAGTTCTACCTGTGAAATGATTTATAATTTCATGGAATTTTTAGGCGATGATGATAAAATCACTCCTGAAATTGCGGTCTGTCTTTATACAGGAATAATGACTGATACTGGTTCTTTCAAATATTCATCAACTACCAGCAGAACCCACAAGGTCGTAGCTGCACTAATTGAGAAAGGAGCTGAAAATACCAAAGCACACAATCTGGTCTATGATACAAATACTCCAAGTAGATTGCATCTCTTAGGTTGTGCCCTAAAAAACATGGTGATTTTAAAGGATTATAATACTGCCTATATAACTCTGAGTCAAGAAGAACTTGATGCTTATGAATTTCAGAAAGGGGACACAGAAGGATTTGTTAACTACGGACTAACCCTTTCTGGAATATGCTTTGCTGTAATTTTTATTGAAAACAAGGAAGAAGGGATTATAAAAATTTCTTTCCGATCTGAAGGCGAATTCTCTGTGAATGAATTTGCTCAAAAGCATTTTAATGGTGGCGGACATACCAATGCTGCAGGTGGCAGAAGTAATGTTTCCCTTGAAGAAACTGCCAAATATTTTGTTTCGCTGTTAAAAGACTACAAAACACAATTAAATTCATGAGACAACTACTTCTAATATTGTTGGTTTTTGGTTTTGTAGGCTGCGGAGCTCCAGAACCTAGACGCCCGGTCAAAGTCAAAAGCGGCAGTTTCAATGCATCTGTCGAAAGAAGCAAAAAACTCTTGGCCGAAGAGGAAGGTATGATCGATACAATTATCAGCAATGATTCCTTACACAACTATGAACATAGTGCCACTGGAGCATGGTACTACTATGAACAAAAAAATGAAATTCTCACTTACAAGCCTCAGCCAGATGATCTGGTGACGTTTACATATAATGTAATGAGTTTTACCAATGATACCATCTATTCACATGAAGAATTAGGAGTTTTTAAATATAAGGTGGATAAACAGGAGCTTTTTCCAGGATTACGCAATAGCATCAAACTTTTGCAAGAGAAAGAAACGGCAACTTTTTTATTTCCATCCTCATTGGCTTATGGTTACCATGGTGACAATGATAAAATTGGAATCAATGTTCCGATTAAATCAACAATAACGGTATTAAAAATCGAAAAACAACAAGATAGTATTCAAAATTAAAATGAAAAAAATGAAAAAAACATATCTATTAGTTCTAATGGTCGCCTTGGCCTTAACGAGTTGTAAGACAGGAAAACATGCTGATTTAGGTGATGGTGTCTTTGCAGACATTCAAACTAACAAAGGTGACATCGTTGTTAAATTGGAACATGCCAAAACACCTATTACTGTTGCAAGTTTTGTATCCTTGGCAGAAGGAAGCAGTCCGTTCGTAAGTGAGGAGTTTAAAGGGAAAAAATATTATGATGGACTAACATTTCATAGGGTTATGAAAGATTTTATGATACAAGGTGGTGACCCAACAGCAACAGGTACGGGTAGCCCTGGTTACAAATTCAAGGATGAGTTTAATGACTCGTTAGTTCATGATAGAAAGGGAGTTTTATCCATGGCCAATGGTGGGCCAACAACAAACGGTAGTCAGTTTTTTATCACACACAAGCCTACGCCATGGTTAAATGGCGTGCACACCGTTTTTGGTGAAATAATGAAAGGCATGGATGTTCTTGATACCATTGCCAATGTTGCAACATCACCAGCTCCCCAAAAAGACAAACCTGTGGTCGATGTAGTTATGACCACAGTTGAAATCATCAGAAATGGAAAAGAGGCTAAAAAATTCGATGCGGTACAAATTATGACCGATTATTTTGCCGCAGAGGAAAAGCGTTTGGCAAATGAGGCAATAGAAAAACAAGCTAGAAAGAAAGCTTTCGAAGAAATGCTTCCTGCTTTTGTAGAAGAATTAGTAGAAACCAAAAAGAAAGCTAAAACCTTGCCTTCTGGACTACAGGTTCTTAGTATGGTTGAGGGTACCGGCGAGCGTCCTAAAATAGGCAAACAAGTAAAGGTTTTCTATGCAGGTTATTTAGAGAATGGTACCTTGTTTGATAGTAATATTGAAGAAATTGCCAAAAAGTTCAATAGCTACGACGAGAGAAGAAAACAAGGTCGGGGATACGAGGCAACACCAATGTTGTATAGTCCAGAGGCAAGATTATTTCCTGGATTTAAAGAAGGGCTGTTGACCATGAAGATTGGAGATAAAATACGTGTATTCATGCCTCCACATTTAGGGTTGGGTGAGCAGGGCGGTGGTCCAATTCCACCAAATTCCAACTTAATTTTTGATATAGAAATTACGGGAATAGCCGAATAATTTATATTTGATATATAAAAAAACCCTTTCGTAAAGAAAGGGTTTTTTTGTTGATTAAAATATCAACGATTATTCTTCCAGTTTTGGGACTTCAGCTTTATAGTCGCCTTAAGTATGTCTTTTTGCGAAATCTGACCTACCAATTTACCCTCTTTTACAATGGGAAAACGTCGTCGTTTCTCATTCAGGAATTTATTGGCTGCATCAAAAATATTCATATCCCCATCAATAGTTTCAACATTCTTGACCATACAATTTTCAATCTGATTATCTTCCATTGGCATATTGTAATACCTACTGTCGCTAATATGTTTTATACAATCACCTTCAGAAATCATCCCGATCAATTCATTTTTGTCATTTACAACTGGGCCGCCAGAAATCCTTTCATTGATCAATGTATCTACAGCCTCCTCCATTGATTGTTCCGGTCTAAAGGTTATCAATTTGGTAGTCATATAATCACTGACTTTAACAGGAATATCCTCGGTTGTGTTTTGATTCTTTCTCGCGCCTTGAAAACTCTTAATACCCATAATAGTTAATTTAGCTATTTCTTAAAGTTACTAAAATTTTATTAGTGGATTCAAAATAATTTATTATACACGCCGCATATTTCTTATGTAAAGGATTTATTTCTTGGGAATATCCTTTAAAATTTCCAAGACGAATTTCCAGTATTTTTGCACTGATGTTATGCTTACCCGTTCATCAGGTGAGTGGGCCCCTTTGATTGTTGGACCAAAACTTATCATATCCATTTCAGGATAATTCTGCCCTAAAATACCGCATTCCAAACCTGCATGACAAGCTACCACATCTGGTTTTGTGCCAAAAAGGGCCTCATATTTACTTTCCAGCACTTTTAAAATGGTCGAGTCGGGATTGGGATTCCAACCAGGGTATTCACCATCCATGCCAACATCACAACCTGCCAATTGAAAAGCGGATTTTAAGGCGATTGCCAAATCCATTTTAGCGGAATTCACTGAAGAACGTGTTAAACAGCCTATTCTTATTGCTCCTTCTTTTACCACTACCCTTGCTATGTTATTTGAAGTTTCTACCAAATCGGCAATCGCAGCACTCATGGCATAGACTCCATTATGAGCTGTATAAAGTGCCCTAATCAGCATCTTTTGAGTATCTTCTTGCATTACTTTTTCAGGAGTTTCAATCAATTCCAAAGAAATTGTCAAATCTGGTTCGTTGACTGAAAGTTCAGATTTAATCATTTGTGCCCATTGTGCAAACTCAGCTTCAAAAGCTGATTTATTGGAGCTTTTTACCGCTACTTTAGCAAAACTCTCACGAGGTATTGCATTACGTAAACTTCCTCCATCAATTTCAGCAACTTGCAGTTCAAACTTTTCCATGCCATTGAAAATCAAGCGATTCATAATCTTATTTGCATTTCCCAGTCCTTTATGAATGTCCATACCACTGTGACCTCCTTGTAAATCCTTGACGCTTATCAAAAAACCCACCGAATCGCCAGCTCCATTTTCTTGAATATAACTTCGCGTAGCGGTTATATCAATGCCTCCTGCGCATCCGATATCCAGTTCATCATCTTCCTCGGTATCCAAATTCAATAAAATCTCTCCCTGTAAAACACCACCTTCAAGACCCATGGCCCCAGTCATCCCCGTTTCTTCATCAATAGTGAACAAGGCTTCCAAAAAAGGATGCGGAATATCGGTACTTTCCAGCAAGGCCATTATTGTGGCCACTCCCAAACCATTATCGGCTCCAAGTGTTGTTCCTTTTGCCTTTACCCAATCGTTATCTATGTACATTTTAATTCCTTCAGCATCAAAATCAAAATCAGTGTCCACATTTTTTTGGTGTACCATATCCAAATGGGATTGCAGGGTTATCTTTTTCCGATCTTCCATGCCAGCTGTAGCTTGTTTTCTTATGATTACATTGCCAACAGCATCTGAAAAGGTCTCTAGCCCAAGCGAATTGCCAAAATCCAACATAAATTGTATGACCCTTTCCTCCTTTTTAGAAGGTCTGGGCACTTCATTTAAATCGGCAAATTTATTCCAAACGACCTTTGGTTCGAGTTGTCTTACTTCTTGACTCATAACTTTGAATTTGTGTTTCAAAAATACGCTTTGCGGCTTAACTATAACACATTAATACCTATTTTTGACTCAATGGTATGGAAAATTAAAGACTGGGTCGCCCTATCGATTATCCCACAGATAGTACTTGTAAAATGGTTGGGCAGCTATCCGGATATTATCGAGAAATATTACAGTGAAGGATTATATCCCTGGATTTCAAGATTCTTCAGGATTTTATATGGCTGGGTTCCTTTCTCTGTAGGTGATATATTTTATTTTATCCTTTCTGTTTTGGCCATACGTTATGTGATAAAACATTGGTTTGAAATAAAGATGTATCCGTTTCGATTTTTACGCGATGTCCTTTTTATACTATCGATTGCATATTTCACTTTTCATCTTTTGTGGGGTCTGAATTATTATCGGCAACCCATTGCCAAAAAGTTCGCTTTGAACGAAATACATACTGATGATGAACTATTGGACCTTGTTGAAGCCTTAATCATAAAAAGCAATGAACTTCAATTTAAAATCACCAAAGACACTGCATTGGCGGTTGTAATACCATATTCCAAAAAGGAGATTTTTGAAAGAACCTTGATTGGTTATGAAAACTTGGAAAACACCTATCCATTTCTTTCCTATGAAAAACCAAGCATTAAGAAATCAATTTTTAGTACGGCTTTGACCTATATGGGGTATGGAGGGTATCTTAATCCGTTCACGCATGAAGGGCAAGTGAACGGTCGCCTCCCAAATTTTAGGTTTCCTGTGGTCACAGGCCATGAAATAGGGCATCAAGTAGGGTATTCAGCTGAAAATGAAACCAATTTTATTGGGTATTTGGTTACAATGTATAACCCGGATATCTATTTTCAATATTCAGCCTATACATATGCCTTGGGTTACGGGCTCAGTGATATTCGCCGCCATGATGAAGAAAAATTTAAAGAACTATATGCTCAAATGAATCCTGGCATTCAAAAAAACTTTCAGGAAATGGCCAATTTTTGGCAATCTTTCGAAAACCCTTTAGAACCAGTCTTTAAGTCCATTTTCAATACCTTTTTAAAGGCCAATAACCAGACTAAGGGGATCAAGAGTTATAGTGCGGTGGTTTCCCTGCTGGTCACCTATCATAAGGAGCATCCGTTAAAACGTTAAAAAGAGTTAAGATACCCGTTTATTCAAAGGGCATCCCATATCTTTAGAAAGACTAACTAACTAGACCATTAATATGAAAATGAGACTTCTGGCGCTCACCTTGTTTTGGTGTTGTGCATCCTTATTTGCCCAGGATTACTTTCCGGAAAATGACGGGGTAAAATCTAAAAACGACAATTACACGGCATTTACCAATGCCAAAATCTTTATCACACCGTCCCAGGTTGTTGAGCAAGCTACGTTGCTTATTCAAAACGGGAAAGTAGTGCAGGTAGGCAAATCTGTTACAATTCCTAAGAACACCGTCACCATTGATCTGTCTGGAAAATCCATTTATCCATCTTTTATCGATATCTATTCTGATTTTGGGGTGAGCAAACCAAAACGAGCCGAGGGAAATGGGCGTTCTCCACAATACAATGCGACCAGGGAGGGTTTTTATTGGAACGATCATATTATGCCCGAAAATAATGCAATCAGCAAGTTTAAATATAATGAGAAAAAAGCCAAAGAATTACGCAATGCCGGTTTTGGCGTAGTCAATTCCCATATTCAAGACGGAATTGCCCGTGGAACCGGGGTATTGATAGCGCTTAACGGACAAGCTGATGATTCTAAAAGAGTTATTGATGATAAATCAGGCCAATACTTCTCATTTTCAAAAAGTGTTGCCTCAAATCAAAGTTACCCTACCTCATTGATGGGTGCCATGGCCTTACTTAGACAAATGTATACTGATGCTGATTGGTATGCCAAAGGCAATATTGATACAAAGGACCGTTCAATTGAGGCACTGAACTCAAACAAGGGTATGCCTCAGATTATTGCTGCTGGAAACAAAGGCAATGTATTGAGAGCAGATGGGATTGGTGATAAAAATGGAATACAATACACAATTTTAGGTGGTGGTGATGAATATGAAATTATTGATGACATAAAAAACACCAATGCTAAGCTAATCCTACCATTGAACTTCCCGGATGCCTATGATGTGAGCAATCCGTACCAGGCATTATTTGTTTCCCTGGAAGATATGCGCCACTGGAATCAAGCGCCTGCGAACCCTAAAATATTAGCTGAAAATGGGGTTCCATTTTCTTTTACCCTAAACGGACTAAAAACTCCTTCCCAAGTTAAAGAAAAACTTCAGAAAGCAATTACTTATGGTCTATCAGAAACAAAGGCATTGGAGGCCTTGACGACAATCCCTGCCCAGATTTTAGGCAAATCAAAAAAAATAGGATCCTTACAGCAAGGTTGCTATGCCAATTTCTTGATTACTTCAGGCGATATTTTTGGTAAGAGTACCACACTTTATGAGAACTGGGTACAGGGTAGTAAGAATATCATTAACGATAAGGACCAAAAAGATATTCGTGGGGATTATGATTTAATGGCAGGTAATGATGCCTTTAAACTTTCTATTACTGGTGAACCTAATAAGCCTAAAGCAGAAGTAAAAAAAGATACGATTAAGTTAAAGTCTAAGATTGCATATAAAGATGCATGGATGAACCTTTCTTTTACACAAGACGATAAGATATATCGAATGGCGGGATTGGTCAAAGGCAACAATAATACGATCAAAGGAAGATTAATTCTTCCTACAGGAAATGAAACTTCTTTTAAGGCAACACAGACTAAGGCTTTCGCCGAAAAAGAGAAAGAGAAAAAAGAAGCCGATAAACCTGAAATGGTGGCTGTTACCTACCCTAATTTGGGTTATGGATATTCTTCGATTCCAAAAGCGGAAACCACCCTATTTAAAAATGCTACAGTTTGGACAAGCGAAAAATCAGGAATTCTTGAAAATACAGATGTTTTGGTCAAAGATGGTAAAATTGCCAAAATAGGGACTAATCTTAAAGCAAGTAGGGCTAAAGTTGTTGATGCCACAGGAAAACACCTGACTGCCGGTATCATTGATGAGCATACTCATATTGCGATTTTGGCGGGCAATGAAGCAGGACAAAACTCTTCTGCCGAGGTGAAAATGGAGGATGTTGTAGATCCCGAAGATATAGATATATATCGCAATTTAGCAGGAGGTGTGACTTCGATTCAGGCTTTGCATGGTTCCGCCAATCCCATTGGTGGACGCTCAGCAATCCTAAAACTTAAGTGGGGGGAAAAAGCCAACAACATGATTTATGGGAATTCCCCAAAGTTTATCAAATTCGCTTTGGGTGAAAATGTGAAGCAGAGTAACTGGCAAAGTTTCAGTCGTTTTCCACAAACACGTATGGGTGTTGAGCAAGTGTTCATGAACTACTTTCAGCGTGCTAAGGAATACGAGGTCAAAAAGAAAAGCGGTCAACCTTATCGCCATGATGAGGAAATGGAAACTTTGGTAGAAATCCTAAACGGGCAACGTTTTATTAGTTGTCATTCCTATGTGCAAAGTGAGATAAATATGCTGATGAAGGTAGCTGA
>JAAETN010000586.1 GCA_024228355.1 Maribacter sp. | reverse complement strand
TTAAAATGCATTATAAAAATTTTGATGTATAACCCCAAATTTTGATGTACAGTCGACCCTCGATAATTGGAACCTTTATAATTGGAACGCTTTGATAATTGGAACGATTTGAAAAAACATTTCCATTCCATTCCCCTATGTTTTGTACATAATTTTGGTTTTCATAATTGGAACGATTTGATAATTGGAACGAATTTTTGGCGACCGTGGGTGTTCCAATTATCGAGGGTCTACTGTATAACCCCTGGTGTATAACCGCCCATCGCCGGCCGAAAAAATAGTATAACCCCATCAGGCATTACAGTACCGCGAATATAATGAGCACTTGGAAGTTCCCTTACAGCCAATTCCGCGAGCGAGCCCCGACATGGAAGAGTTTCCGTGGGAAATGCAAATACATGAGACCGCGCAGTGACCGCCCCACATGCTATAGTGCCCTATGTTTTACAGGTTATGCGTGCAACGGAGATGTGAGACCCAACGGAACGTGGCATAGATTTCTGAAACTTATCCCTAAAAATCTTATCCCTAAAATAAAGATGAAAACGTAAGCCAAAATGTTTACTCCAAACATAATAATGAGACGAGGTTCATCTCGACCTCGAGACATCCTCAGTCAAAATAGGAGGCCAAAACAACAGACACGCAGTGTAAGTAAAACTGCATTAAAACGTTGAATTCAAGCACATAAATCGATAGATAGACGGTTATGTTTGGAAAACATTTTGGCTTACATTTTCATCTTTATTTTACGGACAAGATTCCAGCCCCAGAAATCTGTTGCTCTGAATTTTGAACAGAGGCATTCGCCGAATGTAGAACACACGTCGAATGTAGAACACTAACTTTTTAAAAGCTTCTAGAAAAATATTTTGCGGCTCGTTCGAAAAGGTTTGCACACCTGTGGATTCAGTAGGTCATGCTCTATCATACTATCATGAGATTGGCGCATTATGAATTTTTCAGCGTCAATTACAAACTGCCTGGTCGTTTTTGCAAAAAGTTTGGACCTCTAAAACTTTTTGGAGATCTCGAAAGGTCTATAGTGTGGCTACAGCACTACGGTGTTCTACATTTCTACAAATCGGCAAAATTTCGAACACTCGACAAATTTTAAATTCGCGCCAATATCTCCAGCATTT
>JAAETN010000585.1 GCA_024228355.1 Maribacter sp. | reverse complement strand
TCGCCGCAAGAATGCAGCTGGGGGCTCCGCCCCAGACCCCGTTGGGGTTCCACCCCAAACCCCCTTCAGGAGGGGGTCTGGGGCGGAGCCCCCAGCAACATTTTTGCGGCGAAGCCGCCCCGGGGTTTGGGGCAGAGCCCCAACCGCCGCCCCCTCCTGGTTACAGCATTGATTGGGCCATGGGCCAATATGAAAATTTGTGCCCGATGATTGGTTATACACACGAGGCTGGGGTTGGTTATACACACGAGGCATTTACTGTTACTTCCTTAAAAAATAATTAATGGCGCGAAAAGTTACCTTTTAACAAGCCTAGCATGACCGGGAGGGAGAGTTAAATTTCTGGATTTAGGCATTATACACGAGGGGAGGTTATAGACGAAGCATGGAACAAAAAATCACCGCAAAAAGCGCAAGACTTTACTTTTCTCGAAATACTGTAGATGTCCCCCAATGCTATTTTAAACGTAAAGTAGGTACAGTAAACGGAAATCTGGTAATCAAGCAATGGGGGTATACACCGAGATAATTATACACGCGGCATTATACTTATAGCATATCATTGCTTCTTACCTAGCTTGAACTTCGCGTCAGTAACTCCGTTTTCACAGGTATCAATACATCGGATAAAATATTTTGTTCAGGTCTCAAACAGCAATAATATTTTGGCCAGAATATCAGATGGCCGAGAAGACAGGACAGACAGACATCCTATTTTCCGAGCAATAAACTTTCTCAGCTGACAAATTGTGCCAGCAGATTTTGATGGATCACTGTAAGTTGACTCGCGAGTGTCTGGCGACTGCACAGATCGTATGACATTCTCCGCGCCTTCCCATTGTTCTCAATGCCGGCACAATTTGTCAGCTGAGAAAATTTATTGCTCAAAAAATAAGGATGTCTGCCCTGTCTACTCGGCCATTTCATATTCTGGCCAAAATATTATTGCTGTTTGAGACCTGAACAAAATATTTTATCCGATGTATTGACATCTGTGAAAACAGAGTTACTGACGCGAAGTTCAAGCTAGGTAAGAAGCAATGATAATATGCTATAAGTATAATGCCGCTTGTATAATTTATCTCGGTGTATACCCCCATTGGTTGATACCAGATTTTCGTTTACTGTACCTACTTTACGCTTAAAATAGCATTGGAGGACATCTTACAGTATTTCGTGTATAAGCCCCTTCGGACGTAAGGCCGCCAAATCATTTGTCATTTTTGTCATTTGTTTTTTGAGAGCAAAAATACGCCCATGGGCATTCAATTTGGAAAAAAATTTTAAGTTCTGAGAAACTTCGTTTTAATGTTTATTTTGGCTTTGGTTTTGATGTTTATTTTGACTCCATTTTCAGAATTTTGTTTCCATTTGACGATTGTAAATATTAAATAATTTATTTTCCTTTCACAATTTTTGATTTTTTCCGATATCGATTTTTTGAATATTTTTATTTTCTATTAAAGTATTTTTGTTTAATTATGAGTAATT
>JAAETN010000584.1 GCA_024228355.1 Maribacter sp. | reverse complement strand
CCAATTATAAAGAGACTTCTATACACAAGGTATTTGAAACCATAAAGGCACAAGCCAGGGAATTTGGTGTAGAAGCTACAGGTAGTGAGGTAATTGGACTTGTCCCAAAAGATGCCCTGGTAACAACCGGAGCACAGTATGTTGGTGATGGTCCTGAAGAGGTCCTTATTGAAGCAGCAATAGAGAACCTTGGATTGAGTCAATTAAACAACTTCAATCCCGCAAAAAAGATAATAGAAAATCTGTTATAAGCGAAATCAAGTAATTTCCAAATGTGTATTATATAATTGGCATTTTAAAATAGGTTTGGTAGGCTGAATTTCATTATTATACTTTTATATTCAATTAAGGATCCGCGAAAACACAATGACTATTCTTTTTTTTTTCGTAATATACAAACTTTACTTTCGCAACACCGGGCATCCAGAGACTGTATACCTGGCCTTTGCTTTTGCGTTTATTGTAATAGTATTCACAAGCTTCGGTATAGAAAAAATATGGACCAAGTACCTGAACTTAAAGCTTGTTAAGCTGTTTCTTTTTCCAGGCGCAATAATACACGGACTCAGCCATGCCTTTCTATGCCTGATTACTGGCACAACAATAAAAGAGTTGAATATTTTTAAGCTTGAAAATAGTAATATACAATACGACAGACCTAAAGTCCCATTTCTCTTTGATTTCTTTATAGCAACATCGCCGATTTTTGGCTGCGCCTTCGTACTG
>JAAETN010000583.1 GCA_024228355.1 Maribacter sp. | reverse complement strand
GGATGACGATTTTCTCGATATTGACTGGTCGAGAACAGGCAGCAATAGGTTAGCAATTATTTCCCATGGTTTAGAGGGCAGTTCGAATAGTAATTATGTAGTCGGAATGGTTAAGATGCTTAACCGAAACGGTTGGGACACTCTGGCGTGGAATTACAGGTCCTGTTCAGGAGAGATAAATCGACAACTACGTTTTTACAATAGCGGTACCATCGATGATTTAGAATATGTAATACAGCATACATTAAAAAATAATTCCTACCAAAAAATTGTTTTAATGGGTTTTAGTATGGGCGGTAATTTAACACTACTTTATCTTGGTCAAAAAAATGATCAGATTGACAATAAGATTGAAAGATCGGTTGTGTTTTCAGTTCCTTGCGATTTGAAAGCAAGTACTAATGAACTTGCCAAATTCAAAAATAAAATATTTATGAGACGGTTTTTGACAACCCTTCATCAAAAGATCAGGGCCAAAATGGAAACAATGCCAGGCCAGATAAATGATGACGACTTTCATTTAATAAAAGATTTCAAAACTTATGACGACAGATACACAGCGCCGCTTCATGGTTTTAAAAATGCAGAGGATTACTGGGAAAAATGCAGTAGTAATCGATT
>JAAETN010000582.1 GCA_024228355.1 Maribacter sp. | reverse complement strand
GAAGTTAGCTTAAACAATAGAATTCCAATAAATTGCTAAATTGCCCACCCGGATGACCTGGCCAAACGGGGAGCACTTCCGGGATTCAATTATGCTCAGAGAATGACCTCTTTTCTGAAGGTTAAAAATATTCGCATCTTTCATTATCCACGATTTACCCAAACACATTGTGCAGCCTGCCCGACGAATGGCAGGCTGGCGTTCAGAAAGGAAAGAAGTATATATTATTCCACCGCTTTGCTATCAACTTTCTTTAATACACCGAAGGTGTAGTAAGGCAGTTTAGTCTACAAGGTGACAATTTCCATTCGAAAAAAGTAAAAAAATGTCGGCTTAGAGACTGTTAAGTTGAGGAAAATCTCCTCTTGGTCCACTCATTGCGAAGGAGAGGGAAAGGGTGGTCGTAATATTATGGGTTTCCTCAGCTTGTCGGGTGATTGCCTCAATTCATTCTGTATAGTCTTTGTAGGTCGTTGTATCCGCTGGCATACTATTGGTTATTTATTGGTTAATAAATACATAATAACCACTATTCACCATAATATTACAATATAAATCATTGGTCACAACAAAACAAATCAATTT
>JAAETN010000581.1 GCA_024228355.1 Maribacter sp. | reverse complement strand
TGCAATTTTATTTTGTTGCAAGTTTGGTCTAAATATCTTGAACTTTAATTGCATACAATCAATCGTTGATATCCCAGCATTTTGCAAAATGCTAAAAACGTAATCTTCACCATCACTTAGCATCATATTATCCCCATCATCGATCGCTAATTCAAAACTAGTCTTGTCACCGGCTTCTTTTACTACTTCACATTCGGAAATGTATAACCTTCTCAAAACTATGCCATTTTTTTGATGTTCATACATATATTGACTTGATGTGCCTTGACTTATTACGTAAATTGCTTCGGATCCTGCTCCCAGCTCAGCAAGTGTATTTATGATGCCGCCTTTGCGTTGCCAAAACTCTCCATCAATGCCGATTATCCAATCGCCAACCTCTGAAAATGCAGTATCCTCGAACATATGAGAAGTGGCGTTTTCAAATGAGGTTTCCTCAGTAACGTCTTCTAAACTTAGATATGTTGCAAGATCAGTAATTCTTAAGCCTGTTTTTCTAACAGCAATAATTGATATATTCTGTGACATTTCGTGTGCTCTCTAAGTATATATTTATCGCCGTAGTTTGCTGAAGGCAAATGATGGGCAGGTTTTGGCCCAGCAGTTGGCGTTCAGTAACATTGCTTTGTTAGTATTTACTTGCCTGTTGTTGGATATTATCAACTTCATGCTCGCCAGTGAAGATAGGCACATAATATCACCACGGCCTACGAGGCCCATATTTAAATGCTGAAGCATATAAGCAATTTTCGTAAACGAAAACAGTTATATGCACATTATCTACCATCATGTATTCAACAAAATACTTTCCTCTGCTTTTTACATGACTTGAGGCACACATAAGCTCCTTTTTCAATTTTTGAAATTGTTCTACATTGAAGTTTGAAATTTTTCTAACTCGCGCAACCCAAAAATAACTAAAGCATGAAGGCAAAGTGACAAAAATAAATAGCGCACTAAAAGGACCATTCATTTTTCCAGTCGGGGATTCGCTATACACCAAATAGAACCAGGCAACAATAAACAGAAACATACCAAGGTGAACTAGAGGCTCATATTTCCCGCCATACAAGTGTCGGGCGTTCCTACTTCTAACAATTTTTTTCGATCCTCAATATTCATCCAGAATACTAACGCTCGCAGCAGCGGCATTTTTGGAGCGAGGAACGAGCGGAAAAAATATCCGACTGCCTGCGCTGGTTATAAGATGGAATATTAAACGACACTGTATACATCTGGATCACCACCTTCATTTGTTGCTGCATGCAATTGTAAGTAACATCCCTCAATATATTTTTTGCCCTTTGCAAAAGAAATTGGCATATTATCGCCCTCACTAGCATGAACCCCAGCCCAAACAAAAAGAATATTTTTTGAGAATCTATACTCTTTTGGATCTGCTCCAACTC
>JAAETN010000580.1 GCA_024228355.1 Maribacter sp. | reverse complement strand
TGGGGTTTTTCTATTTTTGGGTTCTGGAAGTTCGTCGGTGATCATTTATACCGAATTTTAATCCCGGATACCGAGAACTCAGCAAAATGGATTCATGGACTTTTAATCAATTGGCAGCATAGGGTTCACAGTCAATTGGAAATATTCCACCTGCAGAATACGAGCTGATGTATTACCAGCAACTCGGAGAGTCATCCGAAGCAGCATGACTCACACAAAACAGCCTCCGGAATTCCCGGGGTGATTCACCTACCATTTAAATTCATACCGGGTTACTAGATGTGTTAATTTGGTCCATAAACCAATCCCATTTAAAACCATCTCCTGGGTCCACTTTCCGACCAGGAGATAAGTCTCTGTGTCTAAATACATTTTCTATATCATATTTTTCAATCCATTGTTTTAGCAGCTCAACCCCTGCTTGATATTGCTCCTTACTGACCCAATCAGTTTTTATCATTTCTAAAAAGGTTCCATAATCATGAATACCGGGCACCAGAAACTCAACACCCAGGGAATTGGTATTATTCCCCTTGGCATGCCACGCACGTTGCTCATCATCTCTACATCGAATGATGTCACCATTGGGAGTAACTAAAGCGTGGGCTGATAGTTTCAAAAATTTCAACCACTCAAATGCATTGTAGGTAATATCGTTATTCTTAATATTTTCACCCATAGAATGAACGACTATTTTATCTGGCTTATTCGTTTTGCTTCCACCGTAGACAAGTTTTCTTGATATTATTTCCAAACCAAAATCCTCCTTTTATTATCGATTCGATCATTCAACTAATTCTTCACCTGGCCATGTCGCGTTGTACTCAATATTGGGTCGATACCTTCGACTTTAGTATTATTAGCTTTCACAAGGACAGCATCGATATTTTTTAGGTGTTCTTCAACAGCCTGTCTAAATTATTTCCGATAATTTGGGATTAAAAAATTCCTGAATTTACCAGGATATCTGTAAACTCGGGAGCTCGAAGATAGCCATAGCTCTTGTGACAATTCTTTTTCCCTTCATGGTTTTCATACTCATTGTGCGCCAAGGTATCTTTGACTTTGATACGGTCAAGATCGTCAAATTCATCTGCCAAATTGAAATCTAGCGCGACTTTGTCTTCAGGATCAGCAATATTTGTCCAGTGTCTTACGTTGCCAGGGGTCCTGGTGGCTCCGAATTCTTCGCGAATTTTTTTAGATACCAAAGGAAGGCCAAGAGGCGAGCCTATGGTAATGAAATGTTCAATATTGAATGATTCGGTTTCTTCTTTTAACCTTAATACGTCATAGCTAACTATCGATCCCATGGAATGACCCACCAGGATTATTTTATAACCAGTATATTTTTCTATAACTTTGATTAATTTTGAGCGTATTGCAAGTCGAACACTTTCTTGATCATAGTATTCAGCAAGATCTTCAACTGTAACTCCCAAAAGCTTTTCAACATTCTTGCCCAATCCAAATAAATCCTTTTCCTTATCTAGTATTTTGCCTCCCCACTTCTGCATATTTGCCCGTACACCATCCATCAACTTGTCATCGTATCTCTCTAGTGGTTCGCTACCGTTTGCCTTTTGATAGCGCTCATCTAAGTCATCATAATCAATCGGTTTTGCATTTCTAACATCTGCCCAATATGCTAGTTCAAAACTAATAACTTCAGCCCGATTAAAATTCCGGGAAATTCCCTCTACGATAGCATCGCGCCACCAATTCTGTAGAATTGTTTTTTCCGGCTTGTTTAGTAACCCGTGCACTCCAATAATTATTGCCTTTTCGTCCATTTTTTTATCTCCAGGGTATTCTGGTGAGTATGATCAGCGATTCTGGTTTTAGTTGATCACTTTAACTTCATAACGCATGTCCTGGATAATATCATTCGGTGATGGTTATATCATCCTTAAAAATTACTCATGATTTTACGCATGGATTCACCCTTTAATT
>JAAETN010000579.1 GCA_024228355.1 Maribacter sp. | reverse complement strand
AGTTGAGGTACATGCGTTTTATTTGAATAAGAATATACCTGGTTCTTGCGAAACTGGTATTGATTCTCTGATGATCCAGCATCCATCTCTATACGAATATCTTCAAAAAGAATATCCCTAATTATTGCACGACCATGGTTTCCAAGGTTAAGGGCAATTCTGGAAGCATGAATAATATCGCAGTCACGGAATACAATATTCTCTATGAGTAGTGTGTCACATACCACTCCAACCCTAAGAGATGCATTCCAGTCATTCCAAATCACACAATGCGTTGTAGTGATATTCCTAGTTGGTAATTCTCCACAATAATAACCTCGGTGCCATTGATATCCATTGACAACAAGACCATCATCAAAATTGCGTAGA
Source organism: Maribacter sp. (assembly GCA_024228355.1). Taxonomy (GTDB): domain Bacteria; phylum Bacteroidota; class Bacteroidia; order Flavobacteriales; family Flavobacteriaceae; genus Maribacter_A. The sequence goes on along the minus strand of JAAETN010000579.1, from coordinate 5,859 downwards.
AAACATTTATCAATTGTCATGTCCTGACAATTTTTCAAATGGATACCATCTGTATTGTAACGCCACATCCCTATTTCTTTGATATTGGTAATTGACATGTTGTTACATGCAACAGGCATAATAACATACAAATTGGCATCACGGAATGTAATTCCCTCAATTTTGGCATTGTGACAGACGTAGAGAGCCATCAAACCAAAAGGAACATTAGGAGCTTTTGAAACATTTATATCTGGTCGAATGATGAGGCTGCCATCCAAAATTCCCCGTCCTCTAATGGTTAGATTAGGAACGTCCCTTGCTTCGAAAGCACCGTAAACCACAGCACCACCACCAATATAGACCGTTTGATTTGCTATCAAATCCACTTTGCCAATATCATACACACCTGGAGCGAAATATAGAACATTCGGATCATTAGGATCAGGCCTGGATTCTTCCATTGGATTTCCGAAGAGATGCAGAGCATGATGCATTCCATTCACTTCAACTGTAATTTGTAAAGGCTCATTCATAGAAAAAACAATTGTACCTTTATCAATCTTTGGGACAATTCTATTAGATTGGGGTCGAACTACAACTTGATTGATTATATCGACATGATGAGGAATTACCTCAACTGTTAAAGGTCCATTCATATCCCACGAACAGAAACTTGCAAACTCTGTTTGATACTTTGCTCGCTGGTATCCAGGCCACCTCTGATTAAGAGGGAAAGCAGAAACTCGAGCACTGTAAACGGGTGTTTCCTGACCATTGATCCGGACAGTATATCCTTCGTACAGAATCTCTCCAGCAGGAGCCGGATATATTGAAGTAAGATCTGATGACAACAGTTCTATACTGTAAGAAAAAATAATTAGGACAACTAGCATGTAGATATAGATCTGTTTCATAATAACCTATATTGAATTATAATTTATATTGAATTGTATTGTATTACTCCTCACTTTTACAATTCTAGTTGACATATATTTTTCTAGATAGATGGAATAATATATTAGCAACTATTACAATATTCATTTTATTTTTTACCGAATGTTATACCTTTCCAATCATCTGTTCTGAATGGTGATGCTGGCAAATCTGCTCCATTATATAAATTGCACGTTGGATTAGCTGCCCATGCATATCTCACAGCTACTGGATTTTTAATTTTAGAATTTGAGACAACAACTTCATCACCTTCAATTTTTGCTTTTGCCCAGACGAATTTTTTATTTTTTCCGGCAATTGCGAATCCTTTTATTTTTTTACTTCCCTTTATTTTCAAGCCAGCATTAGCGTTGCTAAACTTAAGTCGAATTTTATTTCCCTCAACTTTCATTGATTTATACAACGGTCCAGAATATGGGATATCCTTTTCGTAAACTTTTGCTAATGCGTTTAAAGCTAACCTTTTACCAACGTCTTGTTTGTTTGTTGGATGAATGTCAAGAGCATCCCCGATATCTATCGTTACAGCCATACCTGTGTTTGGTAATTCTAAAGCCATAGTTTGAGCCTCACGAAGTTCTGCCCATGCATCTTCCCTTGGCTGTGGTTCAACTTTCATGAAGTTTGCAAGTTGCACAAATATAAATGGGAAGTCGCCTTGACCCCAAACATTACGCCAATCTTTTATCATGGTACTGAATAAATTTCTATATTGATATGCTCTTCCGGCATTGGATTCACCTTGATACCAGATAGCTCCCTTTATACCATATGGTAAAAGTGGTTTTATCATTGCATTATATAATACGGTTGGACGATTAGGTCCAGTATTTTCATCCATTTTTTTTGGCATCGCTTTCGCTTTTATTTCAATTGGATCAATTTTGTATTTCCAATTTCCAGCTAAAGAAATAGACTTACCCTTAAATGCTAATTTCATATCTTTTGCAGGTCCATACATTCCACCAACATTTCCAATATCCAATACTTGTACAACAATTCTATTTACTCCAATCTTTACAAGGGAGCTGGAAATTTTATAATTACGAGAATCAATAACATCAATACCTCTTCCAACTCTTTTGCCATTGAACCATGTAATATCGTAATCATTTATTTTTCCTAAAGAAAGAGTGAGGTCTTCACCTTGCCAAGATTTAGGAACATTTATCTCTTTACTAAACCAAACTACTCCATCAACATATATTTCAAGTTCTTCCCACAATTTTGGAAGCTTCATAGTTTTCCAATCACCTGTATTAAAACCATTCTTTTGATAACCATGATTTTGAGTTCCTTTATCAATCAATAGTTTTTCAATTTTATCCGGCCATTCTTCTTTATTCTTTTTTCCTGCAGCTAATTTTTCTTCATTTGTAGTTGTATCAGATTCAATATATTTCACCTTTTCTACAAACTCTGGAATTCTTTTCATCGATGCAGCACTTGTCCACGCTTCAACAATAGTTCCGCCCCAAGCAGTTTGGATTAGTCCAATGGGAATATCTAAATTGTTATGTAGGTGGCGACCATAAAAGTAAGCAACTGCCGAGAATCCAGGAACAGTTTCAGGAGAACATCCTTTCCATCCATCACTTTTAAAATTATCATGCTCATTGTTAGCCATCGCCTTCTCAACTGTAAACAATCTAATATTTGGATAATTGGCATTTACAACTTCTTCTTCATAATTATCAACCTTTCCCCAACCTTCATGAACTGGCATTTCCATATTTGATTGACCAGAACAAACCCATACTTCGCCAACCATCACATTTTTTATTGTACGAATTTCATCTCCACTTACAACTAATTCAAAAGGACCGCCTGCTGGAACTGGCGATAGAGTTACTTTCCAATTTCCATCATCGCCAACAATTGCTTCTTTCTCTTGTCCATTAAATTTTATAATAACTTCACCACCAGGTTCAGCTGTTCCCCAAATCGGAATATCTTGTTTCTGTTGTAGCACCATGTTATCAGTGAATAACGGAAGCAATGAAATATCCTTAGCTGGATTTTGACACCCTGTTATTATAAATAAGAAGATTAAAGGAATAACTACAAATGAATTGGCAACTTTTCTTAACACAGTATTTTTTTTCATAACTAATTCTCTTTTGGTTATTATTTTAGTTCATTTGTAAATTCGAAATGATCATGTTTATTAGCGAATAAGAAATCTTAACACTATCAAAGTACTTTTAGATTTCTCACAAAGAACATGTTCGAAATGACATTTTTTATAATTCTTTTACTACGTTATTATAGAATATTTTTATTTTAATATTCTTTTTCACTACCAATCATCTGTACGAAATGGTGAAGCTGGAAGTTCAGCACCATTGTATAAATTACAGATTGGATTATTAGCCCAAGCATATCTAACAGCAACTGGGTTTTTAACTTTGGAATTCCAAACTACAACATCATCACCATCTATTTTTGCTTTTGCCCAAACAAATTTTTTGTCTGCTCCAACAATTGCAAATCCTTTTAGTTGTTTACTTCCCTTTATTTTTAATCCACCATTAGTATGAGCAAATTGAATTCGTAATTTGTTACCATCAGTTTTCATTGATTTATACATTGGACCAGAGTATGGAATATCTTTTCCATAAACTTCTGCTAATGCATTTAAGGCTAAACGCTTGCCAACATCTTGTTTGTTTGTTGGATGAATATCTTCAGCATCACCAATATCAATTGTTACAGCCATTCCTGTGTTAGGTAAATCCAGAGCCATTGTTTGAGCCTCTCTCAAATATGCCCAAGGTTCATCTGTGGGTTCACTTTTGCTGGGCATAAAGTTAGCAAGTTGCACAAATAGGAAAGGGAAATCCCCTTGCCCCCAAACTTCTCTCCAACCAGTTATAAGAGCTTTAAATAATTTGCGATATTGTATTCCACGATCGCCGTTTCCCTCTCCCTGATACCAAATAGCTCCACGCATTCCGTATGGTAACAATGGATTAATCATTCCATTATATAAAACTGTTGGTCTATTTTGTGCTACCGGCCAGCCAGGTGGGTGTGTAATAATTGTTTGATCAAAGTTATCCTTTTTATAGTTCCATTTTCCTACTAACGAAATTGATGAACCTTCCAAATTACTAATTGAGATATTCTCTGGGTCACCATAAATTCCTCCGTTATTTCCAATGTCCAGAATAAGAACAGTAATTTCATTTTCACCAACTTTGACAAGCTCTTTTGGAATTGTATAATTTCTAAACATTCCAACACTTGGTCTGCTTCCAACTAATTCACCATTAAACCATGTGATATCATAATCATTTATCATTCCAAGATTTAGAGTTAAATCTTCCCCTTGCCATCCTTTTGGAATAGTGATACTTCTTTTCACCCACATAACACCATCAAAAATAATATTTTGCTGTTCCCATAGTTTAGGAACTTCTAATGTTTTCCAATTTTCTGTGTTGTAGCCATATGATTTATATTTACGACCCACAATTCCTGCATCCGAAAGTTTTCCATTTACATGATTAATCCAATCTCTTTGTGTTTTATTAAAACTATTTGAAACATCCTTTACTTCCTCTGAACTCAATGTTAGCCCATCAATTGCCTCGACATATTCATTAATATTTTTTAATGATTTGGCACTTGCCCACGTTTCAACAACTGTACCTCCCCATGCTGTTTCTATTAGCCCAATTGGTACATCTAATTCTTTATGAAGTCGCCGTCCGAACAAATATGCCACAGCCGAAAATCCTGGAACTGTTTCTGGAGAACACTCCTTCCATCCTTCACTATTAAAACTATCTTTTGGTTTATCAGCCATAACTTTATCCACCATAAGCAATCTAATATTTGGATACTTAGCATTTGCAACTTCTTCTTTTGAGTTATCTATTTTGCTTCCAATCACATCAACTGCCATTTCCATATTAGATTGACCAGAACATATCCAAACTTCACCAATCATTACATTTTTAATTTTTCGAGTCTCTTCACCTTTAATTACAAGTTCATAAGGACCACCAGCAGCAACAGGAGCAAACTTAATAGACCATTTACCACTTGTATCAACAATAACACTTTGATGCTGGTCAGCCAATTCAACAATGACTTCACCTCCTGGTTCTGCTGTTCCCCAGATTGGAATATCTTGTTTTTGTTGTAATACCATGTTATCAGTAAAGAGTGGGTTTAGGGAAATATTTTTCGCTGGATCTGGTGACATTTGACAACCAACTATTAATTGAAGTAAAAGAAATAGCACAAATAGTTTTAACGAAATTGTTTTGCTAAGAAATTGAATTGAACTCATTTTTAACCTCTAAAATTATTATTCTTTACTTTTGAACAGTACTGAACCAGGAATAACCTGAAAGGGAATTTTGTCAGACTTATAAAAGACTAGTAGAGTTTTGCTTCCTCCACTTTGAAAATATTCAGCACTAATTGGATGCATTCCCTTGTAAAGATAGATAGAACCACTTAACTGTCTTGGTCCATGCTCTCCATCATTATCTACAATTAGTTTATTATTCACATATAATTTACTTCCATCATTAGAGGAGATTGAGAATTCATATTCACCATCTATTTCTATTTTGATGAACGAATTAAATGTCAATCCAAAATTATATTTTGGAAGTTCGATTTCATTCAATCCAAACTGGAATACCTCTCCACTTTTAACTGATTGCAATTTTTCTAAGTCAGGAAGCACTGTAAAACTTCCTTCATAATAATTCCAATTAATTCCGTTCTTATCTGGATCAATGAAATCATAACTCATTTTGGAAATCATGCTTGACTTATAACCATCTAAGTATGCCCTTGCAACAATTATTGTGCTGTTTGTAACAATAAGTGGCTTCTTATATATTTGAGATGAACTATTTGGTTCACTGCCATCAAGCGTATATCGAATTGTTGCCTCGCTCT
>JAAETN010000578.1 GCA_024228355.1 Maribacter sp. | reverse complement strand
TGAATCTTCGATTCTCGTGATCGAATTATGTCCTGACCGAACTATGTTCGCGTCAGGGCCTTATCAAAATCATAATCTATGAATCTTCGATTCTCGTGATCGAATTATGTCCTGACCGAACTATGTTCGCGTCAGGGCCTTATCAAAATCATAATCTATGAATCTTCGATTCTCGTGATCCAATAATGTCCTGACCAAAGCTTATGAGCGTCAGGGCCATATTCTCTCATTGTATTTTCAAAGAACATCTTTCCAAAAGGACTGCAAAGCTAACAAAAATCCACATCCTTCATAAATATATTGGAGATGGAGTTTGCGTACCCTTGCAATTCCACCTATTTTAGGGCAAAATTTATACCAAATAAAATTTATGCGATTCGGAATCATTAGAGAACGTAAAAACCCACCAGATAGGCGCGTAGTACTATCCCCAGAAGCCTGCCAAAAAGTCCTTTCTACCTACGATAATGCCGAAATAATCGTAGAACCCTCCTCAATACGCGTATTTACCAATGAAGAGTATAAGGAAGCCGGAATTAAGGTCGCATCAAAAATGAAAGATTGCGATGTGCTACTTGGCGTTAAGGAAGTTCCTAATAAAAATCTGATTCCCAATAAAAAATATTTTTTCTTTTCCCATACCATTAAAAAACAACCTTATAACAGAAAATTGTTAAAGGCCATTCTCAAGAAAAATATTGAATTATACGACCATGAGGTCATTACCAATGAAAAAGAAATACGATTGGTGGCCTTTGGCAGATATGCCGGAATTGTAGGTGCCTATAATGGATTT
>JAAETN010000577.1 GCA_024228355.1 Maribacter sp. | reverse complement strand
TCAACACTATCATTGGCGCAGCAAAAACTGCATCACCGTAATACAATCCCCTTTATATAGACTGTGCCAGCCGTCCCGGCTCAGTCCAACAGACATTTATATCCCATGCTCCGCACGGGGTATAAATGCTTAGGTGTTAGGTTTTAATATGAGCAATCCCACAGGAATAAGTCGTCGAATACAGCATTGTATTGAGAGACTTCAGTTAAATGATTATGAAGGAGCACTTGTTAACCTTTTTCCAGCCATTGATAAAACAGCTAAGAAGCGTCGCCATAAAGATGGGGTTGGCAAAAGAATTAAAAGCTTCCTAAAGGATGAAGAAGTGCTTATCACAGCTGGTGGGGGGAGTGTATTCAAAGACTGCAGTTTCGATGGAATTCCTTTAGAAAATATACTCTATAAGTTCGGTCGCACACCTATAGCGCATGAAGGAGAATTGGATCAACGACTTTCTTTTAATAATGATGGAAAAATTCAGATTCATCGAGACAACTGGAACTTACCTTCAGGTTACATAGCTGCAATGGCGCTCGCAGTCATAATTGCTCCCGAAAATAAAGGTGAGCAAACAGCCGAAGGCTTAAGTATTACTATTTTTGAAAATAGATTTTTATTAAATGAAATTTGGGGAAAGCCCGATGCTGTTCAAACACATGTATGCACAAAGTTTCGTAACCCTAAACTTTTCACATGAATTAAACCTAACGAATAAGGATATGTCGCGCTTGCCGCGACCTATCACATTGTTGAACAAGCCCGATGGTTGGGGCTTCTATATAGTAAATAAATAGAAAGTGTCAAAGAGAGATGTCGAGGTTTTTACGG
>JAAETN010000576.1 GCA_024228355.1 Maribacter sp. | reverse complement strand
GGATTGCAACGACCGCCTGTCCGCCAGTTTATTTGGCGGATGTCGATGCTATTAAAAAATACGGTAACATGGTTACCGTACTCCATAATTTTTCAAATTTTGAATCCGACCGCCTTCGGCGGTAAAACAAAAAAAAGTAAAAAAAGATAAAAAACAAAGAGTAAAAGGGTAATAGCTTAAAGTATAAGAGTCCTGGCACAACGAAAACCAATGAAGTGGTTCCGGAGAATCGGATCGTTGACGAAGCGAAACGCGCACCGGCATCTGCCACTACCGTAGAGCCACGAGCCGCCGCGCAAAACAAATGTATCTTTCTTGTTATCATAGTTGCTATTGGTCCATTCCCATACGTTTCCTGCCATATCATGGCAACCATAAAAACTTTTACCTTCTGGGAATTTGCCAATTTCTGATGTCTTGCCAATTTCGCTTTCATCTGAATTGCAGAACTTTTTATTAAATTTGTTACCCCAGGGATATATTCTACCATCTGTGCTTCTGGCAGCTTTTTCCCATTCCTGTTCTGTAGGGAGTTTTTTACCCGCCCATTTTGCGTATGCAGCCGCACCGTACCATGTAACATAGATAATAGGATTGCTTTCGTATCCTTTTTCCACGTTGAATGTCCTTCTTTTTCTTATTATCCTGCATTTTTCTTTTTCATAGCTACCTTCTAAATTAATCCATTTTTCCAAGCTCTGTTTATCAGGTGATTCACTGTTCAAAAATTTACAGAATTGATCATTTGTGACAGGGTTAACATCCATATAAAACGCTGGAAGATCAATTGTTCTCTGTGGTTTTTCATTACTATTTGCCATTTTGTCATCATCTCTGCTGCCAAAGAGAAATGTTCCAGCAGGGATAAGAACCATTTTAGAATTGTCTGTGCGGTTTTCGTATGTGGTTGGTAACTCTTCAACCGGCTTAATGACACCTTCGGCTTCATTTAAGGAGTTGAGGGCCTCATAAGCGGTGAGAGCAAGCTTTCTGTCACCACTCTCTGTAGTGTTCTTCAGTGCCTGTATAACCTTATCTCCGCTTATGCTCCTCATTATCCTTATCGCGTTATATTTTGCTTCAGGTTGTAACTTTTCATTACTAACCGCATCAATGAAAGGACCCGTTGGCTTTTCAATAGAGTCTTGAACCGCATCTTCAACAATACTGATCTCACTCAAGAATTTTTCTGTTGGAATCAGCTCCTTCATAAACGCTTCAATAATTGAGGGATTGTTAAGGGCCAAGCTGAGTAGTATTACCTCTCGCCACCAT
>JAAETN010000575.1 GCA_024228355.1 Maribacter sp. | reverse complement strand
TGAGGGTACAACCTTGGAAAGGACTGGTGTTGTGACCAAAGAAATTGCACAGTTTTTGGCAATACGTCCAGAGGTGGTGAACTACCAGTCCTATGTTGGTACTTCCGCACCGATAACGTTCAACGGATTGGTACGTCATTACGATTTACGCGGTGGTAGTAATATGGCCGATATTCAAGTTAACCTTGTTGATAAAGGCGAACGTAGTGAACAGAGTCATGAAATAGCCAGTCTTTTGCGTCCAGGGATACAACGTATTGGGGCTAAATTCAATGCCAATATAAAAATTGTTGAGGTACCGCCTGGACCTCCAGTGCTGTCAACGATTGTAGGCGAAATATATGGTCCTGATTATGACGAGCAAATTAATATTGCGAATCAGGTTCAGGATATCTTAAAGAATACCGATGATGTTGTTGATGTTGATTGGATGGTGGAAGCCGACCAGATTGAGTATGAGTTTATCATTGACAAGGAAAAAGCAATGTTATACGGTATTGTACCCCAACAAATTTCGCATACCATAAATATGGCTTTATCTGAGCGGGCAGTAACAAACTTGTATGACGAAGATGCCACAACCCAAGTGGGATTGATTTTGGCCTTGGACGAAAAGGAGAAATCTACGATAAGGGATATTTCACAATTAAAGATCAAATCGCAATACGGAAATATGATAACCATAGGCGATTTGGTAGATATGCAGCAGACCACTAGGGCTAAAAGCATATATCGTAAAAACCAAAAACGTGTGGTTTATGTGATGGCTGATATGGCTGGAGAGCTCGAAAGTCCGGTGTATGCTATTTTGGGAATGTCCGATAAATTAAAAGGGCTTGATCTACCTGAGGGATATTCCGTTGATGAATTGTATATAAAACAGCCCGATTTTGAGGATGATTATACGGTAAAATGGGATGGTGAATGGCAGATTACATTGGAAGTGTTCCGAGATTTGGGAATAGCTTTTCTTGGCGTAATAGTGATTATTTACATATTAATCGTTGGCTGGTTCCAGAATTTCAAGGCTCCTATAGTTATGATGGTTGCTATACCCCTCTCAATGGTGGGGATTGTTTTGGGTCATTGGTTGTTGGGGGCATTCTTTACCGCAACTTCTTTTATCGGAATGATTGCCTTGGCCGGTATCATGGTCCGTAACTCGGTCTTATTGATCGACTTTGTGAATTTGCGATTAGAGGAAGGAGTACCCATTAAACAAGCGGTGATAGAGGCAGGAGCCGTACGTACAACTCCTATTTTATTGACAGCCGGAACTGTTGTCATTGGGGCTTTTGTAATTCTTTTTGATCCAATTTTCCAAGGATTGGCCATATCGCTCATGGGAGGGACCATTGTTTCAACAGTATTGACCCTTTTGGTTGTGCCTTTGGTGTATTATATGATAGAACGTAAAAACTATAAATAAGAATAGATGAAGCTGTTATTGGTTACTGTTGTAGAACAATATGAAAAACAAGTCATAGATCTTTTTAAAAAAGCCAAGATCGAGAGCTTTAGTGGTTCTGATATTGATGGGTATAAAACGCCGGCCTCATTATTGATGAAATCGAGCTGGTTTCCCAATGTAAAAGGGGGCGTGGAATCCAGTCTTTTCTTCTCTTTTACCAATGATGAAAAAATAGATGTTCTATTTGAACATATCAAGAATTTCAATACGAAATTGGAAACCAACAATCCGATTAAGGCCGTTGTGGTTCCTATTGAAAAAAGTATTTAAAAAATAATTAAAATTAAGTCAAATGTTGAATAAATATTTTAGGATTATCGTAGGGTGTTTTATTGTGCTTAGTGCCATACTGGCCATGTATGTAAATATCAATTGGTTGTGGTTTACCCTTTTCATTGGTGCCAATATGTTTCAATCCGCATTTACCAAATGGTGTATGCTAGAGAAGATATTAGTGAAATTAGGTGCTAAGGAAGGCGGAGCCAGCTGTTCGGTCTAAAGCTGCCCATATATCTTAGTCATATTACCAATTGAAATTGCAGTATTGGTGCTATGTCATGTTGTGTAAAGAGTGTGGGTACACCAATTTTAAATTATTTCTCTTAAATTTGATATACCCGCATCACTTTACAATGAAGAACATACTTGCTAAATTCCTAAAATTTTCCAAGCCTTTATTCAATACCCGAGCCGCAGGACTCTATTTATTGCTCTTTGCGGTGGCCATTGGTACTGCTACGTTTATCGAGAATGATTTCGGCACTTCTGCAGCACAAAAAGTAATCTACAAGTCATGGTGGTTTGAGCTGCTTCTAATTTTGTTCGGAATAACAATCATCGTCAATATTTTCAAGTTCAGAATGATCCCCCAAAGGAAGTGGCCATTGCTTCTTTTTCATGGCGCTATTATTATCATCCTGATTGGTGCTGGAGTTACCAGATATTATGGATTTGAGGGTATAATGCATATTCGCGAAAACGGTACCTCAAATAACTTTTTATCATCAAATGCCTTCCTGAAATTCAAGGTAACTAAGAATAATGAAACCTTTGATTTTGATGAACCCGTGCTTTTCGCCTCCTTAGGAAACAACTCCTGGCACGAAGAATACTTGGTTGATGGTGATTTAATTACCGTTACCGTTAAAGAGTTCATTCCCAATCCGAAACAGGTGCTGACCGAAAGTATAGATGGTCGGGCCACCCTGCAAATTGTCGTGCCTGGGGCCAATGGTAGGGAAGAATATTTTATAAGTGAAGGGCAGACAAAGCGGATCAGGAATGTCGTTTATAATTTTAAAAATGCACAACTACCAGATGCAATTAATATAGTATTCAGGAACGATTCGTTGCTTTTCAATACCACTAAGACCCTGACCCAAATGGTCATGGCCACCCAAAAGCGAGATACATTAATTCCTTCAAGTACGTATAAACCCTTAAAATTAAGGTCTTTATATTCTGATGGTAGTAACAATTTTGTTCTTTCGGATTTTAAAAAGAATGGAAAAGTACATATTGAATCGGAAGATTCAAAGGTGCGCAATGAAAGCTTAACAGCACTAATATTGGATATTTCTGTGAACGGCAATAAGAAAGAAGCCTATGTTTATGGAAGCAGGGGAGTAGAAGGAAGACCACAGCCTTTGCATTTCGACGACCTTGATTTGGCGGTTTCTTATGGAGCCAAGGAGCTCACAGTTCCCTTTCATATTAAACTGAATAAGTTTATTATGGAGAAGTATCCAGGTACCAATAGTGCAGCTTCCTATGCAAGCGAGGTGACTTTGGTCGATGCGGCCAAAAATGTGAAAATGGACTATCGCATTTTCATGAACAATATCTTGGATTATGGGGGGTACCGTTTTTTTCAATCCTCTTTTGATAAAGATGAAAAGGGAACTTATTTGAGTGTTAATAATGATTTTTGGGGTACGTGGATATCCTACTTGGGCTATGCCTTATTGACCATTGGGATGCTATTGACATTTTTTAATAAGAAAACAAG
>JAAETN010000574.1 GCA_024228355.1 Maribacter sp. | reverse complement strand
TGCAAAGCCAACTGTGGATATGCCAAAATGTGCCATGATCTTTGCAAGAACTAGGCCTGAAAGAACACCACAGATTGCGCCTATTACACCTATTATTAACGCTTCTGTTAATAATACAATGCTTATGTACCTTTTTGTCAAGCCAATAGCATGCATTAGGCCAATTTCCCTTACTCTTTCCACTACAGACAGAGTAAACGAATGGAATATGATAAATAGGCCAAGTCCAAGTGAAAATATGCTGCTCACCTTAAGCGCATTTCTCATTGCAAGGTCTTCAACAGAATTACCCTCAAGCATGTAAGAAGGAAGATTGACAAGAAATGCTCCTTCAAGTTTGCGCATTAGTGTTTTAACTTTTTCATTTGTCTTTACCCAGAAAACTGGAAATATTTTTTCATAACCTCCTTTCTGATAAATTGTCATTCCCCAGTCGAACTGAACAAATCCCACTCTCTCCCTGTTCCTTCGACCCATAAATAAATTTGAGGCAATTGCGACTACTTCACATTCTTCATTTTCAATCTTTATAC
>JAAETN010000573.1 GCA_024228355.1 Maribacter sp. | reverse complement strand
TCAAGCTCAGGAAAAAGAACAACCTCCCAAAGGAGGGGAACCCAAAAATTTCTCGCTGCCCAATAAGGAAGTGATTGAATATGACAATGGCTTGACTTTAGTGTTGATTCCATATGGCTCATTACCCAAGGCAACTATTCGATTTAGTATAAAAACAGGAAACATTGATGAAAAAGAAGACCAAGTTTGGTTGGCCGATCTTCTCGTTGATATGTTGGAAGAAGGAAGTACAACAAAAACTGCCCAACAAATTGCAGATGAAATGGCAGGTATGGGAGGGAATTTAAATATAGGAGTTGGTTTACATATGACCTCCTTAACAAGTTCTGTACTATATGAATTTACTCCTAACGCCATTAAGGTAATGTCTGATGTTCTTAAAAATCCAAAGTGGCCAGAAGAAGAGCTGGAACGGCTAAAGAATGATATGAAACGTCAACTCTCAGTAACATTGTCTACCCCAGGTTCACAAGGCTACCGTGATTTTTATGCAGAGATTTACCCTGATCATCCATATGGTCGTGTATACCCGAGTGATGAAAACATTGATTCCTATACCGTTTCGGATATAAAGACCTTTTATGAAGCTAACTTTGGAGCTAAAAGAACTGCTATTTATGTGGCAGGTAACTTCGATGCGGATGCAGTTAAAGAAGCTGTTGCAGATTCTATGTCTGATTGGAAGGCAGGTGAGGAATCATCTTATGCAATTGCAACTGCTAAAACATCAAATACCGTTAAAATAATAGACAGACCAGATGCTCCGCAATCGACCATTTTTTATGGCCTTCCCGTAGTAGACCCCTCCCATCCGGATTATATTGCCATGGATGTGACAAACTCCATTCTTGGAGGCTCTTTTGCTTCCAGGATAACCAGTAACATTAGAGAGGATAAAGGGTATACGTATTCACCCAGAAGCATCCTTGCTGAAAATTATAAATCCGGTATTTGGTATGAACGAGCGGACGTAACCACAGAACATACTGGGGCTTCTTTGCAGGAAATTAAAAACGAGATAGGGAAATTGCAGAATGAGCCACCAACCCAAGAAGAATTGGACGGTATCATAAATTATGAGTCTGGCATATATGTTTTACAGAATTCCTCACCAAGTGGAATTATCAGCCAACTTGTGTTTTTGGAGACCCATGACCTGGATGATTCTTTTTTGGAAAATAAAGTTAAAAATATGCACGCAATAACCCCGGAAAAGGTGCAAGAAATGACCAAAAAATACATAAGGACGGAAAATATGACCTTGATTGTTGTAGGGGACAAATTAAAAATAGAAAACCAGATTGAAGAAACAATCAAAAAGCCTTTAAAACAATAGCTTGTGTTTCCCTGTTCACAAACAAAGAACTCCCATTGAATGGGAGTTTTTTTATCGTATCAATTTCTTATACTTCAAACGTTTCGGGATAATATCCCCTCCCAAACGTTTCTTTTTGTTCTCCTCATAATCCGAGAATGAACCTTCAAAGAAATAGACTTGGGAATCACCTTCGAAAGCTAATATATGGGTGCAGATCCTATCTAAGAACCATCTGTCGTGAGAGATGACCACAGCACAACCCGCGAAGTTTTCCAAGCCTTCTTCTAATGCTCGTAATGTATTAACATCCAAGTCATTGGTAGGTTCATCCAAAAGCAACACATTACCTTCTTCCTTTAAGGTCATTGCCAAGTGCAATCGGTTTCTTTCACCACCGGAAAGCATATTTACCTTTTTATTCTGTTCACTACCTGAAAAGTTAAAACGGCTCAAATAAGCTCTTGAATTTACTTGTCTTCCGCCCATCATGACCAGTTCCTGCTCATCACTGAAATTTTGCCAAATTGTTTTATCGGGATCAATATTTGAATGACTTTGATCAACATAGGCGATTTTGGCCGTATCCCCAACTATAAATTCCCCTTTATCTGGGGCTTCCTCACCCATTATCATTCTAAAAATAGTGGTCTTTCCGGCACCATTAGGCCCAATGACTCCAACTATTCCCGCCTGTGGTAGTTTAAAATTTAAATCCTCATAGAGCAATTTATCATCATAGCCCTTGCTTACACCATTGGCTTCAATCACGTTTGTTCCCAAGCGTGGGCCATTGGGAATGTAGATTTCCAATTTCTCATCGAGCTGTTTTTGGTCTTGGCTCATGAGCTTATCATAATTCTTTAAACGCGCCTTTTGTTTGGTCTGTCTGCCTTTAGCTCCTTGACGGACCCATTCCAGCTCCCGTTCTAAGGTTTTTTGACGTTTTGAAGCTGTTTTACTTTCCTGTGCCAATCGTTTTGACTTTTGGTCTAACCAACTGGAATAATTCCCTTTCCAAGGAATTCCTTCCCCACGATCTAATTCTAAAATCCAACCTGCGACATTATCCAAGAAATATCTATCGTGAGTCACGGCAATTACCGTTCCTTTATATTGCGCTAAATGATGCTCTAGCCAATGTACCGATTCTGCATCCAAGTGGTTTGTTGGTTCATCCAACAATAAAACCTCAGGTTCTTGCAACAAAAGCCTACATAGTGCAACACGTCTTCTTTCCCCACCAGAGAGAACCGCGATTTTTTTGTCGGGCTCTGGTGTCCTGAGGGCATCCATTGCTATTTCCAACTTTGTATCGAGCTCCCAGGCATTTGAGGCATCAATCTGATCTTGCAGGGTAGCTTGGCGATCCATAAGTTTCTGCATTTTATCGACATCCTCATAAACTTCCGGCAATCCGAACATATCGTTGATCTTGTTGTATTCATCAAGAATCGCTACAGTTTCTGCAGCTCCTTCCTTTACAACTTCCAAAACGGTCTTGTCATCGTCAAGTTTAGGTTCCTGCTCTAGATAACCAACGTTGTATCCCGGGGAAAAAACCACATCGCCTTGGTAATTTTTGTCCTCACCTGCAATTATTCGTAGTAACGTAGATTTTCCTGAACCATTAAGACCTAAAATCCCAATTTTTGCGCCATAAAAAAAGCTTAGATATATCTTCTTTAGAACTGGAGTGTTGGCATTCTTATAGGTCTTAGTGATCCCAGACATTGAGAAAATGACCTTCTTATCGTCAGACATTATAAATTGATTATTAGATTATTGGATACTTTGGGCGACTAGACCCTTCCTTTGAGTGCATTGAAAACCCAAGCAATGGCAAAAAAACCAATACCTACAGAGGCAAACCCCCATCCTGCAACCTCGTCATATCTAAAAGCGCCAAGAGCAATTAATCCAAGTCCTACAATTATCATGATAAAAGTGGCCCAGGCCAATACGGTATTCTTATTCATCCCCATTTTTCTTTGGTTTGGTTTTTGGTAATTTCAAATATCGTGATTTTTAGGGGAAATCCTTGTAAAGGCCTTAAACTTTATTGCTCAAACGGAAAGGTTATTCCATTTTGAAGACGTACGGTTTCCAATAGTTCGGCAAGATCTAAACTGTTTTGGTGTGTCCATAATTCGCTTTGCAACTTCCCTTCTTGCAAGCAGGTATTCACCTCTTCTATTTCGTAAGTATAGCCATTCCCATCTGTTGGCATATCAAAGTTTTGCGTAAGCCCATCTTTTTTTAGTGAATAGCCTTTGGCAGCATGCCATCTAGGATATAAAAAAATAGTTCCATTACTGCCCGAAATCTCTGCTTCCATTTTGGATTCGGAAGTTAGTCCACTATAAAGTACTGCTTGGGCATTAGGATATTCAAAAATCATGGATGTCTGTATCTCGATACCGGTCTTGTAGAATTTTGAAGAGGACAGTATTTTCTCCGGTTTCCCAAGTAATAGATAAGATAAGAAAATAGGATATATACCGATGTCATATAGCGAGCCGCCGCCCAAATTTGGGTTCAATACTCGACCTTCCTCCGGACGATCCAAAGCATAGAAGGCAAAGTCGGCATGCACATAACCCAACTCCCCTATTTCACCTATTTCAACCAATTCTTTTACCTTTTTGAGAGTTGGGTTAAACCTTGACCAAAGTGCTTCCATTAAGAAAACCCTATTCTTCTTTGCCACGGATATCATCTCCACAACATCTGAACGTTTCATTCCCATAGGCTTCTCACAAAGCACATGTTTGCCATGGTTCATTGCTTTAATGCTCCATTCTTTATGCGAAGTATGGGGTGTAGCTATATAAATGACATCTACATCTTGGCAATTGAACAAATCGTAATAATTACCAAAAGTATATTTTGAATTGTATTGTTCCCCAAAACCCTGAGCCTTATCAACACTTCTTGAAGCTACCGCCGTTATTTCCGCATTTTCAACAAGGTTAAGGTCATTTGCAAACTTATGCGCAATCCCACCTAAACCAAGAATACCCCATCTGATTTTTTGCACTATCTCCATTTTAAATTAATCCTAAAAGTAATCAAATATACTGCTTATCTTTAGCCTTGATTTAAGAAACCAGAAAGTATATGGACATCAAGTTCAATAAAAACGAAGACCAGAATAAACTGCAACTATCACAGTTGAAAAAGAGGCTTGCCCAGGTTAAACTAGGTGGTGGCAAATCGCGTATCGAAAAACAACATGCCCAAGGCAAAATGACTGCAAGGGAGCGTATCGCGTATTTGCTTGATTCTGATGAAAAGAGTATTGAAATTGGCGCTCTGGTCGGAGAGGGAATGTATAAAGAGCATGGCGGGTGTCCTTCTGGCGGAGTAGTGATAAAAATGGGCCAAGTAAAAGGCAAACAATGTATAGTTGTTGCCAATGATGCCACTGTAAAGGCCGGAGCCTGGTTCCCGATTACAGGAAAGAAGAACCTTCGTGCCCAAGAAATTGCCATTGAAAATAGATTGCCCATAATTTACTTGGTTGATAGTGCAGGTGTTTACCTTCCTATGCAAGACGAAATTTTTCCGGACAAAGAGCATTTTGGTCGAATATTTCGAAATAATGCCGTGATGAGCAGCATGGGTATAACCCAAATAGCAGCGGTTATGGGGAGTTGTGTTGCAGGTGGGGCTTATCTCCCAATAATGAGTGATGAAGCCATGATCGTGGATAAGACGGGTAGTATTTTCTTAGCAGGAAGTTACTTGGTAAAGGCCGCTATTGGCGAAGAGGTTGATAATGAAACCCTAGGAGGAGCTACCACACACTGTGAAATAAGCGGGGTCACTGATTATAAGGCAAAGAATGATAAGGATGCCCTAGATAAAATAAAAAATATTGTTGATAAAATAGGTGATTTTGACAAAGCTGGTTTCAATCGTAGTAAATCTCGAAAGCCCAAAGAAAAGGTTGAGGATATTTACGGAATTCTTCCTGGAACAAGAAAGGAGCAGTATGATATGCACAAGATCTTAAATCGGTTAGTAGATAATTCAGATTTCGAAGAATATAAGGAAGGATATGGCAAAACCATTATTACTGGTTATGCCCGCATTGAAGGCTGGGCTGTAGGAATAGTGGCCAATCAGCGAAAGGTAGTCAAAACCGCTAAGGGTGAAATGCAATTCGGTGGAGTCATATATTCCGATTCTGCTGATAAAGCAACACGATTTATTGCCAATTGTAACCAAAAGAAGATCCCTCTTGTTTTTCTACAGGATGTTACCGGTTTTATGGTGGGTAGTAAAAGCGAACAAGGTGGCATTATCAAGGACGGAGCGAAAATGGTGAATGCGGTTAGTAATTCAGTCGTACCTAAATTCACCATTATTATAGGCAACAGTTATGGCGCAGGAAACTATGCCATGTGTGGCAAAGCCTATGACCCAAGATTGATTGTGGCATGGCCAAGTGCGGAACTTGCTGTTATGAGTGGTAATTCTGCTGCCAAAGTTTTACTGCAAATAGAAAAAGCCTCTCTAAAAAAGAAAGGCGAAACTATTACCAAAGCGAAGGAAGATGAACTCTTTACTAGAATAAAGCAGCGCTATGATAATCAGGTTTCCCCATATTATGCTACAGCCCGTTTATGGACAGATGCCATTATAGATCCGTTGGATACCCGCAAATGGATATCAATGGGCATTGAGGCGGCCAATCATGCCCCTATCGAAAAACCATTCAATATGGGGGTTTTACAGGTATAATTTCCTTACCCATGCACTTTTACAGCGGTCCAATATATTTATAGAAAGAACCAACGATGCGGATTCAAAATTTATTTCTTATTACCCTAATTTTCACGCTTACCAATTGTAAAGATGGTACTAAT
>JAAETN010000572.1 GCA_024228355.1 Maribacter sp. | reverse complement strand
TTGAAATGGTCGAGCAGTATTGGCATAGCTGGACTTTTCAGTTGAAACGGAAGGATAACCGAATAGATTGAATTTTCGAGGGGAAATTCAGCCGCAATTAATTATGGCATCGATAAAAAAACAGCCCACCTGCCGGCTGGGCAGATAAGTCTAGTATCGTTGATCTTCAAAACTATAAGATACGAAATTTCGACAAACTGCACGACCAAGGCAATTCATTGGCATTGACTTGCGTAGAATAAGAAGGAAGGTTCATTATAGTGCTGACATCCACCGCAAGGGTAAGGAGAAGCATACCAAGACCCAGACCACCAATACGATAGGTAATCGAATAGGGAAACAAGAACGATAAAACATTAACAAAGCTCACAAAACAGTGAAAAAGACATGTGCCTAAGAACAAAGTGGGTGGCCATGCCCAAGGGATTGGATCACATTGAGGTTTCACAGCAAGTTATACTAAAAGGAAAAGGTTGGTTTAGAAAATTAATTACTCTGGAATCCTAGTATGCCATTTGGGATTACCTTGGCATTCACCCCATGCTGGTTCATTTGAAACATAAAACCGTATTTCAACAAAACTATATAATTGCTGGGTCAATGTAATCAATAATTCTTGTTCTTCTTTAGCCAGATTATTAAGATCAATTTCTTTGACAACAGTAAGCTCTTTAGGAATTTGCTTGGAAAGACTCTTTACCAGATTAACCGATTTTGGCAGGTATTGATCAGCAAAATCCGTTGTAAGGAATCGTTTTGCAAAATCTTCTGCGATTGATTGATCACTTAATTTCCAAGGCCCAACAATAAAGATCAGTCTTCTTAAGGATTCCTTAGGGCTTAGTTTCGAT
The DNA here is from genome assembly GCA_024228355.1 of Maribacter sp. GTDB lineage: Bacteria > Bacteroidota > Bacteroidia > Flavobacteriales > Flavobacteriaceae > Maribacter_A. The sequence goes on along the minus strand of JAAETN010000572.1, from coordinate 2,315 downwards.
TTGGTGTCCGAAATACAACCACTTACGCCTACAAAAGGGATAAAAGCAAGTACCCTGGAAATTTGGATTACAAATCGACGTCGTGAATTATTTTCCATAATTATACTTTAATTTTTCTTTCTAGATGAGCTGCCAATCTTAAAGCTAATGCCGCAATTGTCAATGTAGGCGCATTAGCGCCCATATGCGGAAATACTGAGTTACTAACTAAGTGTAAATTCTCTAGCCCAAAGACTTTTAGGTTTTCATCACAAACTCCTTCATCTGGAGTCTTGGCCATAGCTGTAGCTCCCGACGGGTGATAGCCTACACCGTACCCAGGTGGAGTAACTTCTGAAATATTTTTCGCTCCCATAGCCTCGCCCAATTTTGTTGCAATCTTTGCAAACTTAGTATGACCTCTTCGATCCCAATCTGTCAATTTTAACGTGATTTTTGCTAAAGGAGATCCAAAAGCATCTTGTTTGTTATTGTCAAGCTCCAGTGTGCTTCCTTCACATGCATTTTCAGCGTAAGAAGTTATAGTGACCATTTGAGACAATCTTTTGTGGAGATCTTCAAGGGAAAGCACATTGTCTTTAGTTGCCCACATTGTTGCCTCATATCCTACAGGAAACCAATCCATTGCAGGTGATGCAAATAATGAAAAAGTTGGTTGTTCAACCCGATTGATTTGCGTCCTGAAATGGTCGGAAATCATCGTTTCAAAACCAAGGCGACTTCCCGTTGGTCTACCAATGTCATAGGTAACATATGGAAAAGTATGATCACAGAATCCTCGACCAAGCTGCCCTCCCATATTTCCGAGACCAGCTTTATGATTGCCGTAATTACCAGATAATAAAAGCATTCGAGGAGTTTCTACCCCTCCCATTGCTACAATAAAATTTTGGGCAAGAATAGTAACGTTAGATTTGTCATGAACGCGTATGGCATGAGCAGCCACTATTTTATCTCCTTTTGAATTTGTCTCCAATTTACGGACACTCAAATTCTCAATTATATCTACGTTATCCTGTTTTTCTAAAATAGGAAGATGAACCCTGTCCGGAGAATAACGGGCTCCTGAAGGACAAAATTTGCAAGCCCTACATGCTAAGCAGCCTGAACGACCACGATAAGGGATAGAATTGACTGCTCTTGGGCAAGAATGCCCTGTAATTCCTAATTTTTTTAAAGCAGGACCAAAAAATTCACTATCGAAGTATGAAAATGGATGGCCCGGCATAGGAAAAGAACCTGATCTTGAAGACGCATAAGGATTATCTTTATTCCCTGAAACTCCAATTTCATGTTCAGCTTTTAAAAGCCATGGTTCTAGTTCATGATATGATATAGGCCAATCACGCCCAAAACCAAAAAGAGATTTTACTTTTAGGTCTTCTTCTGTTGGTCGCATCATAATTCCCTCAAAATGAAGGGCAGTACCTCCAATACCAAACAATCGGTAGTTTGTCCATTCTACCACCTGATCTTCAGCGGCTGCAGAGCTTAGTGGAGTAACAACAGATGGATCAACATCATCATTATAATCTGCATAGTCATTTAATTCATCCTTGCTTTTTTGCAACATATTAGCCCTATCTTCTTCTGAAAATCGTGGACCTTGATCCAGAATTAAAATCTTTTTACCAGTTAAAGCTAACTGGCTTGCCAATATAATTCCGGCAATGCCTCCTCCAATGATGCAGTAATCTGTTTTTATTTCTTTAATCATTTTGAGTTCTTTATATGTGTTCTACCGGTCTTGTATAAAATCATTGAGATTAGTTACTGAGTTTTGTTCTAAGTTTAAAGACAGGGGAGATTTTCCGGTTGGAAAATCAAACCGCTTTGTTTTTATGTTGTTAAAGAACCAGGTAGCCGTTCTTTCAGAAATCTGTTGTTATGACTAAATATACAGAAATTTATGTAGTGGTCATCAGTAAGGATGTGTTCGATGTTATTGCTAGGAAAAGAGCTTATGTCCAATATGGACCTGCATCAAGCTCTTGAAACAATCATTTATAATAGCAACATCGGGTTTGGCCTATGATGGGAAATATGTGTCGAGATTATCTTAAAGGAACTTATTTTTAACTCAGTTCTTCTTAAGTTTATCTCCATAACTTTTAATTAGTAATCAGAAACAACAAAAGAGGGATTAAGGTTTTTATACATGTGGAAGCCTGGATATCGTCAACATTGATAATCAAAATTCCATTATAATGATGATGCCCACATAATCCAAGGTGTTGCAAGAAGGAAGATTACCGTATTCAAGACCGTAACGACAGCACCTTGATAATAGATATCTTTAGAGGGTAAAAAGCCAC
>JAAETN010000571.1 GCA_024228355.1 Maribacter sp. | reverse complement strand
CGCGAAGCAAAGATGTTTGGCCATATAGTCCGAAATGTTATAAAAAGGAATAGCGTTGTTAAATGTATGTCTCCCTATATGTTCAGGCAGTTTGCTATTCTCTAAAACTTTGTTATCTATAGGTTTTTAGAGGCCGCGATATTAGGACAATTAAATTCTAACCATCGGTAGAGGATTAACTTAGTAAGCAAAAGGTGATAAGCTCTGGGGTGAAAAAATTGTGTTGCCGCATCTTAAAAAATTAGTAATAAGTATTCATACTAGGTTTTGCGAGGAGGTAAAAAATGGCCAGGCCGCAGAGTACCGACACAAATGGTAAAAAAACTAAAAACCCAGTTCTGGAAGAAATTCTGGAAGAACTCGAAGAAGAAAAAAAAGATCGAGTTGCTTTTCCATATTGGGGAAATTGGATCAATTGGGGAAACTGGATCAATTGGCGCAACTGGGGTAACTGGTACAACGGATGGTGAACTATAGATCAGGTTAACAGTAAGCAATTATGGATATCAATGTCGATTTCTCTAGATCAAAAACGAAACAAAAAGTATCGTTGCCACTAAATATTGCCAACCACTACCTGACTGAAATTCATCCCCAAATTCAAGTAACGATGAATTGCAACCTTGGGTGCACGTACTGCTTTCAGGAACACGAAGGCCCGGTTATGCAGCTCAATACTGCAAAAACAATCATCGATCAAATAGTCCTGACTTATTACGCTAACCCCAATATCGAAACTAACAAACCCCTGGAAATCTACTGGCACGGGGGCGAACCCTTAATTGCGGGATATGGGTTTTTCAAAGGTATTTTAGATATTCAGTCTAGTTATCCGCAAGTTCATTTCAAGAATCATATTCAAACCAACGCCACATTGATGGGCGATGAACTTGCGAGTTTATTCGTAGATAACGGGTTCCACGTGGGATTCAGTCTGGATGGTCCAGAAGACTTGCACGACTTACAT
>JAAETN010000570.1 GCA_024228355.1 Maribacter sp. | reverse complement strand
TATCCACCGGTTTCAAAATCCTTGTTGAACCATTTAAAGAGTTGCGTTGTGTTCAGCTTGCCATTAACCATTCTCAGATGTAAGGGATTTTTCAATGCGTTTGTCATAACATTATCTAACTGCATGCCTATTTGATTGCTTCCAAAAATCTCTACTTTCAAGCTTGGACATCCCACAGAAGCACAGTTAATGGCAAAATGTATACGCGGATCGGCAAGTGAGCGGACAACGTTATGTTCAATATTATCAAGGCTATAAAGGATACCATCAACCTCATGATTTTTATTTTTCCAGCCGATTTTTTTCATACCCGTTATAGGGTAATTGTTTACTACATCAACTATTGTGAAAAAGTTGTACGCATTAATCCAGAATGCAAGCTTATGTTCTTTTTTTTCAGGCGCTTTAATTTCTTTTAATTTTTCCTGCTGGATAATGATTTTTTCTTGAAGTTCAGAATTGTTCTTTATTTTCTCATAATCTACAGACGTATGGCTAAACTCTCCGTCAATTGATGTAAATGTCCTAACGGTAACGACGCTTTCCAATATACACTGATAGTCGTCCCAGGTTGCGTCATCTGCACCAACGATTGTTGTTTGCTGGACAACAAAGAATATCAT
>JAAETN010000569.1 GCA_024228355.1 Maribacter sp. | reverse complement strand
TATACTCCCAATAACGTAAAATCAACAAGATACGACCGCTACGCGGCCTTCTTGAAAACCTATGACAAGGGAAAAATCAACCCGACAAGGTCAGATTCCCTTATCATAGTTAAACGATTTTACTATATTTCCGTAGTAATCACCGAACTGCGTTTAGCAGGTCATTAGCAAACATTAATAAATTGAGAAAAACCTATTATTGAAATAATAAATTAAGCATGAGGAAACTATTTTTGATAATCTTGACTTTAACTTTGATAAATACCACTGCAGTTTCTCAAAACAAACGGTTTGTAGATCAACTTGAGCTAAAGAAAGTTGAAGGATCAGAGGAAATTTATTATGAAGGCTATTTTGCTACCCTCGAAAACCATGACAATCCTAAGAGTAACACTATTCAAATTCATGTTATTGTAATTCCTGCAAGAGCTGATGCTCAAAAAGATGCAGTTACTTATTTAGCTGGAGGTGGCGTATTGCCAGCAACACGTTTCAAAAATATCTTTATGAATAATGCCGAATTACTCAGAAAGAATAGAGATATACTGTTAGTGGATCAAAGAGGCACATATGGCTCAAATCCTTTAGAATGTGGTATATCTTCAGATGTAAATGGAGAAGCCTACATAGAAGCTATGCGTGATTGTGTAGAAAGGCTCAATGAAGAAGCAGATCTTTCTTATTACACTACCGACATGGCTATGAGAGATCTTGATGCTATTAGGAATTGGTTGGGATATGAAAGTCTAAACGTATGGGGAACTTCTTACGGAACGAAAGCAGCAAGAACTTACGCAAAGATGTTTCCTGACAAAACAAGAACGATTACCTTGCATGGTGTAGTGCCTATAAACTTTTCTATGTGGCCGTATGATTCTTTTTTGGCTCAATTAGCGCTTGACAATTTATTGGTTGATTGTGAGCTGGATAGTGGCTGTAGTAAGACCTATCCGAATATAGAAAGTCAATACAAATTTGTGTATGAAAAGTTAAAAAAAGAACCTCAAATAATCAACTTGCTTTTAGAGGATTCAATCAGTTATTCTGCATCATTCGGTCACAATGAATTGTCAAGCATCCTTTATTCGTTGTTGTATACCAATGAGGGCTCAAAAACAATACCATGGCTTATCGATCAATTGTGGAACGAAAACTACGATGTGGTAATAAAAAATCTTACACCAAGTAGCAGTCATCGTATTCCTGTAGGTGTTTCTTTTTGCATAGCTTGTAATGAAGAAATGCCAAGAATGAACTATGCAGCATTTGAAAAACGAGCGATGGGGGATTTTGGAAATGCTTGGTTTAAACAGCAGTTTGAAGTCTGTAAGTTATTTCCAACAAGAAAGTTGCCAGATACATTTTGGGACCCATTGACTACAGATATTCCAGTACTCATTCTGTCAGGAAGTAAAGATCACGTTACCCCACCAGCATTTGGAAGACAGGTAAGCCATACTTTAGAAAACGTAAATCATATCATAATGCCTGGAAAGGGTCATGACGATATAGATTTTTGCATGTTAGAGGTCATTCAACATTTTATTGCATCAGGTCAGCACAAGAAATTGAACACTGATTGCTTTTATAAATCTGAAAGTCTCCTATTTAAGGGAGTGGATTAGATTATTGAATAATTAATGAAAAACGATTTGCCAACAAAAAATAAACAGCGTTAAAACGACTGTTTATTCAGACCGTAAGGGCACATGCTTGTTTTATTCTTATCTTTTTAGCCTAATTCTAACATTATGTTTTATTGATAACTATATGAAAAATGTGTTAATCTGTGGTGCAGGAATGTCGGCTACCGATCTGATTTCGTACATGCTTAAGCATGCCGAAGAATACAACTGGGATGTAACGGTAGGTGATATTTTAGTAGAAACCGCAAAAATGAAAATTGGTGGTCATCCAAGGGGGAAAGCGGTATACTTTGATTGCCATGATGATACAATTATGGAGCGTTATATTAAGGATGCAGACATCGTAATCTCGTTGTTGCCTCCCGGAATGCATGCTGCTGCGGCAAAAATTGCACTTCAATATAATGCGCATGTGGTAACGGCTTCTTATGCTAGTCAGGAAATGATAGATATGCATGAAGAAGCAAAAGAAAAAGGTCTCACATTTCTAAATGAATTGGGAGCTGATCCAGGTATTGATCATATGAACGGAATGCGTTCTATAGATAAAATCAGGAACAAGGGAGGGGAGCTATTGGCATTTACATCATATTGCGGCAGTTTGGTTGCCCCTGAGAGTAATGATAACCCATGGGGCTATAAGTTTACCTGGAGCCCAATGAACGTGATCACGGCAGGTAGTGCAGGAGCTTGTTATTACAAAAAAGGCAATTTTCGTTGCATCCCCTACCATCGTTTATTTACCAATCCAAAAGTTATAGATATCCCTGGTTTCAGAGAGTTTGAAGCGTACGAAAATCGCGATTCCGCAGCCTACAGAAAGAAATACAACCTTGATGACATTCCAACAATAATAAGGGCAACACTGCGTTATCCTGGTTTTTGCGAAGCATGGAATATGTTTATACAATTAGGGTTAACAGCCAATAACTATCATATTGAAGGCAGTGAAAACATTACATACCGCCAGTGGATTGCATCGTATCTACCAGATGATGATGATGATGCAAGTCTTGAAAATGCACTGGCAGACATCTTGCATATAGAAAGAGACGGAGAACTTCATGAACAATTGCTTTGGACAGAACTTCTGTCTGACAGACCAATCAGGCGAGTGAATGGAACTCCTGCCGAGATACTATTGGATTTACTGATGGACAAGCTGAAATTTAAACATGGCGACACGGATATGCTGGTTTTTTACGAGAGGATAGAATACCAACTCGAGGGCGAATTATTTGAACATTTATCTTATTTGGTAACAAAGGGCCTAGATAAATTGCATACCGCCATCTCTCGTACTGTTGGATTGCCTGCAGCAATTGGTGCCAAGTTAATCCTTAACCGAGAAATTAAAAGCCCTGGTGTGTTGTTTCCATGGACCAAAGAAGTTTATGATCCTATACTGGATGAGCTGGCGGAACTAGGCATTGCTTACACTTCTCAGGATAACAAGATTGAGCATTCGCAGTATGAATAATTGGTATGTGTAGCTGGTTATCATCTACTCATAAAAGCTTCCGGGAAGTCTTTTGGATTGATAATCCTGATTATAGATTAGGACAATTAATTACTTTTGCGACAAGACCATGTACTCCGCGTCCAACTACATTTTATATTTGAAGATGATAAAGTACTAAATGGATTAAAATCTATTGGAGCAAAAAATACGGTATAAAAGAATAAAAAACCAGTGCCTAACACTGTATATAGCGCATTCCCGCCTGCCGGTCGGGCAGGAAAACGCGCCATATACTAACCGTTGTCACCAATTAATAAAAGAATAAACAAAACTATGACTGTAAATCAGAAACAAAGTCGGTTAATAAGTATAGCAAGAACTGCTGGAATTTGGTACTTAATCATGGCAATTTCCGGCATTTTGGGATTTTTGATATTTCATCCTCAGGTTTATAATGCCGACCCCCAACAAACATTGACTAATCTTGAAGAAGGAGAAATGCTAGCTCGTATTCGTTTGCTGTTAGAATTTGTGATTATTGTTTCACAAGCACTTACCGCTATCTGGTTTTATAGGTTATTCAAAAATATTAATGAATGGGCCGCCTTAGCTACTGGAATTTGGGGGACAGTTAATGCAGTTGCCATTTTGATAAGTGCAATATCTATGGGTGCAGCTATTGAATTAGCCCTGTCTTCTCAAGTAATTGAAGATAAAGTAATAATAATTGATTTATTGAGTAATCTTATATCAAATGCCTGGGGTATTGGAGGGCTTTTCTTTGGTCTATGGCTTATTCCATTGGGATATATTATTACCAGCTCGAAAAGAATGCCTGTTTGGTTAGGTAGAACCTTAATAATCGGCGGCATTGGTTATTTGATTAGTACTGTCTTCAAATATATAGGTATTTCAGGTTCATGGTTAGGCACACTTACAATACCTGCTACTGTTGCAGAATTCTGGATGATAGGCTATTTATTAATTTTTGGAATACGACCAGTGAATGAGTAATAATTTCAAAGGAAAAAATTAAAAGGTGACAACAATTGCTATAATTCAGCCTTACCCCCTCCTACCTTGAAAATTCTTACTTTTAACAGCGCTTGATTTCTATGCCAAAAAATCCTAACGGGTTTATCGCTACGAAATCATACCGGCCTGCCGGTTTACCTGCCTTTGGCATGGCAGGCAGGGCCGAGACGTTGGCAAACATTTTTAAGGAAAGAATACCTCTGTTGAAAATTACGAAACCGGAAAGGGGAAGCACATTATTTTTCTTTTTTTTCTTTCTTATGGGCGTCCAGAAGTGGCTGAAATAAAACCATGTATGATGTCACCACTATGAAAAGGATGAATGCAAATCCTATTATGGTATAGAGAACTTTCATTTAACCACCTTGATTAACTTACTTTAAAGTTAATAAGAATTCAGAAACCTCAATAAAACAATAAAGCCTCTCCAATTAAGAAAAAACTTTTCATTAAAATTGTCTCTCCTTGTTTGCCAACAACGTGTATAGCCAACGCTTCTACCCATACCCAAAAATTAATTATCTTAGAATCAAATAAATTTTTGTGTAACTGCTGTTTGTGAATACAAAGCGCAGGCCATACACGAACACGTTATTATCAATAAAGTGAAAACCTTGATAGAAACAAAAAGATTACTGTTAAGAGAAATTACCCTGTATGATAAAGAGGAACTATTTCAGTTGCATTCTGATCCTGACGTACAAAAGTATACGGGAGAACCTCTGGTTGAATCTATAGAAGAAATAGAACGGGCAATACAGACAAGAATTAACGACTATGAGAAGTATGGATATGGAAGATGGGCCACATTTCTAAAGAACGGGATGCAATTTGCTGGCTGGGCTGGTTTGGCATATCTACCTGAATTTGATGAAATTGATCTTGGTTATAGATTCTTGCCCGAATATTGGGGAGCAGGCTTTGCAACGGAAGCATCTCATGCAATTTTGACATACGGATTTGATAAACTCGAATTAAGAAGGATAATAGCAATTGCAATGAAAGAAAATAAAGAATCTATCAGAGTGATGGAAAAAATTGGGATGGAATTCGACAAATTTGCTCCTTATAAACCTGGAGGTGAAGATGTTGCCTGGTATTGGTGTGACAAAAAGCTTATAACAAGAAATAAACGCCATTAAAACAGGCGTTTATTCAAGCCGTT
>JAAETN010000568.1 GCA_024228355.1 Maribacter sp. | reverse complement strand
GAACAAAGACCTTATTCTTTTCTTTACTTTGGCATTGCATACATAAAACTGACAATAAAAGAAGAATATTTGGTTTCATTTTTGGTATTTAGATGATAATTAAAATAGGTCACTTACCAAGTTTAAAGTAAGTTATTCAAAGCTATACCTAAATATTTAGAAATATCATTAAAAGCTAGAATTTTCGAATCGAAAATTCTAGCTAATATTCCGTTTGCACATTATTGTTGCAAGTTTTTAACCTTCCTCTTTTTTCAAAGGGGAGTGATGCTCATGGACCATTTTCCATCCATCAGCTGTTTTTACGAATAATAACGTGATTTGGTCGTTTACTACCACAAGGTCTTCGCCAAATTTTAGGTGAAAATCTGAGTGAAAGGTAAGGTTGGCCACCTTATCATAAACAGCAATCTGTAAATCGTTGGCATCGAACTTCACTACTTCGGTTACAGAACCAAAAACACTACGCTCGTGAGCTTCATTTGCTTCATCACCATTACGGGGTTCCCCATTTTTAAATTCAGTAAATTTTGGACCATAGGCGTGGAAGGAAATTAGTTTATCCAAATCACCATCTTTAATGCTTTGGGCAATGGCGCCAAAGGTTTCCATAACTTCTTGCTTTGCTTCAGGAAATTCATCAGTGATCAAGTCAATTTTTATTTCCTCAACTTTTGAAGTTTGTTCCTTGCAACCTGTTAGTGCAAGTAATAAAATACCAATAACCGTAAATGTCAATCTTGTTTTCATACTATTAAATTTTGATGTTTAATTTTGATTGTAGCACAAGATTATCTTGCCCCTCAAAATTGAATGTTATAAAGATGTAAAGAACTACAAAACACTACCTAACAGGCCTGTTGCGGCGTGTTTAAATATTTGTTCAAGTATTCAACTTATGTTGCATACTTTCAAACTGGGTTGAAAAAGTTATTTAGAGGAATAAATTTCTGAAGAAGTTTTTATAGGTAATCCGATACTGGAAAATCCTACATTTTCGTACAAATCTTTGTATCGCGAATCGTTTCTTAATGGAGTTAGAAGAGGTTCTTCTCGCAACCAGGTCAATTCCACTTCATGTCTTTCATAAGATTTCTGCAGCCATTCAAAAGCATGTTCATAATCATTTAAGGTGCAATAGTAGAGCGCTAAAAACCAAGCAGGACTACCCGATGAGCCTTCATTATACTTATTGAACAACTCTTCCATATATTTAGTTACCTCATTTGAACTGCCATCCATCTGGGCGTGTACCAAGTTTAGCCACATTAAAATCGGAGGATAATCAGGAAATTTTGTTGCTATTTTATTGAGCTGAATTTTTGACTTTTCATATTCCTCAAGATAGAAATAGCACTTTGCGGATTCTCGCAAATACCACAAGTTGTCGTCATATAAACTATTGGTGCTTTCCAACAAATCGAATGCCTCGTCCGTTCTATCAAGAAACATTAATGCTTCTGCCTTGAAACAGAAAAGAACGCCGAAAGAGGGGTCGATCAAATGAAGTTCGTCCATAGCATCCATAGCTTCTCGGTACCTTCCTGTTTTTATGGCATAATCTGCATTTATGGACGGCGTATCGTCATAATAAGTATCTTTCAGAATCATTTGGTAATAGGATTCTACCAATTCAAAATTCCAGTCATAATAGAAATAGCCAGAATATAGTTCTTCTTCTACCTCTTTATTGTCGGGATCGATTTTAAGCGCTTTTTCCAGTAGCCTTTTTGTATTCTCCCATGCAATCCGTTCATCAAAAATCCCCCAAACCAATCCACCAAAACTCCACACTCTGGCCTGACTGGCATATGCCTCCACAAAATTAGAATCTATTTCAATTGATTTTTTATATAGTTCGATAGCATTGTTGTACGTTGACTCATTCGCTTTATTTCGCTGAAACTCGGCTTGGAGAAAATAGGAGTATGCTTGTTTACTTTTTGTGGGTATTTTTTGAATAGCCGCCAATTCGTTTTCCGAAATGGTTGCCCTCATATTTTTGGCTATAGCTTCGACCACCTCGGACTGTATCTTGAAAATTTCATCACTTTTCCATTCTTTAGTGTATTCCTCCGACCATAGATGGACATTAGAACGACCATGAATCAATTGTAGGTTGATTTTGATTAGATTACCGGAAATCTGGAGATTACCCTGTAAAAGGTTCGCCACTCCCAACTCTTTAGCGATTTCTTGTATGGTTTTTTCGGTCTGCTTGTACTGTACCGCAGAGGTAAACGGAATTACTTTATCAATAGCATCGATTTTAATGAGTCTCGAGATAACGGCATCGGTCATTCCATCTGAAATATACTCCAATTCGGGGCTTCCTGTCCAATTTTTGAAAGGTAGTACTACTATCGATTTCTCATCGATTATAAATTCTTCTTTTTTCGATTCAATGTTCTCTTTTGCATCCGGGCTAAAAAAATAAAAGAGTGCTATTAAAAATGCGGGAGCCAAAAATACTACCCAAAGCAAGTTTTTTTTGGTATTGCTTTGTGCGATTGTAGCACTTTCACTATGGATGAGTTTTCCAATTTCATTGCTGTTTTTTGTTTTGACTTCTCCAGGGGTAATACCATAAAATTTATGGAAACAGGTGTTGAAATAAGTGGAGCTACTAAACCCTACCCGATAAGCAGTCTCAGAAGCGGTAACATTTTCGTCTCTTAGAATCTCTAAGGCCCTTTTTAGTCGGTATTCTCTAATAAATTGACTTATTGAAATGCCCAACAACTTTTGTAATTTCCGATGAAGATTGGATCGGCTCATTCCGACCGCCTGTGCCAGAGCATCGACCCCGAATTGGTCATTGTTAAGGTTGGCCTCGATTTCAAAGGTCAGTTTATCGACCAGAGTGCCCCCTAATGGTTTTTCTTGAAAATCTTTGTGTGAATTATGATCTGTACTCATTTACCTATCAAACTTCTTTTGGGGTAAGTTGTACAAGTTAAACAAATTAAGAATTAATTGAGGTTTGACTAGATGGTATTTTAAGAGTTTCAATAAATTATACAAAGAATTTTCTTAGTTATGGTCTCAGATCAATTAAATGTCCCAAATGGCTCGGTCATGATACGTCACAGACGCCGTATTCGTTGTCAGCAGGTGAGTGGGCATACTTGCAATCTGGATTCTTTCAGCGCGAGCTGAAGTTAACAAAAATTGCGCTAGGTTTAATACCCCTCTTAGGCTTATCTCCTTAACTTTTATGTATTACCAATTTTTTTTTGAAGAATACCAAACCCATAAGGATTAACATGGCAATAATGCAGAGCCACCCCAACAAATCCCCAAGATTAGGGTACAAAACCTTGATGCCCTTTACAGGAACATTGGCAAACATGATTCCGTCTTTGGTTTGGTCAGAATCCATATGGGTTAGTTCAATGCCATGATAATCCGCGGCATAGGAATATCCATTATAAGTAGGTCTCACAATTGAGAAGCCATTTTCTATAGTACTAGTCAGATACCATGCAGCCGGACTTTTTGGCCAGTCATACGAAGGTGACAGCATGATATCAACATTGTCCTGAGCAGCTTGTCTTATAAATGATGGGAAACTCATATCCCTGCAAATACTAATTCCTATTTTACCATAGGGAGTTTCGGTAGACTGAATTATTTCAGGTCCTTTGTTAAATACACTGGCTTCCCCAAAAGGTCCTATACCAAGTAGGTACCGTTTTGTGTAATCCAATAGGATGTCTCCATTACCGTCAATGAAAAGATGCTTATTTTCCCCTTTTTCATTTTCTGAAAAATAAGCATAAGTAATACTTAAAAAGGTATTATTTTCTTCAGCAATTCTTTTATAATGTTCTCTCAGCTTGTTTTCGTCCTCTTGGTTAATAACCATCGCAAATTCTTGAAAGGAAACGATTTTGGCTCCACCTTCAACTGCTTTTTTGGTTAAATTACCAACCCTTGAAATGGTTTGTTCAAAGGGCGATGTTGTTCTTGATTCAAAGATTCTTGACATAGGAACTGCCACTCCATCTTCAGGTGTCAAAACAACAGCGGCTATTTTAACAGTATCTGATTTTGGACTGAACTGCGATGAGGTTTTTACAAATCCAAACAAAAAGGTTACTAATAAAACCGAAGGATAAATTATTGCTAACTTTTTGATCTTTATCCACTTAAACTGATTTTCCCATAAATAGTTAATAATAGAAAACAACCATGAGTGAATAAAGATCAAGATCCATATTCCAAATAACGAGCGAACCTGGGTGAACGCCATTGTACTGTAACCATATCCAAAAGAACTTAAAGTACCTGAGCCATCATCAAAAGGGCCTTCAAGGGATGATAAAAAGAAAATAGCTGTTGTTATTATTGGAAAAATCAGCGTTGACCACGCGCCTTTATCACTGAATTTTGGATAGAGAATTCTATCAACCATAAAGGGCAGAAACCAAATAATAGCTAAAATGGTACTTCTGATTATGCCAAATACGATGGTCATCCACTTGTCATCGAACTCGAATAATCCCCAAAGGGCAATATTCATACTTAAAATAAATCCGAGCAGTGTGAGCCAAATACCTCTTTTTCTAGGTTGCGTTCTTATAAACCTTAGAATGAATATTGGAGCTATTAATATAGCTATGTCAATTAACGGAACTAGTTTGCTTAACCTTGTGAACATGAATATTCCAAAGCCTAGAAAGAAATATAATAATGGCAAATGCTTTTTATAAATCATTGGTATAGTTAATAAATCAATTGAATCTAGAAATTGTACCCAACGGTGAATTGTATGAGTAGTGGCAGATTGCTTAGTAGTTCCCTGTCAAACCGTGATGAGGTTTGAGCCATCTACAAGCCTTGATATTTAGTGTTTTCTCTGCCATTAATTATACAAAATGTTAGGATCAGTTATTTATTTTTATCTTTTGATTCTGCCAATTCTATTTCATATTTTAACAAATGTGGCCACTTCTCTTTACTACCGTAAAACATTGATATGCCCCAAGAAATTCCTTGTTCTTGTTTTGAGGCATCGGTAAAGTCTCCAACCCTAAACGAACCAGGAGCTTTTGGATAGTCATTTCCAAATGAAGCTGCCTTTTTAAAGTTAAGTCCATCAACAGCATACTGAAGTGTTTTCCCTTCAGGCCCATGGTTAGAAAGCAAAGCCATTATACCTCTTTGATAAGGCCATACCATAACTTCATGCCCGCTTGTTATAATCGGATTGTTTTCATATTTTTTGTATGGTCCCTCAGGTCTTTCAGATATTGCTACCCCAAGTTTTGTATGTTTCGGTCCCTCTTTACCATATTTTCTACTTCTCCCTTTGTAATACAAGTAATATTTGTTGTCATTATAAACAATACACGCATCATCAACTCTGTAACTGTCAAAATAGTTCGCGGAATCACTAACCTCTAATAGAGGTTCTGAAGAAACACGAACAAACGGCTCATCAGGTGAGTTGGCTACGACAACCCCAATGGCTGTAATATCTGTTTCAGAGTTGTTTTCAAATTTCCCATCAGGATTTCCGGGAGTAGGTTTCACCCCGGTATAAAACAAATAATACTTTCCTTTTGCGACTAGAATATTCGGAGTAAATACACTATATGCATCCCAACTGCCGGTATTTCCTCTGGGTATTGCCTCTCCTTTTTCTTCCCAGGTTTCACCATCTATTGAGCTTGCGTACCATACAGATGCGCTATAACCACTATACCCAATTTCTGTTTTTGTGTACCACAAGTAATATGTGTTACCCACCTTAATTACATCCGACGGATCTCTGCGGTTTATGCCATTTTCGGGTTCAAGTCCCTTTAGAATTGAAAAACTAAAGGATACACTATTGACTTTAATCTCAGTGTCTTTTTTAGAAGTACAACCTATTAAAACTAATATAAGAATTAAAGTAATGATAATATTATTCATTTTCTTATCGTCGCTAACTTGCTCATATAGCTATAAAACACATCTTTACAACCCTAAATCGGCACAAAACAAATGTAAAGACCTATCCTTTACTTTAATGCTCACATAAAACTTTGTATCGCCAAATCATAGCTTTGCAGGCCAAAACCAAGAATAATGCCTTTAGCAGCTGGAGAGATATGGGATACATGCCTAAAATCCTCTCTGCTAAAAGTATTTGAAATATGCACTTCAACCACTGGGGTAGTTATGGCCCTTATGGCATCGCCAATCCCAATAGAAGTATGGGTGTAAGCCCCCGCATTTAATATGATACCATCGTATGAAAAACCTACTTCCTGGATTTTATCTATCAGTTCCCCTTCAATATTAGATTGGTAATACTCGAGTTCAACATTATCGAATTTGGTCTTTAGTTGTCCAAAATATTCCTCAAAAGTGGTACTCCCATAAACTTCGGGTTCTCTTTTACCAAGAAGGTTCAAATTGGGTCCATTGATAATCAATATTCTCATCCATTAAAAATTTATAGGCCATAGCCATTCTATTGTTGTACCTAACTTTCTGAAGATTCTACGAAATGTCCATAATGGGTTTTCATTTGATAAAAATAGCGAAATGTTGGGCATAAAAAAAGGGAAGTGCTCGTGCTTCCCTTTTGGTTACCAAAATATTTTTATAGTGTTATAATCTTCTTTTTGGAGGAATCGTAAAAAGCAATCCTAAATTAACCGAATTCCACGAAACTTCATTATCCATATTAATGGTTGTATATGAAAAATTCACCTCGGTATAGGCTCCCATCAGGTACCCCAAGATCGGTCTATAATATAACCCCCCATCATTGCCATCATTAATTCCCAATCCTTGTCCAGCATCAAGTCCAATTGAAAGTGAATTCGATGGCCAGATTCGTACAGATGCAGCCAAAGGCACAAATTGCATATTGGGTAAATCGGCCACAAGTTCCTGTGAATCGAAAGTCTCGGCAAAACCGTGAATAAATCCTGTACTTACACCCACGTCAACAACTTCACCCAATGCGAACATATAGCCAGCATCCAAACCGAGGCTTAAACTTACGGCATCATTGAAATCATCAATAGGCAATCCGCCATGAAATCCTATTTTAAAGCCTTCCTGGGCCTGTAAGCTTGTTATAATTACTGTAAATAAAAGGGCTAGAATGCAATTCCTCATTGGTCTAATAATTTAGGTTATGAAGAACAAATCTAAATTCTTATTCCGTTCATCGACCATTTTTGTTGTAAAACGGGCTAAAATGGTTGTAGAAGCTCGTTTTTAGGATTTTTAACGAGCTATTTACCTTAGTACACAGGCAAATAAACAAAAAAACAGTCCATGAATTGGACTGTTTTTATATTCATACGTAAATAACTTCTAAAACATATACGCCACGCCCACTTGGAAAGCAGAACCTTTAATATCAAGAACGCCACCAGCAGGACCCGAATATCTATCGGTCAACTCAAATGAATATCTTGCCTGTATAGTCAAATTGTCCAAAATATCAAACCCAGCACCAAATCCAAGATCAACCCCGACGGTCTTTAGAACATCATCAACATTTCCGTTGGTACCCAGTAACTCTTCAGTATCGCGAATAGCTTTTTTTATATCATCCAGGTTTGAAGAAAAATTCAGTTGAGGTCCCGCTTGAATGTGAAATTTATCCGCTACATAATATTTGGCCATTACCGGTAAATAAAAAAAGGATAGGTCTTCTGCACTACCATATAAAAGTTCAGGTTGAATATGGAAATTACCTGCCACTCCAATATCAACCAAAGCCCCAATGTAATAACCGGTACTGTTGATTTTCGCAAAATTGTTGACCCCAACAAGGTTTAGCAAGGAGTTACCTGTTTTAAAGTCAACATTGCTATTTAGAAGTCCGCCCGTTATACCAAATCTTGGTAAGCTTTGAGCTTGTGAAAATTGCAGTGAAAAAAGCGTAATGACGGATAGTAAAAGAATTTTTTTCATAATAGTGTTTAGTTAAATTTATCAAATATATAAAACTTAATAGCTGTAAATCAATCTCCGTGCCATTATCAAATTATTTTTATGAAGTAACAGATAAAGTTATTTCATCGGCAGCTAAAGGATCAATAAATTAAATGCTTGCTTATATTTATTGCATGAAATGGAAGCAGGCACTCCAAGATTATAAACACTATCTAAAAATTGAACGTGGTTTATCGGAAAACTCGATCAAAAATTACATCTGGGATGTTGAAAAGCTAATTAGCTTTCTTGAAGAAAATAATATTTCATTAAATCCGATTATCATTGACAAAGAAATAGTGCAACGTTTTATCTATGATATTGCCAAAACAGTAAACCCGAGATCTCAGGCTCGCATCATTTCAGGACTTAAAAGCTTTTTCAATTATTTGAACTTTGAGGATTATCGCAAGGACAATCCCATGGATTTATTGGAATCGCCTAAGATCGGTAGAAAACTACCAGACACTTTATCCGAAGAGGAAATCAATCAAATTATTGGTGCCATTGATCTGTCAAAACCAGAGGGAGAACGAAATAGAGCAATGTTGGAGACTTTATATGGTTGTGGACTGCGTGTGTCAGAACTCATAAATCTAAAGATATCTGACCTGTTTTTTGATGAAGATTTTATCAAGGTTACCGGGAAGGGTGATAAACAGCGTTTTGTTCCTATTAGTGATTTCAATAAAAAATATATCAATATTTACAGAAAAGAAATACGGGTGCACCAGAGCATACAAAAGGGTTTTAATGACATTCTATTCTTGAACAGGCGGGGTAGACAACTTACCCGAGCAATGATTTTTACGATTATTAAACAATTGGCCTTGAAAATTGGCTTAGCGAAAAACATAAGTCCACATACATTTAGGCATTCATTTGCGACTCACTTATTGCAGAATGGTGCTGACCTTAGGGCCATTCAACAAATGCTGGGCCATGAAAGTATTACTACAACCGAGGTTTATATGCATGTAGACCGATCACATTTGGCTGAAGTATTGAACAAATATCATCCCCGTAAATTGTAATATTTATTACATGATTTATGTATATTTAAATTTCACACTAAAACACTATTCACAATAGTATAAAAATCACAAAATAATTATGTTAAACTTAAAGAAATCAGTGGTGTTCGTTGCCATGGCCATTCTTTCATCAACAATATCAACCGCCCAAAAAAAGTTGGATGATGTTTTAGAAAAATTAGATTCAAAGAGTGAGTCTTACGGCGAGATTGCACAAACCATCTGGGGCTTGGCCGAAATAGGTTACCAAGAAGAAAAAAGCGTCGCTTTATTGCAAAAAACATTGAGCGAAGCTGGTTTTACCATCAAAGAAGGGGTCGGAGGTATGCCTACCGCTTTTACTGCCGAATATGGTAGTGGAGCACCAATAATCGGAATCATGGGTGAATACGATGCCCTTCCCGGTCTATCACAACAAGCTGTTCCAGAGAAAAAAACAGCGGGTAAGGCCGCTGGGCATGCATGTGGACACCATTTGTTCGGCACCGCTTCAACAGCTGCGGCAATAGCCGTTAAAGATTGGTTGCAATCCAATAATGCTAAAGGGACTATTCGTTTTTATGGAACTCCTGCTGAAGAAGGGGGTTCTGGAAAAGTATATATGGTCCGGGAAGGACTTTTTGATGATGTAGATGTAGCATTACACTGGCACCCGAGTTCACAGAATGCCGCTAGTGCCGGAGCTGCTTTGGCGAACAAATCGGCTAAATTCCGTTTTCATGGAGTTTCTGCGCACGCAGCTGCGGCTCCTGAAAGGGGTCGCTCAGCTTTGGATGGTGTTGAGGCCATGAATGCCATGGTTAATATGTTACGAGAGCATGTTCCTGAAAAAGCAAGAATACACTACGTTATCACCAGTGGAGGTAAAGCCCCAAATGTGGTACCTAATTTCGCGGAGGTTTATTACTATGCACGTCATAACCGAAGGGATGTGGTCATCGATATTTTTGATAGGATAATTAAGGCTGGTCAAGGTGCGGCCCTGGGTACGGGTACGACCATGGATTTTGAAATGATCGGAGGAACACACGAACTATTACCAAATTTGACGCTGCAGAAGTTGATGCATGACAATCTTTCCAAAGTGGGTGGAATGGAATATACCCCGGAAGAAAAAGAATTCGCCGATAAAATCGCTGTTAGTATGGGTTATAAAAGTGTTGATTTGGAAAAGGCCAGAAATATTCAACCCTATAAGACAGAGGCAAAAGCTTTTGGTTCAACCGATGTGGGTGACGTGAGTTTTACTGTACCAACAGTAGGTATGGGAGCTGCTACCTGGGTTCCGGGTACACCAGCCCATAGTTGGCAGGCTGTAGCCGCGGGTGGTACATCAATAGGCAATAAAGGAATGATGATCGCCGCCAAAACCCTGACGCTAACCGCCATAAATCTTTTCCAAGACCGTGAATTGGTCGTAAAAGCCAAAGAGGAGTTCTTAGAACGAAGAGGCGCTGATTTCAAATATATTCCGCTCTTGGGAGATAGAGCACCAGCACTCGATTACAGGAATTAGGCATAAGGTACAAGTGCAAGTTCAAATATCAAATTCAAGTATATTCTAACTACCTACTTCCATCTTAAATTTCTGTATTAATGATTAATTTAAATACTTTGCTAATTAAATGGGCTTTCAACTCATGGTTGAACTTGCATTTGATATTTGAACTTGACAATTTTTTATTTTAAGTTGTAACATTCCATTCAAACTAGCTACTAACCCAATAACAACCCACCGACCCAAACGTGAACAAAAAGCTGGAGCATCAATTTGTGACGGAACTTGAGAACAATCAGAATATTGTTCATAAGGTCTGTACGTTGTATACCAATGACAGGGATTCACACAAAGATCTGTTCCAGGAAATAACCATACAACTATGGAAGGCATACCCAAAATTTCGAGGTGAATCAAAATTCAGCACTTGGATGTACAGGGTAGCGCTGAATACAGCAATTACGCTATATCGAAAATCGAAAAAAAGAATTCAAACACGGGATTATGAATCGGTAATTTTTAAAATAAAGGCCGATGAATACGATCCACAGGAAGAACAACAATTACAATTGATGTACAAGGCCGTAAAGCAATTGGGCGACATCGAAAAAGCGTTGGTTTTTCTATATCTGGAAGATAAGGACTATCGGGAAATATCAGAAACCTTAGGTATTACAGAAGTAAATGCTAGAGTCAAAATGAACCGAATAAAGAATAAATTAAGAACCATATTGAACCCTTGACGATATGACAGATGAACTGGAATTATTAAAAAAGGACTGGCAAAAAAAGGAAGCACATCTTCCGAAATTGTCGTACGAAGAAATTCATAATATGATCTGGAAGAAATCTTCCTCAATCGTAAAATGGATATTGATTATAAGTATTTTAGAATTTACTCTACCACATTTACTCTATCTGATACCCTCGTTCCAAGACAACATGGAAGTCTATGATAATTTGGGATTGCATAATTATATAATTGGATTGACCATTTTTTCCTATTGTGTTGCTTTTTACTTCATTCTACAATTTTATCGAAGATATAAGGAGATTTCAGTTTTGGACAGCTCTAAGAATTTGATGCAGAAAATAATCAGGACAAGAGCCACGGTAAAACATTATATTATTTATTCCTTATCAATGATAATGGTCATAGTCATAATGATGATTATCGGGGTCTATTTAGATGATGATATATTCTCCACCTTTGACCAGCTTCGAGATAAAACAGAAAAAATATCTGCTGAAAAAATTAAAATTAGTCTTATGATAGGAATGGCAGTGATGGGTATACTATTGACTGCTGTAATGGCCGGCGTTTATTTTCTACTATATGGATTATTATTGCGAAAACTAAATAGAAATTATAAAGAACTTAAACAACTGGAGGTCTAAGCTTTCTGGGATTTGGCTTTTTTGGCTTTATTTATGTTCCGGTATCTTCTCAATTCGTTTTCTTCCTCGTAAGCCAGCAACTCATTTTGCGGTATTACCTTGAGAAAAGAAGGGTGCTGCTCAATGGCATATTCCAATTTTTCGATGATAGATTCAAAAGATTCGTTATCATAATCGATATCCAACGGCTCCTTGATGTTCATGTGCTGAAGAATTCCCTTTTTCTTGACCCGAAGCCCTTTTTTGTCAAAGGACCGTCTAAATCCATCAATGACAACAGGGACTACCACTGGTTTGTATTTTTTGATTATATGTGCCGTTCCCTTGCGTAAAGGTTTCCAGGGTGTCGTCGTTCCTTGTGGAAAAGTAATGACCCAACCATCGTTCAACGCTTTCCCAATGTTGGAAATATCGCTCATCTTCACCTGTCTATTTATATTTTGTCCTTCGGACCTCCAAGTTCTTTCAACACTTATTGATCCTGCATAGGCAAAAATTTTGGTCAAAAGACTTTTCTTCATGGTCTCAGCGGCAGCCACATAATACACGTTCAGCTTCGGATTCCAGAGATAACCCACATTCTTAATTGAATCATCCCGGCCGCTAAGGCTCGCATTGAATACATGGAACATGGCCACTACATCGGCAAAATAAGTCTGGTGGTTACTAACAAATAGCACATTATTACCAGGTAGGTTCCGAATGACATCAGAGCCCTCTATTTCCAAAGTATTGAAGCCTTTGTAGCGTTGATGGGTAATAGCACCCATGATGCGAATAAGCCACTTTTTTAGAAAAAGAATATGACCGAATGGATTCTCCTTAAATACACCCATAGCGGCAAATCTACAAAATAAGCCTTATAAAACCTGTCTTAAGAGTTCCTTGATTTCGCTTAGCATCATAGCAGTAGCGCCCCAAATCGTGTAACCGTTTAATTTAAAGGCTGGTACATCTATGTTCTTTGCATAGGATGTTGATAATTTTTGGGTAAAAATCTTTGCGTCATTCATAAAATCAAGTAGTGATACCTCAACGAGAGACTCGACCTCGGATTCTTGGAGCACAAACGGTTTAGGATTATCATAAATGCCAATAAAAGGTTGAACCTCAAAATTACTGGGTGGAATATAAACTTCGCTCAACGATCTTATTATGGAAACCTGTTTTGGTGGTACTCCCACTTCTTCATGGGTTTCACGTAAAGCAGTATGCAATATATCCAGGTCTTCGGGTTCGGATTTTCCTCCCGGAAAACCTATCTGATTGGAATGCACGCCTTGATATGTCTTGCGTAATATCAAAAGTAAATTTGTATCTCGATTCTCATTTGGATAAAAAAGAGCCAAAACTCCAGCTTTCTTGGGATTCTTTTTTTTGATATGTCCGGCCTCAAGCTCTTTTTTTCGAATCAAAGGTGCCATTTTATAATGGGAAGCTGTTCCGGGTAAGGGCAGATTTTTTATTTTTGAAGTCCGTAAGGCAAAATCATCAAAATTCATGGCAATTAAAAGAATCATTTTCACAACAATATTACCACTATTATTTTTAGTGGCCTGTAAAGGTGAACCCAAACAATTGGAGACTACCGAACAAAGCATCGCGGTACAAAAAGACACGCTACAAGAGCAGACTGTTGAAGTCCAAGAAGAGGAGGAACCCTTTTTATTGTCCGAGGAAAATGCCATAGATTTCTTCTTTAATTATAGCAAATCCCTTAAGGATGATACGGTTAAAATAACAACTAACTTGGGCAGTTTCACAGTTCAGTTATACAACAACGTACCCTACCATAAGGCCAATTTTATTTACCTAACCACAAAGGGTTATTTTGATAACACCCAGTTTCATCGGGTGGTCAAGAATTTCATTATCCAAGGGGGTAATTCGGATGATAAAGCCACGGCTGATAAACGTAGGGCAATTGGTAGATATTTATTACCGCCTGATGCAAAAAAGGGTTACAAACATCATCGCGGCACCATATCTATGCCTAGTAGTGAGGTGAACAATCCGCATATGCTGGCTTCACCCTATGAATTTTTCATTGTAGTTACCAAACCAGGCTCTTATCATTTAGACGGTGAATACACGCCCTTCGGGAAAGTTATTGATGGCATGGACATCGTTGACAAGATTAATGCGCAGCCCGTGGGCAAAGGTGACTGGCCATCGATAAATATTTATATTCTAAAGGCTGAAATTGTGAAATAGTTCTCCAATGTTGGAATTTGGATATCTGTAATAAAATTACCCTTGTATTTGATTTATTACGTTCCTTTTGACCTATAAATATTTGGTAAGGCAATATGAAACTTTACAGCTAATATTCTAACCAATATGATAATCAGTATTGCCGTACTATAGGCATACGTATCGTCAATGGGTAATTGTATCAAAAGGAAATAGGACAAGCCTCCTAGAATACAAGCTGTAGCATAAATCTCTTTATGGAATATCACAGGAATTTCATTACAAAGTATATCACGAATCACACCTCCGAAAGAAGCGGTAATAGTTCCCAAAATAATACACATAACCGGCATTAAATCAGCGGAAAGCCCTTTCTCAATACCAACCATTGTAAATAATCCAATGCCTATCGTATCGAACAGGAATAAGGTTTTTCGCAAATATTTTATTTGGTTCACGAACAAGATGGCGAAAATCACCGCTCCCAATATCGTAAATATATAAACCAGTTCGTGCATCCAGACCACCGGCGTATTTCCTATTAACATATCGCGTAATGTACCTCCGCCCACAGCCGTCACGAACGCAATAATAAGTACACCGAAAATATCGAGTTTCTTTTCCATCGCAACCAGGACGCCAGATATGGCAAAGGCAATGGTTCCTAAAATATCTATTGTTAAATAGAACATTTCTTACAGTTGTTGGGTATAATAATTATAGTCCTTGATAATCCTGTCAACGAATTCAATGGGGTTTGCATCTGTGGTAATCTGTGTAACTTCTTTAATTCTGTTATTCAAAGAAACGATAATTTGATGATCTCCGTTGCGTTTGGCATTAAGAAAATAAGGCGTATTGGACATACAAAGGAATTTGAACAGATTAAGGAATATGTTTAGGAACAACTTACGATCAATACAATCAATAAGTATTTGGAAATCAAGGCCAAGGGGTTACTTTAATAATTATGAATTAAGGCATTTCAAGAATACGTTGTGCCTGTAGTGTTGCTATTATATCATGGGATTCATAACTGGCAATATTTAGAACCTCACTATTTTTCAGCAGGTCATGTTTTAGGAGATCGACATTATATGTTACCCTTATACGTCCTGACACTCTTCTTTTAATCAGTAATTCCAAGGCCAATCCAGAAACTATCCCTCCTAGGGTAGTAAATAAGATATCATTATTATCCCAAACACCATAGTCAGCCTTATCTATGGCTTCTTTGGTAATACCGGCGGCTAAACTACTACCTACAGCCCCTGTCCACGTCCAAAACCTATTCGTTCCGTTATTGGTTCTCTTAAAAATTTTATGGGCAGCATATCCACCTATACCGCCGATTACGACACCAGCAGCAAAATGCTTGGGCTTATCCTTTGATATGGTTATTTGTGCATTGGAAATTATGCAAATACCAAACATCAAAACGAAGAAAAACTTTTTTTTCATAATACCGACTCCTACTGTTCAAAAGATGCTATTCAGTCTTTATACAGATTAAACTAATTTAGCTTTTTCCCGTTTTTTCAAACCATTTTACACCAACTTTTCGATATTAGGGGCAATTATATAGTGCATTGACCAAAAAGTCCAAAACTAAGTATGATATTGTCCATACATTATGAAGTAAGCAGCTCAACTAAAGAATAATCATAATAATACTCAAAATCCCTATCTTCATCACCAACAAAGGAACCATCAACAAACAACCGCATGCATTCAAAACTATCTCACCTTCTCTTTCTATCAATTGCAATAATCACCACACAGCTCTACGCCCAGACCTATGCCAAAAATGGTATGGTGGCCTCCTCCAATAGCTTGTCCTCAAAAACTGGGGTATCCATGCTAAAAAAAGGGGGTAATGCTGTTGATGCTGCAATTGCCACAGCTTTTTCATTGGCCGTGACCCTCCCATCAGCAGGAAATATAGGTGGTGGCGGATTTATTGTCTTTATGAATGCGGACGGTAATGTAACGACCATCGATTTTCGTGAAAAAGCCCCCTTGTCGGCAACCAACGATATGTATCTAGATACCGTCGGAAATCTTATTCCTGGAAGCAACCACAATAGCATAAAAGCGATTGGGGTACCAGGTACGGTTGCCGGACTCTACAAGGCCCATCAGAAATATGGAAAACTGCCATGGGCCAACTTGGTGCAACCAGCCATTGATCAAGCAAAAAACGGATTCCCTTTTAATTGGTCCCTCTTTGCTGCTGCAGATCGTTTCACTCAGGAAGGAAATGAAAATGCATTTATGGACAACTATTTCCGGAATACTGAAGGAAATGTGGTGCAGCCAGACGAGCTCTGGAAACAACCTCAATTGGCAGCAACTTTAACGCTCATTCGTGATAAAGGTAAAGACGGATTCTACAAAGGGGAGGTAGCGAAAAAAATTGCCAAATGGATGAAAGCAAATGGGGGCATAATCACCAAAAGAGATTTAAAAAAATACGAGGCCATAGAACGTAAGCCTATACAAGGTTCATATAAGGATTTTGACATCTATTCCATGCCGCCCCCAAGTTCTGGAGGTGTTGTCCTTGTTGAAATGATGAATTTGATGGAACAGGCCAATTTTGAGGAAATCGAGTTTAATTCTACCGAATATGTGCATTTAGTCGCTGAGGCCATGAGAAGGGCTTTTTCAGACCGTGCCGAGCATTTAGGAGATCCTGATTTCAATTTGAATATGCCTATCGATAAATTGACATCGAAGGAATTCGCGAAGAAACGATTTGAAGCAATCGATATGACAAGAGCTTCTATCAGTGATTCCACCAAATTTGGTCAGTTGTACGATGGGGATAGTACTACCCATTTATCAGTGATGGACAAGGATGGAAACGCCGTTTCGCTCACCTATACCCTCGAATTTAGCTACGGTTCAAAAATGGGTTCGCCTGAACTGGGTTTTATATTCAATAATGAAATGGGCGATTTTAATGCGCAACCCGGAATTACCAAAACAAACGGACAAATAGGTACGGCTCCCAATTTAGTGGCACCGGAAAAGAGAATGCTTTCCAGTATGACCCCGACTATTGTTAGTAAAAATGGTGTACCCTATTTGGTCATTGGAAGCCCCGGAGGAAGGACCATTATCAATACGGTCTTCCAGACGGTTTTCAATGTGTTGGAATATGATATGCGCGTCGACAAGGCCATCGAAGCCTTAAAAATACACCACCAATGGTTACCAGACCGTATTATTTATGAACAACATCTCTTATCTCCAGATACCCGAAATGCATTGGAAGCAATGGGGCATACGATGAAAGAATACGGTAATTTGGGAGCCTTGATGGGTATTACCTATGATCCTATCAAAAAAGTGTTCACTGGAGCCTCCGATTCTTCAAGACCCGATGGTGGGGCTGTAGGTTACTAGATCTTTCCCCTACAGATCAGACGTCTATTATTGAAGCTGGACTCAAAAATGTAGTCAATATCACTTGCGTTACCATTTAAATAGAATATCAACGATTTAAATACCCTCTCTTTGCCCCTTTTCAGGGTTAGAAGTAAATAATTTCAAAATAATTTGTTTTTTAATACGAATCGTACTAATTTTATAGTACGAATCGTATCATTATGAAAAAAGTAAAACAAATAAAGACTACTTCCTTGGACTACGCTATTCTGGGATTGATCCAGCAAGAACCCCTATCTGGTTACGGCATAAGAAAGCAATTTGAAACAACTGCAATAGGAAATTACAGTAGCAGTCCAGGGGCTGTTTACCCAGCCCTTGACCGATTGCAAAAGTTAGGCCTAGTCGTTAAATCTCTCTTGGAAAATCAAAAAAAAGAAAAATTCAGATGTACCCCTAAAGGAATAGATACCCTGAAAATTTGGTTATTGCAACCCGTTGAAATAAATGATGTTGCGAAGAACGTTGATGTGCTCCTTTTAAAATTCGCTTTTATGGATACACTCCTGACCAAAGAACAAAAACTTGAATATTTGACTTCCTTCCAAAAGCAACTTAAAATTTATATAGAACAACTTAAAGCATTTCATAGCGAAGAAGGGTCTAGTCTTCCTTTGAATGGAAGATTGGCATTTGAACATGGCCTTGCCGGATATAGTACAACATACAAATGGTGCAAAAATGCCATCGCCGCTATTCGTAATCATCAAGAAAAATAAGACACAAAAAAATCACATTATCATGAAAACAAATTTCTGGATTAAATCAGCTCTGGGCGCCGTGTTGTTAACCGCAATATATGCGCTGCTCAATGTATTTTTTAATAAGACCCAAGACTTAAACGTGCTATTATGGGGCATATTAGCCAACTTTTTGGTAGCCTTACTTCTAGGTTATTATATCTACCATTCTACGCTCAAAAGTCTAAAACTGGGCCTTGCAGTATTCCTAATATACTTTTTAATAGGGCATTTTAATACATTGATCGAGGCCTACATCTTTAATGTTACCGATAGGGAACAGACCACATATGAGATTCTATATGGGTTTTTGGCTTCAATATTATTTTGTCCGTTGTATATGTTCATGTTCAGAAATCGCCCGGTTTTACAATCAATGACCTTTGCAGCACGTTCATTTTTTGGTTGGCTTTGGAGAATTTTAGTTGCCAACTTCCTATATCTCATTTTTTATATCACTGCGGGGCTTATCTTGAGTATAGTATATCCGCAATTGATGGACTTCTATGAGGGAAAAATTCCAACCTTTGATATTATGATTAAAACCCAGTTATTCGTAAGAGGATTTATTTTCATTGGTGTTGCCATTCTAATTTTACGTACACTAGACCAATCACAGCTTAAAAAGGCAGTGTTTATTGGTCTTGTGTTTGCCATTTTGGGAGGGATAGCACCCTTAATTCAGCCATCTGAACTCATGCCCGGTTATATAAGGCTAGGTCATGGTGTTGAAGTAGGTATTTCGAATTTTCTATACGGACTTGCCATCGGCTATCTCCTAGGCCAAAAACGCATTATTGAAGATTAAAAGTTACGGGATAAAGACTATCTTTATATCAATTGTTGATGCTTATCGTATGAAAAATCATTTTGAACTAAACGATTCTGAATTCACACACCAATTCGAAACAGTCACCCTAGATCCTTCCTTATTCAATCATGAAGCACATTTACGTTTGGCCTTTATCCATATTCAGAACTATGGAGATGAAAAGGCGATTGAAAATATATGCCATCAACTGGTAGCATACGTAAACCATCTTGGAGCTGCTGGCAAGTACAATACTACCTTGACCGTAGCTGCAGTAAAAGCGGTATCCCACTTTATGCTGAAAAGTACGAGCACCAGTTTTAAGGGCTTTATAACTGAATTCCCGCAGTTGAAATATGAATTCAAGAGATTGATGCAATGCCATTACAGCTTTGACATCTTCAATTCGCAAAAGGCCAAAAACAAATTTTTGGAACCTGATTTGATACCTTTTGATTAAACCACATTATAAAATGAGCCAAGACAATTCTTGATACATCTAAAAATGATTTATTGCGAATTACACCTGCCGGCTCTCTTTCGGTGGGTAATCCGGCAGACAGGTCTGACCTCTAAAAACTAATAAAAATAAACAGATGAAATCCTTGGTTATTCTACTTTATGGGTCAATTATGTTTCTTCTTTTTAATTTCAATGCCTGTTCCCCCAAGCATTCACCTAAAAAAAGTAAGGATCAAACGTACACCATGCAATTCAAGGGCTACGAACGTAGCTATATTGTGCATCTGCCCCCCGATGAAAAAATGCAAAAGCCAATACCGCTGCTATTTCATATTCATGGCGGTGGCGGTACGGCCAAAGGCACTCCTGGTATCACTTTTGGAAGGTTCAATGAATTGGCAGATCGTGACGGTTTTATCGTTGTGTACCCCAATGCCATAAATAAAAATTGGAACGACGGTCGAAAATTAGAGGATGTATTGGCTTGGAAAGAAGACATAGATGATGTGGGCTTTATTACCGCCATAATCGATGAACTCAAACAAAAACACAAGATCGATGCTCAGCGCATTTTCACAACGGGAATGTCTAATGGTGGTTTTATGTCATCCCGATTATTATGTGATCGCGCCGATGTCTTTAGGGGTGGCGCTATCCTAACGGCTTCCCTATCCAAGGATTACATGCCCAAATGCGATCCAGAAAAACCAGTTGCCGTAATGGTCATGAATGGTACCCATGACCCTTTAGTACCTTATGATGGAGGCCCGATCAAGGTATTCCGAAAAACAAGGGGCGAAATTGTTTCCACGGATGAAATTGTGGATTTCTGGAAAGATAAAAATGGTTGTGGGATTAAAGAAAATACAGTACAATTGCCGGATATTGTTAATGACGGTACCACAGTGAGTGTCACTGAATATTCCAAGTGTGATGACCAAGGGGCTTTGGTATTGTACACCATAAATGGTGGTGGACATACATGGCCGGGAGGCAAGCAATATTTAGGTAAAGGATTTATCGGTAAGACCAATCGCGATATCGTGGCTTGTGATGTTATCTGGGATTTTTTTAAAACCCTACCACCTACTAATTAGTACTCGAAATTACACCTTTCTTTTTACCACTTTTACTTACGTATATAAAGCAAACTTGCTAACTTTAACAAACCTATACCTAAACAAACAACTATGCAAAAAATCAATATTAAAGAAGGCGCTAAAATCGAGGATTATAAGGCGTATGGTAGTTTAAAGAGTTTGGTCGAGAAATTTTTGGAAACCACAAAACAATCCGTTGAAGACCTAAAGGGCTGTACCATTTGGATGATCAATTCAACTGCCACTGGTGGCGGGGTGGCAGAGATGCTGCCAAGCCAAATGCGGATCATGCGTTACCTCGGGGTAAAGATCGAGTGGATGGTCATCGAGGCAAACGATCAGGCTTTCTTCAACCTCACCAAAAGAATCCATAATGCCATACACGGCAGTGGCGATGGTATTTTTACCGATGAAGATCGTGCGATTTTTGAAAAAGTCAATGCCCAAAACGCTGAAAAGGCCATTGCTGCCATAAATGATGGGGACTTGGTTGTAATCCATGATCCACAACCCATGCCTTTGGCTGCCATGATCAGGAAAAAACGAAAAGTAAAGACCCTTTGGCGATGTCATATTGGCTTGGAGCAAGAGAACGCGACCACCAAAGGGGTCTGGTCTTTCCTATCAAACTACTATGATTCGTACGACCATTTCGTATTCAGCTTAACCTCTTATGTGCCTGAAGCACTAATAGAGAAAACATCGATCATCCCTCCGGCTATAGACCCATTAAGTCACAAAAACAGAATATTGTGGATGTCCAAATGCCTCGGAATCCTGCAACAGTCCGGAATCATCAGGGAACAACTTCCCCTGCTCTACCCCAATTATAAAAATCAGGTAAGGCGGGTGATGCCCGATGGTAGTTTCAACACCGTAAACCACGACGAAGAACTCGATATCATCTTCCATCCTACCATGCTCCAGATTTCCCGATGGGATCGGCTAAAGGGTTTTAAGGAACTGATGGACGCCTTTGTCCTGATGAAAAAGGAAAACCAAAAGAAAACAGATAAAACTAGTCTGGCCTACAGGAGGATTAGACATACCCGCTTGGCTTTAGGCGGACCTGATCCGGCATTCGTGTCCGATGACCCTGAAGGCATGGCAGTATTAAACGAATTAATTGAGCAATACAAGGAAATGACTCCGGAATTACAGCAGTCTATTGCACTATTGTTGCTTCCGCTGGATAACCCTAAAGAGAATGCATTGATTGTAAATGCACTGCAACGCTGCGCCACCATTGTTGTACAGAATTCCATTCAGGAAGGATTTGGCTTAACGGCCACCGAAGCCATGTGGAAACAAAGGCCCGTACTGGTATCAGGCGCTGCTGGGCTAAGAGCTCAGGTACAGCACGATATTAATGGGAAGATTAATGCAGATCCAAGCAATATTGCTCAACTTGCTGAAGCCCTGGAAGAAATGCTCAGTAATCCTAAGGAAAGGGACAAATGGGGCTTTAACGGGCAAATACGGGTCGTCGAGAATTTTACACTGTTCAGTCAGATCAGGTCCTGGTTAGCAACCCTGGCAAAAGTTAGGTAATCGGTATGACTACTGGCTAATGACTACCAACTATAAATTTCACCCCGAAAGCTATCGTGGCGAAATTCCAATCTCTATGAGTTCTGTCACTTTTGTCACATAATAATTATGTTTTTGCGCTTACCTTGCGGTAGCCAATTGCATAGAAATCAACGGATGAAATATTATGTACTCCTTTTTCTTACCTTTTTGCTAAGCTTGAATGTCTCCTGTACCCAGAAAAAAAAGAACGCCAACGCAACTATAGAAGTATTAGATCAATTTTCAGAGCTTCAGGCCATGATCGAATCTGGGGACCATGATGTTTTGGTGCTTAATTTTTGGTCGACATCCTGTGCACCATGCCTCAAGGAAATGCCACATTTCAACAAATTAAATGCTGAATACCGTGATAAGAAAGTGAAAATTCTATTGGTCAGCTTGGAAAAGGCTAAACGATTGGATACCCATATTCATCCTTTTGTAAAGAAACTTGCTATCATTCCGGAAGTGGTTGTGCTGACGGATCCAAACTATAACATATGGACAGATAAAATTAATACCTCCTGGTATGGGGCCCTGCCCGCTACATTGATAATAAAAGGAGAACAACGAAATTTTAGATTTGGCAGTTACGAAACCTATAAGGAGCTACAAGTTGATGTTGATAGGTTTTTGCAACAATAATAAAATGAGTATCTTAAAAGGAATGAATTTGAAACTACTACTACTTGCGGGCTTAACTTGTTTGTTAGGTTGCCAAAACAAACAAAAACAGAAAACCGATCCGGCGGTAACCGATCCCGGTATACATACTACAACCAATCCGGACAAGAACTATGAGCTGCATTACGATGCCATTGATCAGGAACAGGCTGCGCAGATAGTGCATTGGCTTGATCAAGGGCAAAAAGACATCCACCAATTTTTTGGTAGCGACTTTAAGCAGGATTTCGACGTCTATCTATTTAGCGAAAGGGACAGTCTGGACAAACAATGGCAAAAAGATTGGAATATGCCCGATTTTAAATCGCAATGCTGGATGGTTGCTAGCGGTATTGCCCATCGCTTGGATATACTTTCTCCACGGATATGGGAGACCCAGGCTTGTGAACACAATAGTAAGGATACCATCACAACCCAAAAGCTGATCATTCACGAATTGGTACACGTTTTTCACGGGCAACACAACCCTTCACCTACCTTTGAGCATGTAGAGAATATAGACTGGCTGGTCGAAGGGCTGGCGGTCTATGCCTCGGGGCAATTGGATGAAGAACGGTACGAGCGGGCCAAGACCTTTATGCAGACCGAGGAAGGACCCGACAAGCTGGCCAATATCTGGAAAGGGGAACACAAATATGGATTGGCAGGTACTTTGGCCAAATTCATCGATGACACCTATGGCAGGAAAGCACTGATCCAATTGATAAGCCTTACCAAGGCCGACGATGTATTGCAGACCTTGGCCATTACGGAAGAAGAATTGATCAAACGATGGAAGCAGTCTTTCTTATTAATAAACAAGAGCCAGGCAAGAGTTATAGGAATCATTGGTAAACTATAAATAAGGAGTATTATGCATAAAAAAAAGGATCCCCGCCATGGTTAAAAAGCAACCCACAAGATAAAACCCAGAACTAGCTTTTAGCTCTTGGCTCTTAACAATTAGCAATTAACACTTAGAACTACCGACTGCTTTCTGCTTACTACTTTGTGACATTTGACATTTGCCATCTGAAATCTGACATCTGACTTTTTACTCTTTTTTACTTCTTAACTCTTTAACTTTAAACTTTCACCCTCCCAGTAACCAATACCTGAATACTGCTAATTTCCATGACTTATATCAGTTTTTATTATAAACATTAGTGTTAATTTCCCCTACCTTTTTTCTATACTATTTATTCTTAAACTTACTCGACATGAGAAAACAATTGATTCTATGTCTCTTCCTTCTTGTAGCTTTATTCATTGGATGTAAACAAGGGAATGGAATAGGGGAATTCACAAATTCAACCTGTCCCATCGAAGTCCCCGATAGCTTAATTGAAAGCGGCAAATTTTCGTATGGCTTCATGAAAGTACCCGAGTTTCATAGTAACCCAAATGGAAAGGCAATTGAACTTGCAGTGGCTGTTTTTAAAAGCCATGCCGACGTATCGACCCACGAACCTCTGGTTTTAATAATGGGAGGCCCCGGAATGTCCGATATTGATGCATTTGTTCCCGAACTGACCGGTGATTTGGGAAAATTATTCCTTGACAATCGCGACATTGTTATTATTGAATTGCGAGGTCTAAAATATTCAAAGCCCAATTTATTATGTCCCGAAATTGAAGCACTGCAAATGTCACTTCTTGACAAAAATTTCACCTCAGACCAAACCCTTGATTTATATATGGATACGTTAAAGGAGACGTATGAACGCTTTGAGACTGAGGGTGTTAATTTATCGGCCTTTAATGATTATGAAATTGCGAAGGATATTGTTTTTGTCATGGGGCAATTAGGTCACGATAGATTCTCAGTCTTTGGATCTTCATTTGGTACTTTGGTATGCCAGCATTTATTACTTAACCATTCGGATCATATTGTAAGTGTTACCATGAACGCGGTAGTAGATATTAACAAAGCCTTCCCAAGATTGCATACCAACGCTAACCAAACCTTAGAAGCTCTATTTGAAAAATGCAGGAATGATGAAGCACTGAACAAAGCCTATCCAGATTTAAAGAACAGATTTCTTTCCACTTTGAAGCGGCTTAATGAGAAACCCGATACATTGCAAATAAAATATGCAAAGGATAAAAAAATGTACAAACTAGTACTAAACGGTAACAAATTGGCGGTTTGGATTTTTGCCGATATGTACTGGGATACGAAACTACCATCAACCTTGCATAAAATTCTTTCCGGTGATTACAGTCAAATCGTAAAAAAACCGGGGATTTTGTTTCCTTTAGATGATTTTAGCGATGGCTTGTCAATAAGTCTTTTATTGTCCGAGTACTCTAATTTTGAAAAGGATGATATCCCGCTTGATAATGAATATGCCGAATTTGTAAAAGGCTGCGGGACCCTATTTTTTACGCCATATTTTTTAACGCGGGCCAAAAAAATATGGAAAGTCGATGATTTGCAGAATAAGGACATCAACTTGGTATCAGATGTCCCTACCTTGATGCTCAGCGGTGAATTGGATCATGTTTGCCCTCCAATTTATGCTAATGAATTATCAAAAAAACTGAAAAATTCACACCTCTATGTTTTCCCTGGGATAGCCCATTCCCCGATCGATCAGGGTGCATGCGGAATTATGATGATGAAGGAGTTCATTGATGACCCAACAAAAGCACCAAATAGTCAATGCGTGGAACAGTTTAAAAGCGGCTATAAATCGCTTGAATGAATTGGATATTAAACCCCAAATGAACATAAGATCACTTAATATAGAATCAGCAACCGATAAAATTCAAACATGAACGCAAAACTAATTTTTATCTGGACTGGGCGTACTGCCCTTCTGTTATTGTTATTTTTTATACTGTTTGCTATCGGGTCAATGGGCATTACAGAAGTGCTTCCTGATACTGTCTCGGAGCCGGGACTGGTGCCAGGTAATCTTGGATTCCTGGTTTTCGGACTGCTCAATACCCTTCTTATTATGGCTTTGATCCTTAGCTCCCGTTGGCATGGGTGGAAACTGGCCCTGGTATTGGCCTTTGCCTATTTTGGGGCAGTGACCTTTTTAACTCAAATTGAAACCTGGTATTTTATGTCAGGTATCACGGTTACCTCAGAACTATTACCAAGGCTCTTTATAATGGGGCTTCCAGTGGCCTTTATTTATATTCCATTAGGGGTATTGATCTTGGGCAAAAGAAAGGCAAAGGACAGCTTGGAAACTAAGGCAGCGGTAAAAATTCCCATAAAACAGTTGGTATTAAAATTGGTGGGCATAGCTGTTCTTTACATTGTGTTCTATTGGGGTGCAGGTTATTTTATCGCTTGGCAAAATCCCGACTTGCGTGCTTTTTATAATAGTCCGGGGGCCATACTACCGTTCTGGGAACACGCGACCAATACATTGGATTCAAATCCGGGATTATTTCCGTTTCAGGCGTTGCGGGCCATGTTATGGACGCTTTGCGCCATCCCCATCATACGCGGTACCAAACTGAAAGTATGGCGTACGGCGGTGCTAGTAGGGCTTTTCTTTACGATTCCACAGGTATCAGGTCTAATGTTGGAAAATCCACTTATGCCAAGTGCCAGCGTACGTCTAAGCCATATAATCGAGGGCCTAACCTCTAATTTCGCTTTTGGTATGTTGATCGTTTGGCTATTACATCGCAAGCACAGCTCAATACCCGATTTGTTTTCTGTAGCTAAAAAAAAATAGATGCTATTATGAACCCCTATATGGCATACCTTTTCATCCCACTTGGTCCCGTAACATCATAAATTGGCCTACTAATTATAAGAAAGTAGCATCCAACCGCATTTTAAAACAATTTGGTAATGCGCTTAAATTGACATTTATCATATTTTTTGTAATAAATCAGGGCTATTTTTATGAATAGTAAAATTTTGCCGCAAAAAGTTTATATATATTTATCAATATGGCAAAAGCAAAAGGTGCAATCGTAGTCAATAATGAAACATGCAAAGGTTGTGAACTATGCATACCTGTTTGTAAAGAAAATGTCATAAGCATGACTTCAGTAGTGAACCGCAAAGGCTATCACTATGCGTATATGATTAATCCTGAAGCCTGTAACGGATGTACTAACTGTGCTGTGGTTTGTCCCGATAGGGCTATAACGGTTTATCGGGTAAAAGTCCCAGCATAAAATAAAAATCGATCGATGTCCGAATTAAAATTAATGAAGGGAAACGAGGCATTGGCCGAGGCCGCGATCAGAGCCGGGGTTGATGCTTATTTTGGTTATCCCATTACCCCACAATCTGAAGTAATTGAGCATCTAATGGCCGAAAGACCGGAAGAAAGAACCGGAATGGTTGTCTTACAGGCCGAAAGTGAAATCGCTGCGATAAACATGGTCTACGGTGCTGCAAGTACCGGAAAAAAAGCAATGACATCATCATCTAGCCCAGGTATTTCCTTGAAATTGGAAGGAATATCCTATTTGGCAGGTGCCGAGTTACCCGCAGTTATTGTTAATGTTGTTAGAGGTGGACCTGGTCTGGGCACGATACAGCCTTCACAGGCAGATTATTTTCAGTCTGTAAAAGGTGGTGGCCATGGGGATTTTAAACTCTATGTACTGGCGCCTGCATCAGTACAGGAAATGTCTGATTTTGTTGAAGATGCTTTTGATATTGCCTTTAAATATCGTGCTCCGGTATTGATCCTATCAGATGGATTGATTGGTCAGATGATGGAAAAAGTACACTTGAAGGACCAGCAGAAAAGAATGACCGATGAAGAAGTAATCGAAAAATATGGAAGCTGGGCGGTAACCGGTAAAACAGATAGGGAAAGGAATATCATTACCTCCCTCGACCTGGATCCCGAGAAGATGGAAGTCCGCGTTTACAAATTGCTGAAGAAGTATGACCAAATGGAAAAAGAAGACCTGCGGTATGAAAAAATAAGTTGTGATGATGCAGAATATTTATTCGTGGCCTATGGTTCAAGTGCACGCATTGCGCAAAAAGCGGTAAGCTTGGCCCGTAAAAAAGGAATCAAGGCCGGGTTGTTAAGGCCAATAACCTTGTTCCCTTATCCAAAACACCAACTTTTTGAATTGGCCGATCAGGTAAAAGGAATCTTGAGTGTTGAATTAAACACGGGCCAAATGGTAGAAGATGTACAGTTAGCTGTACAACACAAAGTACCAGTAGAACATTTTGGAAGAACAGGCGGGATTATACATACGCCAGAAGAAGTATTGGAAGCATTGGAAGATAAAGTCATTATAAATGGATGTATTGGAAATCATAAAACCCGAGAATCAAGTATTCTGTAAAACGAAATTAATGACCGATGCGACCTTGTCGTATTGTCCGGGTTGCGGTCATGGCACTGTACATAATTTAACCATTGAGGTCATTGATGAAATGGCAATAGCTGAAGATACCATAGGGGTTGCGCCCGTTGGTTGCTCAGTTTTGGCCTATGATTTTATGAATATTGATATGACCCAAGCCGCACATGGCCGTGCACCTGCCATAGCCACTGCCATTTCGAGATTGTGGCCCAATAAATATGTGTTTACCTATCAAGGCGACGGCGACCTGGCTGCTATAGGTACTGCAGAAACCTTACACGCCTGTAACCGGGGCGAAAACATCGTTGTCATTTTTGTGAATAATGGTATTTATGGTATGACTGGCGGTCAGATGGCACCCACGACCTTATGCGGTATGCGAACCTCTACTTCGCCATATGGCAGGGAAATCGAGAACATGGGTTCACCACTAAAAATCACAGAATTGGTAGCCAACCTACCAGGGGTTTTTTATGCCACCAGGCAATCCGTACATACCCATAAACATGCACGCAAGGCTAAAAAGGCGATTCGGAAGGCATTTGAAAATACACGCTTAAATAAAGGTGTGTCCTTTGTAGAGATTGTGTCAAACTGTAATTCGGGTTGGAAAATGACCCCTTTGGAATCCAATCAATGGATGGTAGATAACATGTTTCCCATCTTTCCTCTAGGGGATATTAAAGTGGACGCTAAATTAAAAAAATCATGACAGAAGAAATTATCATAGCAGGTTTTGGTGGCCAGGGCGTGTTGTCCATGGGGAAAATTTTAGCTTATTCTGGTATCATGCAGGATAAAGAGGTTAGTTGGATGCCATCATACGGGCCCGAAATGCGTGGTGGCACAGCAAACGTGACGGTTATTTTGAGTGATGAGAGGATCAGCTCCCCTTACTTAAAAATGTATGATACTGCTATTATATTAAACCAGCAATCCATGGATAAGTTCGAGAAGTCTGTGAAGCCAGATGGTGTGTTGTTGTATGACCCTAATGGGATTTCGCATCATCCCACACGAAAAGATATTAAAATTTACCAGATCGAAGGGATGAAATTAGCCGCTGAAATGGGTAATAAAAAAATATTCAATATGGTGGTCCTTGGCGCATTTCTAAAAATAAAACCCGTTATAAAACTGGAAAATGTAACTGATGGTTTGAAAAAATCGCTATCAGAACGTTACCATCATTTAATTCCGTTGAACAAAGAAGCAATTATAAAAGGTTTGGGTAGTGTATCGGTATATAATGTAGAGGAGCAGGCTTTTCATATTTAGTTTTCTTACCATATTGTTTTGATAGTTCCAAGGAACACCTGAGTAACACACTGGTTTCAAATCTGGGATTATTTCCATTTCAGGCATTACGGCCATGTTTAGGTTGTTATTCTAGCATGCCCTATTTATCTTAATCTTTGGAGCCATAAAATACCTGAGGAATAAAAAACCAGAAAACTGCCCATTAAATTCTCAATACTATTCATTCTATGTCAATTGAGGAACTGTAACATATGGAGATATCGTTCGTCCTCATTTGAAAGCTGATTATCATGGATATGAAAAAATTACTTTCTTTAGGTTGGATTACTACAACCATATTTATAGTAGGCACTTTTGTATTGGGCGGCCTATTGGTTAATTATAGCCCAATTTCCCAAACTATAAGTGAAATTGGGGAAGTAGGGTCTCCACTTTATTTACAATGGCAAATATTCACTATGGTTATTGGAATATTACTAATGCTATTTGCGATTGGTATTATCTCTTTTTCCAGGCATAATAATCTATCGGTTATACCAGGCATATTTATCATATTTTCAGGATTGTCTGAATTTGGCATTGCCCTTTTTGCTTCCCCTCATCCATTGCACAATGTTTTTGGTCTTTCAATGACAGTGGGTTATTTTTCGGCTTTGATATTTGTTTTGTTTTGGAAAAACAAACTGGGGATTACATTTAAAAGAGTTTCATTAATTGCTTTTATATTAATAATACTGGGTATCTTCTTAAACTTGACGCCCGCTTTCGCTCCTTCTCTTTATCCTTTGGAATATTATGGCATAGTTCAGCGTTTTCTACTTTTTACGTTTTACCTTTATTTTGCATTTGTTAGCTTTAGCACAGTATATACTTTCTCAAATATTAAAAAACCACTGTGCACAACAAAGAATAAATACTAATAAAACGGACGTTTATTCTAACCATTACACTTAATTGAAAAATCAATGAACCTATTTGCTAAAATTCTGGAAAAAAACATTTCTGGAAAAAAAATATTGAGTCTTTTTATAATTACAAATGCAGTTTACGCATTTATGTTATTGGTAACCATTCCGAAAACAATGGGATTCTCGAACGGCATGAAGTTGTTGGATATGCTACCAACGGGATATAATCAGGACTACATAAATGAATTATTTAGGACACTTGGGGAGAATGGACGTGGAATCTATTTAACTAACCAAATACCCGTGGATATGATTTATCCGTTACTTTTTGGACTGACTTATTCATTGATCTTGGCCTATTTTCTAAAAAAAATGAACAAGCTCAAATCTCCTTTTACCTATCTATGCTTGTTACCAATAATTGCGGGAATCGCAGATTATCTGGAAAATATTGGGATTATAACAATGTTGAACAGTTATCCCGAACTAACTCAAACAACAGCAAAAACAACGAGTTTATTTACAATAATAAAAAGTGGTTCAACTTCCCTATTTTTCATTGTCCTAATAATAATGTTAATAATAATTGGTTATAACGCCATAAGCGAAAAAAGATAGAAATTGAGGATATTGATAATCGGAGGAAACGGAACAATAGGGCAACCCGTAACAGAACACTTCAAAAAAAGCAACGAAGTGATTATTGCAGGAAGAAGTAGTGATGAAATAAAAATTGATATTGCCGATAGCGCCTCAATTAAAAGTGGCTTGGACAAACTCAAAAAATTGGATGCTATTATCTGCATTGCCGGTGAAGCCAAATGGGCCGACTTTAACGAGCTATCAGAAGAAGATTATTACATTGGACTTAAAAGTAAATTAATGGGATAAGTAAACCTCGTTCGAATAGGACTAAACTACTTGAACGCAAATGGGTCAATTACACTATCGACAGGAATATTGGCTGATGACCCTGTTGCCAAAACAACAAGCGCAGCAATGGTCAATGGCGCAATTCATAGTTTCGTCCAAGCGGTAGCATTGGAAATTAAAAATGGGATACGCGTGAATGCGGTGTCTTTAGGAATGGTAGAAGATGCCTACGAAAAATACAGGGACTATTTTCCAGGACATAATCCGGTTCCAATGAAAAAAGCTGTCAATGCCTATGTAAGAAGTGTACAAGGAAAAGGCAATGGTGAGATAATTCGCGTATATGAAAAATAAAGTCATTTATTAACAAGACCTATACTGCATCAAAATGCAGTTTAGCCATAACCTTAGCCACAAACATAAATTCATAACCTATGAATTTTGAATGGCAATGACTGTTTTGGGTGATAATCTAGTAAAAGAAAAAATTAAACATTTAAAAGATAATACGATGTCAAATGAATTTGAGAAAGGGAAAATATTTTCCTATAACAAGAGTATTACCTATGCAGAAAAAGCGGTTGTTAGTAAACACATTTTAAAAAAAGAAACAGGAAACATCTCATTATTTGCTTTTGATAAAGACGAAGGATTGAGTGAACATACAACTCCTTTTGATGCCATGGTTTTTATTGTTGATGGTAAAGCTGATATAAAAATAGATGGCGTTTCCAATATACTTAAAGGAGGAGAAAGCATAATAATGCCGGCAAATGTTCCTCACGCGTTAATGGCTGTCGAGAAATTTAAAATGGTATTAACAATGTTAAAGAGTAAATAATAAAATTACTAGCCTTATAAAGACGACTTAAACCGTGTATGATCAATGATCATATTAAATTGTGGTACAAAATTCAAATGGGACATAAGCGCATGAATGAAAAATAATGTAAAGAAGAATGGATGATGCATTAAAACGAAATCACAGAATTCGAATATTAGTTGGAGCAGTTGTGATGCTGATTATTGCCTTCCTATTTGGGTTCAGAATTGGAAACAATCTGAATGGAAATTGGTACATCTATTATCAGAGTTATGCGGGTGATCTTTTGATACCTTTTGGGGCCTATTTTTTACTTTGTATGAATGAAATTCAGTTACCATTTCTTAGAAAATGGTTTGTTAAGGCACTCATAGTTTTCTGTGTTATGACGTTTAGTGAAATTATGCAATTATTTGGGGTATACTTATTTGGTGTAACATTCGATTTGGCAGATATTTTAATGTATGCAATCGGCGTTATGGTAGCAGTTTTTTTTGATAAACAGATTTTTGAAAGGGCATTGCCCTATTGGAAATATAATCTGAAAAAAAATAAGCATTGCACAAAAAAAAGTTAATGCATTTGGTCAGTAGTACTACATATGAAAGCTTTGATCGTTAAAATCGCAAGCGCGGCATACTAAACCCCTACGAAGACAATACTTTTTTATGACTAATATCATTGGCCGGTAAAACCCACTACTCTACCTTGGTCCTGGTTATTATTACGACTAAATAAAATCGCATATGAAACTAAAAAATATGCTTAAGCTCCTAATTTGGGCACTACTGTTTATACCCGCCTTTGTAGTCTCACAAATGGTTGATAAAAGCACTTTGGCCTTTACCCACGTTTCTGTTATTCCCATGGATGAGGAACGTATCTTGCCCGATCAAACAGTGTTGGTTAAAGAAGGTCATATTGTAGCGATCGGCTTATCATCGGCAATTTATGTACCCGAGGAGGCGACTATCATCAATGCCCAAGGCAAATATATGATCCCAACCCTATCTGATATGCATATACATTTGGAAGGGGACGCTTGGAACCTGCTACTTCCGCCTGAATTAAAACAATCCAAAGAGGCAACGGATTTCAGCGATTTACTATTCCTCTATATTGCCAATGGCGTTACCACCGTAGAGATAATGTCGGC
Source organism: Maribacter sp. (assembly GCA_024228355.1). Classification (GTDB taxonomy): domain Bacteria; phylum Bacteroidota; class Bacteroidia; order Flavobacteriales; family Flavobacteriaceae; genus Maribacter_A. Next base: position 15,847 of record JAAETN010000568.1, on the reverse strand, counting down.
ATTGCCGGAACATATTGAGATTCGGGATCAAATAGAAAGAGGCGACCTATTGGGGCCTAGACTTATATTGTCACGAATGATAGACGGGCCCGACATGGCCTGGCCGCCACCGATAAGCACTTGGGTCAAAGATGCAGAGGAAGCACAGAAAGCAGTGGGCGATGCCCACACCCAAGGCTATGATCGAATCAAGGCCTATTCTTTTTTGAGCAAAGCTTCGTATGATGCCCTCTTGAGCACTGCAAAAGAACTCAATATGGGCGTCGATGGCCATGTTCCCCTGGCGCTCTCGGTAGAGCAAGTGGTCGCTTCGGAACAAAATGCCATCGTTCATTCTGAAGAGTTGATGAAATTCGCGAAGGGCAATTACAGTAAAGGGCAGATAGCGTATTTTGCCGAATTAGTGGCCGAAAGCAACACATGGATCACCCCCACCTTATCAACAAGTCATAGCATCGTTTCCTTACTTGCTGATCCAGAGAAGGAAATGTCCTTACCCACGACCGAATATATGGGCCCTATGGCCAAGGGCATCTGGTCATTTATGAATACGAAGCTGTACCAAACCATGCCCGAAGAATATCGCTCTGGTATTAATGAAGGATATGAATCTTTCCAACGTCCTTTCACCTTTGCCTTCCATCAAGCTGGTGGAAAAATCCTAACGGGCACAGACGCACTGCTCCCAGGCATTGTACATGGTTTTTCAATCCACAAAGAACTGGAAGAACTTGTCGCAGTAGGGATTACCCCTTTCGAGGCGTTAAAGGCATCCACGACGAATCCGTTTGAATTTTTAGGGGAGCTGGAAAACGCAGGGACAGTGGAATTGGGAAAGACTTCGAACCTATTGCTATTGGAAGAAAATCCCCTTGAGTCAATTTCAAATACCCGAAAGATTTACGGTATATTGGTCAAGGACCGGTGGATACCCAAAGAAGAGATCAAATCAAGACTAAATAACATTGTCAAATCCTATGCTGATATGGGTCTGGAGCACTAATTCAAAATGAGAATACAATGGCACGAATAGAGATAAAAGGCTCCCCGGAAGAGTTGGAACGGATTGTTATATTCCTAAAAGCCAATAACATACAATTTAATATTGCTCCCGATTTTGGAAATCATTCCAAAGAAGATTTTCAGAAATACGAGGTACTTATGACGAAATTCAATCCAACTGAATAACTGAAAAATAATACAACAGTGCCCTTAAAGACAAGCCATAAGAAAATAGAGCTGACCTTTTTTATCTTCTGGTTATTCCAGATCCCATAGCCCATTCTATTACTTTTATTACATCAAGTGCTTGTTCTGGTGAAATGATCAGTTCTCTATCCAATTTTAAAACTTCATATATATTTTTATAGAATTGACCGTAGTCTCCGTTTTCGGTTCTGATTATTTCCGTGGTATTGGTCTCATGATTGGTTAATCTACCAAAATTCTCTTCTAAATCCTCTCCGATCCCGTCCCAAATAATTGGATTCCCAGCCAATCTTTTTTCTTGCGGATCATGTCCATATTTAATAAAACTACCCGTTGTGCCCGTGAGTGAAAATGTGGGCATTGGTTCTTTGGTCAACATATCCGAGATTATTGTAGCCCTAAAATTCCCATATAAAAAGCTGATCTTAAAATAATCCACCACTTTACCATTAGTGCGTTGAATTTGAAGATCTGCTTTAATATCTTCAGGCCATCCAAACAACAGCAACACTTGATCAATTAAATGGGAACCTATATCGTACAAAATTCCTGCCCCTGGATAAGCATCTTCCTTCCAAGCCTTTGGGCCTATTTCTGGCCTAAATCGATGTACTGCTATGCTACAATCCTTTACGATTCCTAATCGCTTTGTAGTCACTAACTTTTGTATGGTCTTAAAACCACCTTCAAAGCGTTTATTGTGGTACACCGCGATTTGCAGACCGTTCTTTTTGGCAAGTGCTATTAGTTCTTCCCCTTCCTTGGAAGTAGCCGTCATGGGCTTTTCCAATACCACATGCTTACCGGCCTCCAAGGCCGACTTTGCCATTTCAAAATGCAAATAGGTAGGTCCGTTTACAACAATCAAGCTTATTTCTTTATTGTTGATCAATTCTTCAAAACTCCGAACTATGGTAGCATTTGGATATAGCTCTTTTGAATTTGATTTTGTTCTTTCCAGAATCAATTTTAATTCAAAATTGGGGTTCTCTTCGATAAAGGGTGCATGAAAAATACGACCACTCATACCAAAGGAAACCAGACCTACTTTAATTTTTGAATTTGACATAAAACGCTATGACTAGAATTTGTTTGAATTAAGTTAATGAACTCTTTTAGATTTTTCAATTTGCTAAAAAAAATCCAAAAACAAAATTAAAGTTCCAAATAAGCTAAGAAAAGAGCGGAAAACATTCACAAAATTCATGTCAGCTTTGCGAAGTTTGTAACTTTATAGTCTAGCCAAAATAAATCAGCCATCTTTTGGCATTCTTAAAAAAAAGCATTGGTCTTAACAATTACCTAGGCATATGAAGTACACAATAACACTTTGGTGTATTATCCTGTTGGTATTGGCTTCCTGTAAGGGAGAGATCCAAAGACCCAATATCATTTTGATAATGACCGATGATCAAGGTTGGTTTGATGCCGGTTTTAATGGTAATACCCAAATAAAGACGCCAAACCTGGATCAATTGGCAGCGGACGGCGTTATTTTCGATAGGTTTTATTCGGCCTCCGCGGTATGTTCCCCAACAAGGGCAAGTGTGATCACTGGGCGGAATCCGTTACGAATGAATATACCTGGTGCCAATAGCGGCCATATGTTGCCCGGGGAAATTACCCTCCCTGAAATTCTCAGCGAACATGGGTATGCTACAGGTCATTTTGGTAAATGGCATTTGGGAACGCTTACCAAGGATACCTTGGATGCCAACCGGGGCGGCAGGGCTAAATTCGATACTCACTTCAGCCTCCCAACAGAACATGGGTACGATAAGTATTTCTGTACCGAATCCAAAGTACCCACTTTTGATCCCATGGTGTATCCAGAAAACTTTGAGGAAGGGGAAAGTCTACGTTTCGGCTGGGGATCCGTTAAAAGGAACGAAGCAACAAAACTCTATGGTACGGCCTATTGGACAGGAGAGAACCAAAAGGAGCATATGAATATGGCTGGGGATAATTCCCGGATTATTATGGATAGGTTTATCCCTTTCATTGAAAATGCCAAAAATGAAAATAAACCCTTCTTTTCAACCCTTTGGCTACACACACCTCATTTGCCAGTGGTCAGTGATAGCGTACACCGTAATCAGTATGCTAATATGGATCTGCAAAAACAAATTTATTATGGAACATTGACCGCCATGGATGAACAAATTGGCAGGCTCTGGTCCAAGCTTGAAGCGATGGATATTCAGGAGAATACCGTCATTTTCTTTTGCAGTGATAATGGTCCGGAAAATGGTACTCCAGGGAGTGCAGGGGCTTTTCGCGAAAGAAAAAGAAGCCTGTATGAAGGTGGGGTCAGGGTACCTGCTTTTATGGTTTGGAAAAACCATTTAGAAGCAGGGCTTCGTTTGGATTTCCCTTCGGTCACCTCTGACTATCTCCCTACCCTGCTTGACATCTTGAATATACCCTATCGTGACAACAGACCAATTGACGGCCAAAGTCTTTGGAGCGTTTTACAAGGTGAAGAGGAGCTTCGAGAGCAAGCCATCGGTTTTATATATAAGCAGAAGCTATCTTGGGTCGATGACAGGTATAAACTGATTCGCACCACTGAAAACAGCAATTTTGAACTCTATGATTTACGTACAGATACCGCTGAAACCAATAATATTATACAAGACCAGCCCGAAATAGCGGCAAAAATGAAACGGGATCTTTTTATCTGGAAAAAATCGGTCGAAAATAGCGCAAAAGGAATGGATTATAAATGACAGACATTCCACGTTTGTTCGTCATTGTCATATTCAAATAAACAGATTTTTGCTTTGGTCTTCCCTTCGGCATCCAGTGCCCAATCCTAGGTTGCCATATTTAACAAAATAACCACCTTTATGTCTCAAAATTCATATCCAATTCATTGCCTTACGAAAGCTATTTCACTAACTTGCAACGTCTTTTTTTAAGACTCGAACTAGTAAAAATTTAACACACTCAAACCTATGAAACGTAAAAAGCAATCGTTTACAAAAAAAACATTTGTAATGGCCATAACGGCGGTCTTTCTTTTATCTACCAACATTGGCTGTAAAAACGCCGATAAGAAAGGAGCCGAAGAAGAAGAAGAAGAAGTTGCAACAGAAATGGAAACCTCGGCCGATTTTCAGATCTCTTTGGCCCAATGGTCGTTGCACAAAACCTTTTTCGGGGTTGAATCTATGGACTGGGCAGAATTTGGCAAAACCTTACGCGAATCCCCAGACGATTTACTAAAAGGTCCGGATCCCATGGAATTTCCTGCCATGGCAGCCAAGTACGGTATAAATTCGATAGAATTGGTAAATACTTTTTACTTCAGTAAGGCCAAAGACATGGATTATTGGACCGAATTCAAAAAGAAATGTGACGAGGCTGGGGTTACTGTTGGATTGATCATGTGTGATGCCTTAGGTGATTTGGGGGATGCTGATCCTAATAAACAATTAGCAGCAGTTGAAAACCATTACAATTGGGTAGATATAGCGAAGTTCTTGGGTGCACACTCTATTCGCGTAAATGCCGCTGGTGACGGTACTGCGGATGAAGTGGCCAAAAATGCTGGTACGGGACTCTCTAGTCTTGGAAAATATGCTGCAACCAAGGGCATTAACGTCATTGTAGAAAACCACGGTGGCTATTCTTCTGACGGCGCTTGGCTTAGTGGCCTTATGGGAGTAATTAATATGGATAATGTGGGTACACTTCCTGATTTTGGGAATTTCTGTATAGAGCGTTCTACCGATGGTTGTGCCAATGAGTATGACAGATATCAAGGTATGAAAGAATTAATGCCTTACGCCAAAGGGGTAAGTGCCAAATCCAACTCTTTTGATGCCGATGGTAATGAAGAGGGTTCAGATTTTCTTAAAATCATGAAGATTGTTAAGGAATCTGGCTTTAAAGGCTATGTAGGTATCGAATATGAAGGCACACAACTCTCAGAGGATGAAGGTATAAAAGCCACAAAAGCCCTACTTGAGAAGGTATTTGCACAACTATAAAAAATCATTATGAAACGTACAATATTATCTATTGTAGTGCTTTTTATGACACTGAACAACTTTGCCAATCGTATGGCCAACCCTATTGAGACTAACCCGTTTGAAGGCATGTGGGGTCTTGAGGTCGAAGGTGGAGGCGTTGGTTGGCTCAACGTGCATCAAAACAAGGGTTTTTTGGATGCCGAGGTATTATGGATCGGAGGTAGCGTGCTACCTGTTTCCAACATTTACCTTGCCGATAAAAACACCTTGGTGGTCACCCGCACCTATGATGTTAAAAAAAGTGATACTCGCACCCACACTATAACCAGTACCTTAAGGGTAGTGAAAATCGGTGACCAATTACAAGGCACCATGACCGGCCCAAGTAGGAACGGACTTGAGGAGTCGGTAACCCGTTTTACCGGAAAACGCATGCCACCCATGCCTGAAACACCGGATTTATCAACGGTAAAATACGGAAAACCCATATCCTTGTTCAATGGAAAAAATATGGATGGATGGCACCTTATCAATCCTGAAAGTGCTAATGGGTTCAATGTTGTTGATGGTATGCTGGTAAACGATCCAGAGCAGCCCAAAGAAGGTGAACATATATGGTACGGTAACATTCGTACCGACAAGGAATTTGAGGACTTTAACCTGAAATTAGAAGTAAATGTCCCTAAAGGAAACAACAGTGGCGTATACCTTCGTGGCATATACGAAATTCAAGTAGTGGACTCCTACGGTAAAGCTTTGGATCCACACAACATGGGTGCCCTCTACAGCCGTATTACGCCCAGTGTAGCAGCAGAAAAACCAGCGGGTGAATGGCAGGCTTTGAATATTACCTTGGTCGACCGCCATCTGACCGTTATTTTCAATGGGGAAAAAATAATCGATAACCAACCAGCGTGGGGGCCTACCGGTGGTGCCATAAGTGCTGACGTATTGGCGCCGGGACCTATTTATTTGCAGGGCGACCATGGCAATGTAAGCTACCGCAATATGGTATTGACCCCGATTTTGAAGTGAAAAAAAAGATGCTTAATAAATAAAGGTATCTAATTAAAACAGGGACTGATTATTTTTTTAGCCCGAAAATTTTGTGATTATAACGATTTTCTTTAATCATGAAGATTGTAAAGGAAGCTGGCTTTAAAGCCTAGGTAGGCATTGAATGAAGGCACAGCAAATTCGGAGGATGAAGGAAAAAAACACAATGCCCTATATGAGAAAGTGATTGCGCAGCCTTTGATAGCGCTATACTTTCCGCAATGAATGCCCCCTTGCCCTTCGACCGTAATTCGATTGCACTCAGCATGGTACGGTAAGGATGACAAGGGGTTTTTTAAATGAAATCCTCTACTCTGCGAATTTGGTAAGCCTATGGTTGAAAGTAATTCAAAGCTTAAATGAAAACAATGGGAAATACATTGAACAACTTGGACAAGTCAAGACAAAGGACAGTGAAAATCACTGGCTTTATGTTCCTTTTTGCCTTTATCGTCCCTACCTTAAATTGGGCTCTTGTTCTTTCGAAATTCAATGTTGCAGGAGATGCCTTGGCAACGGCCAATAACATATTGGCCAATACATTTTTATTTAGATTGGGGATTACCGTTGAACTATTCCTATCGACAGGGTTAATTGTATTGGGTATGGCGCTTTATGTGCTACTTAAATCGATAAACAAAAATCTTGCGCAACTGGCCCTGGTATTGAAATTGGTTGAGGCAGCCCTCATGGCCGTTAGCGTACTGCTGCCATTTATTGCATTGCAGGCTTTGAATGAAGATTTACAGGCAATTGCGGTTACACAAGAACAATTGCAACTTCCCTTAGGATTGATTTTCAATGCACATACCGCTATAACCGCTGTCCCCATGGTATTTCTTGGCTTGGATATGATGCTGTTTTGTTATTTGTTCCTCAAATCGAAGTTCATACCAAAGCTATTGGCCGGCTTTGGAATACTTTCGTTTGCTCTTATTTTGATTCAATCATTGCTATTCATTCTTACTCCAGAAATCGCTTCCATACCTATAAATCAAATTATTTTCTGGGGCCCGAGCGGAGTATTTGAAATTGTAATAGGTTTATGGCTGCTGATCAAAGGAATAAAGGTCAATGCGCAAACCTAATATCAATTTTAGCTGTAAATTCAGAGTAATTTTTTCTCTTCCAAGGACACCTTGATCCTTTCATGGTTTTTCCAGAACTTTTTTTCGATATCCTCCATGAGTTGCTGGAATTCTGGCAATTCTTTTAAATTGTCGACCAAGGGATCTATATTAACAAAAATCATGGTCCAGTAATGATAGTTGTCTTGTTGGGAGAACAACTTAAGGTGTTCAAGTGCTTTTTGGGTATCGCCTGTGTACGAATAATACATGGCCAAACTTAATTCCTTGTAAATAGACTTGTCATTTTCGGCATACTCCAAATAAGCCTTAAAAAGGTTTTCAGCTTCGGACGTCTTCCCTACTTTTTCCAATACCACCGCTATTTTGGCATCCTCGCCCTTATATATGTCCAGCTTATATTCCTTTTTTGCTGTCAAGAACTTATTATAGTACTGATATGCACTTTCATAATCGCGCATATAATAGCATATTTTTCCAACTTCCTGAAGTATATCCAAGCGGGTGACATCCTTATTATAAGCATTGATCAAAAGTTCCTTTGTTTGGTCCAAATCTCTGTTTTTGGCATAAAGAATATAGGCCTTTACATATTCGGAAAACAGATTTTCAGGATTATAGCTCAATGACCTGTTGATGTATACTGAAGCCTCATCAATAAAACCCGATTGTATAAAGGCATTACTAACATGTAAATAAATATAACTTGTAGTTGTTGAATCATGGGCGGCAATATCCAATTGAATACCCTTCAATGCATACTCCAGGTATTTTTCCGTATTGGGTACATAGCTCGTATAAAATTCTGATAGGGTTCGAATGACCATAGCAGAATTTGGATTGTATTGCAATGCTTTTTCTAGATAGGGTGCAGCCATTTCATTTTCCGCAGTATTCATATAATACAAGCCCTTGGCGATTAAACCTTGCGGCGATTTTGAATCGTATAACAAGGCCTTGTCTGCATAATCATTGATCAAGTCCGAATTCTGCTTATCGGCTTGCATTGCATCTAAATAGTAATACGAAATGGCAATATCGGCATAGGCTCGTGAAAATTTGTTATCGTGTTCAATCGCTTTTTCAAAGTAAGGAATCGCTTCTTCCAACCCCTCCCGGCTACCTTTATAAAATTGATCCAACCCTTTTAGGAAATAGTCATAGGCAACAAGGTTGTTCGTGGGAATTTTATCGATCCTTTCTGCTTCTTCCGGTGTTATTATTGCCTGTATTTCGTTCGCTATTTTTATGGCGACTTCCTGTTGTAATTCAAAGATATCCTTTGCATCCCGTTTGTATTGTTCTGCCCACAGGTGTTTATCGGTAGTGGCATCGATCAATTGGATGTTCAATAATATGTTATCGTCGATTTTTTGACCACTGCCTTCCACAAAATAATTCACGTTTAACTCTTTTGAAATCTCCGGAATTGTCTTGGGATCGGTTCTGAACTTTTCAACAGATGTCCTGCTAATCACACTAAGGTCCTTAATGTTTTGAAGGTTGGTCAGAATCGATTCCATTAATCCATTAGTGATATAAATATTTCTGGGATCATCACTGTCGTTCTTAAAGGGTAAAACAGCAATCGATTTTTCAAGTTCTGGATTCAGCTCAGCCTGATTCTTGTTATCAACTATTTTAGGATACACCAGAACTGCAACAATGACCAGGAGCACACCAATGATTACTGTAAACAGAATACTTTTCTTGGGATTGGTACGGCCTTGATTAACATTGCCTTCCATATCAAGGGATTGGGTTACCTGAATACCCGATGGGGTAATATCAAAGATCCAAGAAAAAAGTACGGCGATAGGGAAACCTATGGCCAGCAATACGATTACGAAGGTCATTGTCCATTGTGGAAGATAGAGCGGTTCAATCAAGACACTCAGCAGTTGAAGTAAGATAAAGGTAACGGAAGCATAAATGATAATTACCTTACCCACTTTCCGGCGTTTTAATTCTTCCCAGAACCGTACTATTTTATTTTGTTCCGGGATTGGATCATCTGCCAATTGATCAACCGAATTGGCATCACTTTCATCGAGTGCTCTTTTTGCTACCTCCCCGGGTGGGTATCCGTAATGATCGTGAAAGCATTTGACAAAATACGAAGTGCTGCCAAAACCTACTTCATAGGATACCTCGGAAACCGTAATGTCATTCTCCTTCAGCATTTCCATGGCGTTTTTCAGGCGGATTTGTCTGATAAACTGACTGGCAGATAAATTTGTAGCTTTTTTAATTTTGCGAAGTAGGTTAGAGCGACTCATGCCTATTTCATTGGCAAGTTCAGAAACCCCAAAATTTTCATTGGACAAGTTTCCTTCAATAATCCCTGTTATTTTATGTATAAATTCAATTTTTATTGGGTTAGAATCGGGCATTGGCTTTTTTGCTAATTCGAAATTTGGAATTGTATAGTACAAGATACGAAAACGAAAACCGCTGTTAGGATTTTAATGCACAAAACAGCAATAAATTGGTCTACTTGTTATTTCCACTTTAAAACCTTGTTCATTATCACATGCGTCATAATTTATATCGATTCCGCATATTTTATAGTGCTTCATCAAACTTTACACGTTTTGTCATTTTCTTGATAAGTGTTGCATCATGGCTTATTGGAACTTTACATCATAGAAAAAAATGTAAAACTTAAATCAAGAAATAATGAAAACGCGACTCTATTTTTTAGACAACTTAAGGACCTTTTTAATCTTATTGGTGGTCCTATTACACTCAGGAATAGTTTATGAATCTATTTTGCAGGATACCTGGATTGTGAGTGATCCGGCCAAGAACAGTTCAATAGGACTCATACGAATGTATTTGGATCTTTTTGTGATGTTTATTATCTTTTTTATTTCAGGATATTTTATACCCAGATCAATAAAAAATAAAAACAACTGGGAATTTTTCAAGTCAAAATTCAATAGGATTATGCTGCCCTGGATAATGGCTGTTTTTACCCTAATACCTGCCTATAAGGTAATATTCCTTTATTCAAGGGGCCTACCCCAAGAAGAATGGTATACCTACTTCCATATATTTCAAAGAGTGGGTGGTAATCCATATTTATTTTCCGATAATCCGGTTCAAAACTGGTTATGGTTCTTACCTGTACTGTTTTTATTTCAAGTGGTGTATCTGGCCTTATCAAAAACCAATGCCTTGTCAATGAAACTATCCTTAAGAACAGGAGTGTTATTAACCTTAGTACTAGGTCTTGTGTATAGCTTGGTTATTTCGTTCAGTGATCTTAGTGGCTGGTTCAACTCCTCTATTCTTCATTTTCAAAGAGAAAGGCTGTTGGTATATTTTATGGTTTTTTTATTGGGCTCCTTATGTTATGAGCTTAATATCTTTGAGTCGAATACCAAGAACAAGAAAAATTATATTTGGGCCAATGTGGCACTGACCCTTGCAGTGAGTGTATTTACCGTTGTTGCCTTGAATCTCTTTTTCAATATGATAACCCCTGATCGGAATTACTTTTTTATTTCGGAAGTGGTTGACAGGACTGTATATTATGCGACATTACTAGTATCCATGTTAAGTTTCCTATACGTTTTTGTTTACCTGTTTCGATTTAATTTTAATAAAAGCAATAGGCTTATGGCCCATTTAAACAGGAATTCATATCAGGTCTATATAATACATGTTGTAGTCTTGGGTGTTATTGCAACACTTATGTTGAACTGGGATATTCCCGTTTTTATTAAATTTATTGTGTTGACCCTTTTGACCTTCATAGTAAGCAATGTCCTTGTGTATTTATATAATCAACTATTTCAAAAAACCCATTCAATGAAAAAGGTATCTGCAGTGATGGCAATAGCAGCGCTTCTTACGATTACCGTTTATGCCAAACAGGCAAATAAAGAACAACTAACTGCTGTAAACACAACATCAACGACCCAGATTATTGGGCTTCACGAAGCGGCAATTCAGGGTAATCTTGAAGCAGTTCGTGAACATATTAAAGCAGGTTCCGATCTGGATGAAAAAGAACCCACAGGTGGTTCAAGTCCTTTAATAACAGCTATTGTTTTTGGCAAAACAGAAGTTGCCAAACTATTGATCGAGGCCGGTGCCAATGTAAATTTCAGAAATAATGAATCTTCATCGCCGCTGCATACAGCTGCCTTCTTTTGCCATATCGAAATCATCGAAATGTTGTTGAAGTATGGTGCAGACAAGACATTAGTGAATAAATATGGACATACCCCTTTTCAATCGGTTTCAGGTCCCTATCACGAGGTCAAAGGTGTTTATGAGTTTTTTGGAAAAGAACTTGCACCACTTGGACTTAAGTTGGATTATGCCCAGATTGAAATGACACGGCCAAAAATTGCGGAAATGTTGCGCTAAAAGAATTACTAAATAGCATTATATGATTACTACTTGTTAAAAAAATGAAAGTTGATTTTAAATAAATTAACCCCTGACATAATCTGACACTATAACCATTAACTTTGTATCTTGTTAAACCTTAAAAATGATATACAATGAAAAATGCAATTAGTTGGTTCGAGATACCAGCAACAGATTACGAAAGGGCCAAAAAGTTTTACAACACTATGTTGGGTATAGAAATCAGTGATATGCCCATGCCCGAAGGCAAATATGGAATGTTCCCCTTTGATCAGGAAAATAATGGTGTAGGTGGTGGTATCATGCAAATGGAAGGAGCAAACCCCTCTGCTGATGGTGTTACCATTTACCTAAACGGAGGGGATGACCTCAGCACTCCCCTTTCCCGTGTTGAGACAGCTGGTGGTAAAGTCATAATGCCCAAAACCGATATTGGTGAAAATGGTTTTATGGCCCAGCTTATAGATACCGAGGGCAACAAAGTGGCATTACATTCCTGGAAGTAACGAACAATTAAACCTAGGTAGTGAATTTTAATAGGTTCACTACCTTAACTTTTATGTCGCAACTATCGAGACTTATCAGCATTCTTACCTTACTAAAATCCAGACGGGTTTTAACGGCCACAGAACTGTCTGGAAAGTTCGATGTAAGCATTCGAACGGTTTATCGAGACATTCAGAAATTGATAGCCGCTGGTGTTCCCGTAATCACCCTCGAAGGTCGTGGCTATACACTCATGGACGGCTATACTGTAGCGCCTGTTCAATTCACGGAGAAACAAGCCAATGCCCTAATTACAGCACAGCATTTGGTAAAACAAAGTAACGATTCATCTTTTAAGAACGATTTTGAAGAAGCACTTACGAAGATCAAATCTGTTTTTAAGTCTTCCGTTCTCGAGAAAAGTGAATTGTTGAATAATAAAATACATGTTTTTGATCAGAGCTACGAAAATATATCGAGCAATGCCCTATCGGAAATTCAATTGGCGATTACCCATTTCAATTGTATAGAGATCAACTACCGTAAGGCCGATGACCCCAATATCACTTTTAGGAAAATTGAGCCTTGTGCCCTATTCTCAACCTACCAAAAATGGATATTGATTGCCTGGTGTCATCTACGAAAAGACTATAGGGCATTTCGGGTAGATCGTATTCAACATTTTAAAATTCTTCAAGACAGTTTCGAGGACCGTAAATTTAGTATTCAAGACTATTTTAAGGATTGCCCTTATGACATGTGAGATTCATATGATTGGATTTGTCTGGTTTAAAATTCAAACCAACGATATAACGGTAGTAATGATATCTTCGATTTACTGGGCAAAATAAGGCAACCTATTACTTTACAGCTCATCTTATAGGCAGAAATTATCATTTGTCATTGTCATTATACCGTTTCAGCAGCTTATGATAGATTATGGTTTTACTTTAAAAACATAGTGACTTTTTGCGACATTAATATGAAAACCCTAAATTCTTGCATATAATGAAGAATCCTATTTCATGGCTTGTCAATGTATTAGTGCCTTCATCTAAAAGCCTTTTGTTATTGGCTGCTGCAATCATCATAGTTCCTCTTAGTGGCTGTAATCAAGAAGATGGAAATTTGGAACTAGGTCTTTTGACAGGAACTATATCCATAGGTCCTCTTTGCCCTGTGGAAACCTTTCCCCCTGATCCGAATTGCCAACCCACTGATGCTACCTTCAAGACATGGCCAATTGGAGTCTGGACAGCGGATAAAAAATCAAAGCTGGGAATTTTGGAACCTAATTTGGATGGCTCCTTCAACTTTGATCTTCCCGAAGGTGACTATTTTATTGATCTTGAATTAGAACATCTTTTCGGTACCACTTTACCGGAAACAATTAAAATTGAGGCTGACAAAACTGTCTTTCTTGAAATTGTTATAGATACGGGAATTAGATAAAGAACTAAAATCCATGTTCTAACCAGGTAATTTGCCTACTAAAAAACATACGCACCGTGGTTCGCACCCCGAACGGAAATGATTATGTAAAGGATTTACTACGACATTATTTAATAGGGTATAATTAAATCCTATTTCCACCTGAAGGACAATTTAATCCATGCATTGTATCTTTGGGTTAATAAAACAATCCTATGAACAAGGCCCTCGAATTATTTAAGTTACAAATTGGCAAAGACGCTTCACAATCCCCCAGCCCATTAATGCAATGGCTGAACCCTACACTAATCAGAGCTGAAGCTGGTGAACTTGAATTTTCTTATGTTGTTCGTGAAGAAATGACCAACCCTCTGGGCATTATACATGGGGGCACTACGGCAGCCATTATAGATGATGCGATTGGCGCTGCAGTTTTCTCTTCGGGCGTTTTACATGTGTACACTACCGTAAGCCTTTCAGTTGACTATTTTAGTCGTGCCAAAACAGGCGAAACCATCATTGCGCAGACCAAGGTTATCAAAAAAGGCAAGCAGATCATCAACGCCGAATGCGAGGTATGGAACGCCGATAAAACCCGAATGATCGCCAAGGGTATTTCAAACCTCATCCAAACTAAAATAGAAATCTAGTCCTTATTTTTTATCTCCTTTTAGAGATTGCCCTCCTTGGTTTAGGGTAAGGTTAACTACCTTACCTGAATCATTTCTCCCAAAGACCAATTGTGCGGCCACTACTTTTAAAAAGAAGACGTCTTCTGCTTCTGGGAACATCTCAAATTCTGGCTGACCGGTAGCCTGGACAAATATTTTACCTTCTTTGTTGGTAACTTTTATTATAAAGCCAGGTTGTAACTCATAACTACCCAAATAATCATCCAATGTATTCGCGGCAATGGTTATGACTTCTTTTTCAGTTTCTGGCTTACGATCTGTTTCCATCCCTTTGGATTTGTTTATGCGAGCTGCAAAATTCGCCACTTTCTTTCCATTTTCAATGGTAAACTCATAGGTAGTCAATCCGCCTTCAAAATGAAACTTTGTCGCAGAATCGGCATATATCTTTAATTTATCACTTCCTTCACGTTGACTATAGAGCTGTCCATCTTCTAAAGTAATACTTCTCAATACCTCATTATCAAACTCGTAGTTTCCTACCCATTTGTTCAATTCTTTCTGAGTAAGTGAAACACTGACATCTTCCAAAGGATAGGGCTTGCCTATAGCCAAAGCTGCCATTTTAACGGCGGGATCTTGGGGTGAGATTCCATTGGTATTGGTAAGTAGAATTACATAAACATTTTCTGTTGGAACATAAACACCTTGGGTAACATAACCGAAAATACCGCCGCCATGCTCTATGCTTTTCGTACCATTTATTTCGCTCACCTGCCAGCCGTATCCATAATGGGTTGGCTTACCATTGTTCAAGATACCACCGGTGAATGCCAATGCTTTACTTTCTGCTGATATCAAGGTATTGTTATGTACCGCTTTATGCCATAACAACATATCATCTACACATGACATTAAAGAACCAGCTGCATATGGCAAAGTCATACTCAAATAATCGGCATTTTTGTAACCCTCTTCAATGGGCATGTAGCCGCTGGCGCGTTTTTTAACCAAATTGGATTTACTGCCGTAATACGAATTTTCCATTTTTAAGGGAACAAATATGTTATCGGAAATAAAATCAGCATAGGATTTATCGCTAACTTTTTCAATAATATACCCTAAAACTATATAGCCAGAGTTATTATAGTGCCATTTCTCCCCTGGATCAAAATCCATAGGTTCATCTTTAAAAATGTCTATGATTTCTTTTGGGCTTTGATCGGTTCTTGCCGTTGCTCTAAAGTTAGGTAGGTCAGTATAACTCCTGATACCGGATGTATGGTTCAATAAATTATGAATAGTTATCTTTTTACCATTTGTAGGGTACTCGGGTAGATATTTCGTGATTTCATCATCTAAACCCAATTTACCTTGTTCCATCAACATTAAGATGGAGACTGATGTAAATTGTTTTGTGATAGATCCCAGTTCAAATACATTTTCCGGTTGCATGGGAACATCGAGTTCTAGATTCGCCATACCAAAGGCCTTGCGGTATAAAACTTTTCCATCTCTATAAACTAAGGCGGTGACGCCGGGTTTACCAGCATTGTAATTTTCCTGCAATAGTGCATCGAATTGT